>JAKPCG010000216.1 GCA_029553365.1 Acidobacteriota bacterium | reverse complement strand
TCAATGGTCAATTCCAGTTCTCTTTCTTCATAAGGTTTGATTAAATAGCCAAAGGGTTCGGTTAACCTGGCTCGCTCGAAGGTCAGGTCATCGGCGAATGAAGTTATATAAACTACCGGTATAGAATATTTTTCCCAGAGGATAGCGGCTGCCTCGATTCCATCAACGCGGCCCTTGAGAACAATATCCATGATAGCCAGATCTGGGCGGTTTTTCTCGACGCTCTGGACAACTGCTTCGCCGTTCTGAATGAGATCAGTTACCTCATAACCGAGAGACTTGATCATATTAACCAGGTCTCTGGCTACCAGTGCTTCGTCCTCAACAATCAGAATTCTGGCTTTAGCCATTCTAACCCTCCGCGGCCATTTTATAGGTTAACAACAGATCCTGCAACCTATTTATAAAGGTATATTTAGACTGGCTTAGCTGGCAACAGAGCTTGTTTTTCCCCCTTCTCTAATACTGATACTGACGGGCAACCCCTCGCTCCTGGCTCAGTCCTGCCTTTAGCTGAATTCTGGGCCCGCTTCGGATTGAGTTATAGATACAAAAAATTAGAGCCACCAACCTGGATCAAAAATAGGAAATATAATCTGCTATGCCATTTTTACTGGTGGGCGGTACTGGGTTCGAACCAGTGACCTCCGGTTTGTAAGACCGACACTCTGCCCCTGAGCTAACCGCCCAGCCAGAACTTAAGATTAAATTAAGAGAAAGAAACTCTGTTGTCAAGCCAGCCAGGTTCATTTTTGACTAAGCCGTCTATATATATTAGAATGAAAGTCGAGATTGAATAGCCAGAATTAAATTGCCTTAATTTTCATTTTATGACAGAAGCAAAAGATCTTCGACCAGGATCGAAAGTTTCTCTGCAGGAACTTTTAAATTCCTGGGTTGCCCAGCTGCCCGCCACCAACCCGCGCCTGGCTGAGGACATAGTGACCCTGGCCTCCAGACTTCTGGCTGGGGGGCAGGTCGAAAGTCTTAGCCCGGAAATAATCAGAACCTATTTAAACCTGACCTCAACTTCAACCTTCCTTAGATGTCTGCCTTATCCCCAGAAAAACTGGGAATGGGCTGAAACCTGTTTTGGCTTCATCCAGAAAATAAATTATAACCTTCTGGACTTATTTGAAGATAGAGTCAAAGAAAATCCAGATCGGATACTTTTCCTTGACCTGTCTACTTTAAAAGGGGGAAATTGGACCTATTCAGAAATCGCTTCCTACCTGAAAATGCTGGCTGGCTACTTTTATCTACTGGCCTCTCCACTTGAGCCGCGGGTAGCTATTTTCAGTGAAAATCATCTTGATTCGGCCTGCAGCGATCTGGCCTGCCTTTTCTATGACATTCTGGTGACACCGCTCAATCCAACTTTTAATCTAGAAAATCTGGAGATGATTTTTAACCAGCTGAAAATAAACATCGTTATTACTGATAATCTGGAAAGATTAAAACTGCTCGAGCAGCTAAAGCAAAAAGCTGGTCTGAATTTTGCCATTCTTACCCTGCAGAGAATTGAACCGGCAGGAAGTTCGCTCTATCTCGGTGAGCAGATCAGAACGCTCAATCCCAAAGAGATAGATCAGGTTCTGGCTCAAAGACCCCGCTTTCGTCTGACCCAGGTTTCAACCGTCATGTATACTTCGGGCAGTACCGGTGTTCCCAAGGGGGTTTCCTTCTCAACTTACAATCTTATTTCCAAGAGATTCGCCCGGGCGGCAGCTTTACCTGAAGTTGGGCAGGATGAAGTTCTGCTCAGTTTTTTGCCTTTGTACCATACTTTCGGTCGCTATTTCGAGCTTCTTGGTTCTATTTTCTGGCGCGGCACCTATGTTTTCTCCGGAAATCCATCTATCGATACCCTTTTAAGTCTGTTTCCCAGAGTTAACCCGACGGGTCTGGTCAGTGTGCCTATCCGCTGGGTACAGATCTATGAAAGATGCCGGGAGGCCGTTGCTGGTGCCAGAACCGATGATGAAAAAAAAGCAGCGGTTAGAAAAATCGTTGGCTCCAGACTGCACTGGGGAATTTCTGCTGCCGGTTATCTGGAGCCTCGTGTCTTCCATTTTTTTGCCAGATATGGGATTGATTTGATTTCCGGTTTCGGTCTAACCGAGGCGACGGGTGGATTGACCATGACTCTGCCCGGCCGTTATGTAGACGATACTCAGGGTTGTGCCTTACCCGGTGTCGAGCTGAAGTTGAGCCCGGAGGGGGAACTGCTGGCCAGGGGTCACTATATTGCCCGTTATCTGGAAGATAAAGGACCTGGCGATGACATCCCTTATCCTGGTACGCCTGGTTCCGATTACTGGCTTAGAACCGGTGATATCTTCGAAGTTTTGCCCAATGGCTATTATCGATTGGTTGACCGGATAAAGGATATTTATAAAAACAACCGCGGGCAAACCATTGCCCCTCGAAAAATTGAAGACAAATTTAAATCTGTGCCTGGTTTTAAGAATGTTTTTCTGGTAGGAGATGGCAAGCCCTATAATGCGCTGCTTATCGTGCCCGACACCAGTGCTCCTGAACTGAGCAGCTTACCCGCCGTAGAAGGGGAAAGGGAATATTATAAGAGAATCATAGAAGCAGCTAACCTGAGCCTGGCTCCTTATGAGCGGGTAATTAAGTTCGCCCTTCTGGATAGAGATTTTTCTCGTGAGAAGGGCGAACTGACGGCTAAAGGTTCGTTCAATCGAAAAAAAATTGTGGCTAATTTCTCTGATGTGATTGAACAGCTGTATAAAAAAGATTATCTCGGCCTGAATGCCAGGGATTTCAATCTAAAGCTTCCGTTCTGGCTGATAAGAGACCTTGGTTTGATTGAAGAAGATTTTCGCCTGGAAGGAGACAGATTGGTTATTGCCGGTCGGGAGGCTTCTCTGGCCATTCGTCATGAACAACAGAATCATAAATTCCTTATTGGCGATCTCTACTATGAAATCAAAGACAGGACGATAGATCTGGGTTTGTTTGCTCGTCAACCACTTTTATGGTGCGGTAATCCATCACTGGTGAAATTTCTGGTCTGTCGGGAAGGCTGGGATACACCTCTGGGTAACGTTTCTAATCGAATCTGGCTGCCGGCTGAGAGAGCTCTGTCCGGTCAGCAGGATTTCCCGCCGCCAAGAGGAATAACTGATCTGACGCTGGTCAGGGTCCATGACCTGATTTCCAGACTGTACTTCGGTCCAGAAGAAGCAGCTCTCGGAGCAATGAGTGATTATGAAAAACTTTTCAATCAGGCTGAAAATCTCAGGGTATCTATTCTCATCAGACTCAGATTGGAAGCTCTGGCCAGTCATCCTTTAGAGAAAGTCCGTTGCTGGGCTTACCGGCTTCTACTCCTGGACCAGCCACTACCTGAATATACACCCTCTCTCTCGGCTTTCGTTGAGTCGGGTCTAACCTTTCTCAATGAAGAGTCCATTGAGGAAATTTCCTCATCGGCCCTGGGTGGCGGCCAATTTGAGGCTCTGCGCCGCAGATTAGCTAATTACCGTCAATCTCTGAAATGGCCTGCTGCAGAGGGGACGATCAATCAATTTCTTCATATTTTTAAACTGCTGGCCGACTTTGCCGCTATCCATCCCGAGTTTGTCCCGCAGGTGACAGCTGAGCTGGCCAGCTGGGCTCTTCACCGGAAAGACCCGGCCCTCGCTTCTGAAGCTTTTAAAATAATGGAAAATCTATATAACCTTTTTAGACTGCGGCTAAAAGTCAGGCTGCCTGAGGATATCAAAGCCAGAATTCTTGAGAAGCTCCAGATTGCCAGTGATTTTTCTCAATCAGAAAGAAGATTGATCAGCCAGGTTCTGTCGGAACCGACTTTTCTGGCCGAAAGTGTTGCTTTTGCCTATGGCTTTAACTCCTTCAGTCCCGAAGGGTTGGCTTCTGGTGAAATCAGGGTTTCAAGAGTAGCTTCTATTTACCCGGGACTTCACCTCCGGGTTTGCCTCAACACTTCTCAGGGAGAGCATTATGACCTAAGAGTGGAAATTTTAAAAGGACGTTTTGGCCAGAGAGTCATAGACAAAATCTTATGGCATTTATGTCTTTCTGAGGATTTTAATTATCCTCGTCTTTTACCCCGCCTGGCCAGCTGGCGGCCGGATCTGAAAGCTATCAGTTACCGCTTTTTCAGCCGTCTCAATGTTAGTGAAAGGATCAGAGATTTTGCCACTCGTCCTGGCGGGCCGATTTCTCTTGTTACTCCACAGGAATGGCGGATGCTTTATATTGAAGCCATCGGAGTGATTCTCAGGGCGGTAGCCGCTTCAGACTACCGTATTATCCCCGGTCAGGCCTTACCGGAGAATATTTGTGTGGATGGAGAACATCCCGGCTTGATTGAAATAGGGGAAATAAAACCTTATAGGGGGCCTCTGTCCCTGGTACGCCTTATAATCGAGAACTTCTACCTGAAGGTGGCGGCTGCCTATCCCTGGTCCCGGAAGATAATAGATCTAAGCTGGATATTTGATGCCTGTTTTGAAGTCTGGGAAGAAAAACGGGCCCTGAACTTCCTGGAAGAGCTTTTCCATGAGCTCGAGTGTGAAGATATTGAGGTAGAGGGTTTTGGCTCATTCCGCTTTCAGCTGGAAAGCTATTTAGGCGAAATTCGCCAGAATCCAGTTATGCCCGTTTCGGTTTTAACTGCTATCCGCAAATATAAAGAATGGGAAATAGCCAACGGGCAAGCTACTCCTTTTGAGCGCGAGAAAAAAGTTATCGAACTTATCAATGAATTCCATCTGAATTCCCGTCCAGAGCTGCTCCGATTTTATGTTTACCGTCATACCTATTTTTCTTCAGCCTCAGCTGAAGTGATCATGGCTTTTGAAAAATTACTTGATAAAATGAAGAGCCAGCCTGATAAGATGGCTATCCAGTTTGTTGAACTGTCGGAAATCCAATCAAATCTGGAGTCGGAAGAAGACCGTCAGGTATTCAGTCGAATGGTTTTCCCCAGAGCAACAGAAACTAAAGATCTTGACCTGACCAAGACAGGCGAATCGGGACGGGAAAGGCTGATCATAAAATCAACCATAACCGATCGGCAGGGAAATCAGTTTACATTCCGGGAAAGTTATGAACCAGCTGAAATCGGGCAGCTGTATCACCTTTTCCTGCTGGATAATTATCCCCGGGTTATTTCTCAGCTAAATCATAACCTGGTCCTGGTTGATGAGGATGGATTGGTGGTTGGGGGTATTTGCTTCCGTAACCTGTCTTCAGAAGTGGTTTTTATGGAGGGAATAGTGGTGGCCAAAGGTTATAAGCAAAGAGGTCTGGGCCGGGCTATGTTGAGGGATTTTATTGAACGAATGCGAAATTCAGGCATCAAGCTTATCATGACTCACTATCTCATTCCTCAGTTTTTTATGAAAGAAGGTTTTGTTCTTGATAAAAGGTGGGGAGCTCTGGTCAAGCATCTGAGTTAACCAGCAGTAACAGGCCAGGCTATCTGGTTGACATAAAATGGCTTATATGTTAAATTTAAGGCTCAATTTTTATCCCCGGAAAGGTGAAAAGCTATGTTTGCAGTTATCAAAACAGGCGGCAAGCAGTACCGAGTGAAAGAAGGAGATGTTCTCTCCATAGAAAAAGTGGAGGCTGCTCCTGGAGAAGCGGTCACCTTTGATCAGGTCTTGCTGATAGAAGCTGAGGACCGTGTTCTGGTAGGTAGTCCATATCTGGAAAGGGCCGCTGTGACCGGTGAAGTAATCGAGACCTATAAGGATGATAAAGTTACTGTTTTTAAAAAGAAAAGAAGGAAAGGTTATCGTCGGACAAAAGGTCACCGGCAGATGCTGACCAAAATCAAAATAGATGGCATATATCCAGAGTGGTCAGGTCATGTAGAGAGAAAACCAGCTGAGGAGGAAGCTCAGAAACCAGTGGAAAAAGCTGTCAGGACGAGAGCCAGAAAGGCCACCAGTCCGGAGGTGGCAGAGGCGGAAAAAACTCCAATAAAAAAAGCGCCCAGGACAGCCAAGAAGGTTCAAAATAAGGAAGAAAGCAAGGAGAATTGAGCATGGCTCATAAGAGATCAGGTGTTAACGGAAGAGATTCTAATCCCAAGTATCTGGGAGTTAAAAGTTTCGGTGGAGAGGTGGTTAAAGCCGGTTCAATTCTGGTCAGGCAAAGGGGAACGAGATTGAAACCAGGCCTGAATGTCGGGCGGGGTGGTGATGACACACTTTTCGCTCTGATACCCGGCCGGGTTAAATTTGAAGACAAAGGAAGGATGGGAAAATTCGTTTCGGTTTTACCTCTGGAGGAAAAGACCGAAGCCACTTCGTAATCATGGGACAGGTTCCCTGCGCTCTTAATTCCAACCAGGTAAGAAACGACCAGTGGGGGATTATCTCTGCCGGTCTCCAGTTCTCCCACCTGCAGGTAATAAATTGTTTATTGATAGCGTAAAAGTTCAACTGATCGCCGGCAAAGGAGGCAATGGCTGTGTCAGCTTCCGGCGGGAATATCGGGTGCCCAAAGGCGGACCCGATGGTGGGCGCGGTGGCGATGGCGGGCATATCTACCTGGTGAGCGATCCGAACCTTAATACTCTGGCTTTCTTTCGTTTTCATCCGATTAATAAAGCCAGAAAGGGAGCCCAGGGCGAGGGATCAAATCGACGGGGGAAAAAGGGTCAGGACCTTTATCTTAGAGTTCCGGTTGGTACAGTGGTCAAGGAAGCTTCGACCGGTCGAATCCTTCATGATTTTCTAAAACCGGGAGAAATTTATTTAGCAGCTAGAGGAGGCCGGGGAGGGCGTGGCAACGCCAGCTTTGCTACTTCTACCCATCAAGTTCCCAGAGAATTTGAGAAAGGCCAGCCGGGGGAAGAAATAGAAATCATTCTTGAATTGAAACTGATCGCTGACGTTGGCCTGGTTGGCTACCCCAATGCCGGAAAATCCACTTTGATTTCCAGAATATCAGCGGCGCGGCCTGTCATTGCCGATTACCCCTTTACCACTTTGATCCCGACTCTGGGGGTGGTTGATGTGGGAGAAAATGAAAGTCTGGTGGTGGCCGATATACCTGGTCTAATTGAAGGTGCTCATGAGGGGCACGGCCTCGGTATCCAGTTTCTCCGACACATAGAAAGGACCAAAATACTGGTCCATCTGATTGATGTTTCACCTTTGACGGGGCGAGATCCTGTTCGTGATTATGAGGTCATTCAGAATGAGCTAAAGGCCTTCAATCCTGATCTGGTGGCCAGAAAGCAGATTATTGCTGCCAATAAAATAGATTTACTGGATGGAAATAAGCAAGAGCGGCTGACAGCGGTCAGAAGACTGGCCAGGAGAGAAAAGAAGCCGTTTGTGGCTATCTCCGCGGCGAGAGGCGATGGCTTGTCTGAACTGGTTGGCTTGCTGGCCAGAATGCTGAAAGAAGAAAAGGAAGAGAAATCAGAAAAAGATTAAAATGTTTAACAGGGTGAAAGTGAATAGCAGATGGCTTTAACCGGACTTTTTGGCGGCACGTTTAACCCAATTCATAATGGACATCTTCGGGCTGCTGAGGAAGTCATGAAATATTTTCCTCTGGATAGAATTTTGTTTATTCCCTCTTATATCCCACCTCACAAAGATCAAAAAGAAGTTGTGCCAGCCTGCCATCGGTGGCGGATGGTGGAGATAGCCTGCCAGGGACATCAAAAATTTATCCCTTCTGATCTGGAAGTCAAAAGTCCCGGCCCATCCTATTCGATTCTTACTTTAAGGAAGCTAAAAGAGCTTTTTCCGGACGATACTTTCTGGTTTATCGTTGGTTCTGACGCTTTTCTGGAGATTGAAACCTGGAAAGATTATAATCAACTCCTCAGAGAATGTTCTTTTATTGTGGTCAGGCGCCCTGGCTCCGAACTGGAAAAGCTCGACAAAGTCATTGATAAAATAAAGCCTGAGCTACTGGTAGAGATAGATAAGAGAGAAAAGACTGAAGTGAAGGACGACCGGCCTGGCCTTTATCTTTTAGAGATTAATGCCCTCGATATTTCTTCTTCTGAGATAAGGCACAGATTGCGAGCTGGCCTGCCAATAACGGGTCTCGTTCCGCCCGGTGTTGAAGATTATATTATGAAGAATCGTTTATATGTTTGACAGGAAAGGAGATAAAAAGAAAAATTGAAAGACAGAGAAAAAAAATTTAGCAAACGTAGTTTGCCAAAAGAAGTTAAGTTAACTATCAAGGCCAGCCAGGCCAAAAAAGCGGAGGGATTGTGCGTGCTGGATTTGCGGGAGCTTACCAGCTTCACCGATTATTTTATCATCATGAACGGCAACTCTTCTCGCCAGAATATAGCTATCTATCAAAATATTGAAGAGCAGTTAAAAAAAGAGAACATAAGTCCTTTCGGGGTAGAAGGTTTGGAAAGGGCTGACTGGATTCTTATTGACTATGGCTCTTTGGTTATCCATATATTTTCTAAAAAAACGAGAGAGCATTATGCTCTAGAAAAACTCTGGGCTGATGCTCCCAGACTCGATTATTGACGATTCTATTTTTCTTCTTGACTTTTAGCCGATAAATATTTATTTAATGGAGACCGTTTAGAATGAAAATTTCGCTGGTCTGGCCGGGAAAAACCAGGAATGTCAACTACTGGACTCTGCAGCGCGACTATCTGGAGAAAATAAGGCCATGGGCCCAGGTTAGCTTGATAGAGACGCCGGAGGCCAGGGGACTGGAGGAAAAATGGGTGGACAAAATTCTGGAGAAAGAAGCCAGGGGGCTTGAAAAATATGCTGAGGATGGATATATTATCTGCCTTTCCGATACGGGAAAAGAATTAAACTCAAAGGAATTTGCCGATTTGATTGAGGTAAAAGGAATGAATCAGGGCTGCCAGCTGGTTTTTCTAGTTGGTGGTTTTCTTGGTCTATCGCCGAGAATAATGGAAAAAGCTCATCTGAAATTGTCGCTGTCGAGGATGACCTTTTCTCATGAACTGGCCCGAACAGTTCTCCTTGAGCAGATATATAGAGCTTTAAGTTTGATCAAAGGTTATGCTTATCCTAAATAACAGGGGGTTATATGCCTGAAAAATTAAAGTTATCCAAAAAAGAGAAAGAAGAATACAGAAAACTGCTCCTCGAGAGGAAAAACAGCATTATCAGGAAGTTGAGTCAGTTTTACCATGAAAGCAAAGAAATTGAAACTGATACAGCCCTGGACGTGGCTGATAAGGCAGAGACTTCTTATACCAAAGAGTTTCTCCTGGGATTAACTGATAGCGAGCGGGAGCAGTTGCAACTGATTGACCAGGCACTCGAAAGACTGGAAAAAGGAGAATATGGCCTTTGTCAGGTCTGTCACCAGGAAATCGGGAAAAAGCGTCTCCAGATTATTCCCTGGACGCCATATTGTATAAACTGTCAGGAGAAAATAGAGCGTGGGGTTTCGGCTAAGTGACCATTTCCAAATTGATTAACCGGTTGACTCTGCCGGTTAAGCTGGCTGTTTTCCCTTCTTTTTGTGAGCTCTGCGGCCGCTTGCTTCTTGAACCTGAAGAAAAAATAGTTTGTAACCAGTGCCTGACTAAAATCGATATCCATCATGGCCCGGTTTGCCGGGTCTGCGGTCGGTTTATTTCCGGGGAAAACGATATGGGTTCACTCTGCTTGGAGTGTCAAAACGATCCTCCTCCCTATGAGCTCCATCGCTCTCTGGGACCCTATTCAGGGCATCTGAAAGAGATGATCATTCTTCTCAAATATAAGGGAAATGAACCGCTGGCTTCTTCTCTGGCTGAACAACTCTACAGGCAGTTTAATCCACAGGGAATTCTGGCAGGAATTGATTTTATTCTGCCCGTCCCGCTCCATCCGAAAAAAGAGAGAGAACGGGGCTTTAATCAGGCCGAGCTGATAGGCCGGCGGCTGGCCAGACTGACCGGTTGTCCACTTAACCGTGATATTTTAATTAAAACGAGAAATACGCCTGCTCAGGTCTCGCTGGAAGCTAAAGAGAGGGAATTGAACCTGAGAGGAGCTCTGGCTGTCAGAAAAAAGGAATTTGTTCGACAGCGGGTTTTAATGCTTGTTGACGATGTTTATACCACTGGCTCGACCATAAAGGAATGTGCTCTCGTCCTTAAAAAAGCAGGAGCCCGGGAAATAAGAGCTCTGACTCTGGCCAGGGCCTAAATAAAAAAGGGTCTTTGCCCCGCCGGGCAAAGACCCCGGAAGATCAAAGCTTCATTTAGCCTTTATTTGGAGGACTTTTCTTCAGATTTGGCTTCACTGGCGGGCTTGAGGATTTTAACCTTTTTGGGTTTGACTTCTGGTTTCTTTGGCATATGGACTCTTAACAGGCCATTCTCAAATTCAGCTTGAATGTTGTCGTAATCTATATAATTGGGCAAAGTGAATGACCTGTAGAAAGAGCCATAAGCCCGTTCGATTCGATGATAATTTTCTTCCTTGGTCTCCTTTTCCAGCTTTCTTTCGCCTTTAATGGAGAGAGTATTGTCCTCAACCCTGATTTCGACGTCTTTTTCATTAACACCAGGAAGTTCAGCCGTCAGGACCAGCTCATTCTCAGTTTCATAGATGTCAACAGCTGGAGACCAGGTTGTCTGCATTAATTCTGAATCCTCAAGACGCAGTGAAGGAAAAACGTCCTCAAACAATCTGTTCATTCTGTCACGCAAAACAGTTAAGTCCCGGAAAGGATCCCATCTGGTGATATCACTGTTAGCCATGGTTTAACCTCCTTCTTAAATTTCTTAAATCCTTTAGTCACTTATATATATAATATCATAGCATCATTTTGTCAAGTATTTACCAAAAAAATTATTTTCCCCTTATAATAACGGTAGCCTCCCCTTTAATTTTATCTTCTGTGATTTTTAGTGCCAGATTATCAAGTTTTCCCCGGATGAATTCTTCGTGAACCTTGGTTATTTCCCTGGCGAGGACGGCTTCTCTTGGGCCAAGTACTTCCAGAGCCACCTCTATAAACTGGTTAAACTTTCTCATCGGAAGGAAAAAAACCAGTGTAGCTTCCTCTTCCGCTATTTTTTGTAAAAAGTTTTTTAAGGCTACTTTCTTAGGCGGTGGGAAGCCCAGAAAAAGCACCCTATGAGTTGGCAGTCCAGCGGCTGATAAAGCAGCCGTCAGAGCGCTGGGACCGGGAATAGGCACAACCTGTATTCCCTGGTCAATAGCTGCTCTGATCAGGGGAAAACCGGGGTCGGAGATGCCTGGCGTGCCGGCATCTGAAACAAGGGCTACATCCTTGCCCTCTTCGAGCAGAGAAATAATTAGGGGTATCTTCTGGCGTTCACGAGGCTGAAAATAGGAAATGAGCCTTTTTTTCAGGCCAAGAAAATTCAACAATTTGATTGTCTGACGGGTATCCTCGCAGGCAATAGCCTCAACCTCACCCAGCACTCTCCGCGCCCGCTGGCTAATATCCTCGAGATTGCCAATCGGCGTGCTGACGACGAATAACCGCCCTTTCTGGCTCATCTGCCTGCCCCTGGCCCGGGCTACTTTCCCCAGTCATAAGGGTAAAGAAAATCGTGTCCGACTGTCCGTTCTGATAATTTGGCTATGGGCGGCATCTTTCTCTTATATTCAGATTTCCTGATTAATTCGGACACCTGGCGAACTTTTTTCTCTTCCAGGCCGGTTTTTATGGCTTCATCCGGGGTCAGCCGTTCGTCTACCAGTTTAAAAAGGATTTCGTCCAGTTCTTCATAGCTAAGACCAATCTCATCTTCGTCAGTCTGGCCAGGCCAGAGGCCTGCCGTTGGTTTCCGGCTGATAATTTTTTCTGGCACTTCCAGGTACCGGGCCAGCTGGCGGACTTGAGTCTTGTACAGATCTCCCATTGGATTTATCCCACAGGCCAGATCACCATGAATTGTTCCATAACCAATTAACAATTCTGATTTGTTGCTCGTCCCGAGAATCATAGCCTTCAGACGGGCTGAATAATCATAAAGGATAGACATCCTCTCCCTGGCCATCTTGTTGCCGCGAAGAACTGGCAGCTCAACCGGATGCCTGGAAAAATAGGCTTCTATCTGAGGGGAAAGGTCAATCTTTTCGAAATTTATTCCCAGGAGGCGACAGCACTCCTCGGCCAGCCGAACCCCTTCCTGATCATAATCTTTAAAAGGCATAATCAGTCCAAAGATATTCTGTGGCCCAACAGCCCTGACTGCCAGGTAAGCACAAACCGTAGAATCCAGGCCACCCGACACTCCAATAATATTACGTTCAAAACCGGCCTTATTGCTTTCTTCCCTGATAAAACTGGTTAAAACTCTGGTGACGAGCTGGCAGTTAATCTTCATCATCTTGTTTCCTGAGCAAACGGCTAAGGGAGTAGCGGATGACATCCGGTCGGTCGTCACGTTTATAGGGCCTGTTCTTTCTGGCTTTTCTTATCAGGTCGAGATCAATCTCCTGGATTGAAAAGTCAGCCTCGAGATAGGGCGCTTTAAACTGGAGCTGACCGTCAGGGTTGTAAATGAAGGACCCCCCGGCGAAAGTTACTCCATTTTCCAGTCCGACCCGATTGCAATAAATTACATAGGCACTTGAAAAATAGGAAATAGTCTGACCCATCAATTCCCAGCTTCGACTGGACTCAAAGCCCTGGCTGTCCTCATTGATTATCCCGCGACCTGGTGCGGCCGAAATAACGATGATCAGTCCGGCCCCATCAGCCAGCAAACAATAGCTGGAGCTGTAATGGAGAAAGTCCCGGCAAATAAGCAGTCCGACCCGGTTTGAACCTGCCGGAAAAGCTCGGAACTCCCGGCCGCCGGCAAAAAAGCGGCCTTCTTCAAACATGCCGGAAGTGGGGAGGAAAACCTTACGATGCAGGTGAGTGATTTTGCCACGGCTCAGGTAGGCAGCGGAGTTATAAAAAATACCGGGATTTTCCTTTCTTTCTTCAACCAGACCGACCACCACGTCAATATTTCTGGAGGCAGCCAGCAACCTTGACATAACTTCTGAACAATCTGGTCTAATTGCTACTTCCGGTACCAGATCTTGAAGAGAGTAGCCAGTCAGGCTGAGCTCAGGGAAAATAACCAGGTCCGCCTTCTGGCTGGCGGCTTTTTCTATAAGCTCGAGATGTCTGTCTAAATTCTTATCAACCCGGCCCAGGACTGAACTTATTTGAGCAATGGCGACTTTCATGAGTAAAAAATAACATAAAATAAAGTCTTCTGTCCAATAGTTCTGCCTTGATCTCATTTTTATCCTTAAAAAGTTGAAAAAATAGGACTAAACTTATAAACTATAAAAAAGGCAGTCAGGTATAATCAGTGCAACATATTGCGCTTTTTTTAAAAGATATCTATTTTCAGGAGAAAAGTGGCCGTCTATCTATAAAAAGAAAAGAGATTGAAAAATATATTTTTTTCATTCAGGGCAAGCCATATCAGGTCAAGACTAATGTAAAATCAGAAAGACTGGGCGAAATCCTGTTCAAACTCCAGAAAATTCAACAGGAAACTTTTTCCAGGATAGATGATTTTATCGAAGCTAACCAGCCCCTGGGTGAAAGCTTGAAAAAGAGTGGGGTGATTAAAGAAACTGATCTGAGAGAGGCCTTAGCTTTCCAGATCAGAGAAGCGCTTTTAAATGTCTTTAATTATTTTGACGCTGACCTTTCCTTTCAGGAGCGATCAGACCTGAAAGCGCCGGCCGAATTCCCCACCGTTGATATTCCCTTTATAATCGATTATGGCATTCGCCGGATGAAATATGAACCTTCGCTCCAGAAATTTTTCACGGGGAAAGCAGCCATTCTGGCCAATACCAGTTATGCCTACCTTTTGACTGACGATGAGAAGGAATTACTTCAGCGTTTTTCTACCAGGCAGGAAATAAACAGAATGTCTTTGCCGCCCGGATTTTCTTCTGAGAATTTTTTCCGCTTCCTTTACCTTTTTTATTGCCTGGGGATGATTGAAGTTTCTGATTTCACCTCGACTTTCAGACAGGACAATCTGGGCAAAGGGAAAGATCAGGAGCGGGACATGGAGGGAATAGAAGACCGCCTGGAGGAACTTAAAGAGATTAAAGCCAGTCTGAAAACTAAAAATTTTTATGAGCTGCTGGGGGTCAGCCGGACGGCAACAGAAGAAGAAATAAAGCGAGCCTATTTCAATCTTGCCCGTAAATATCATCCAGATCGGTTTAACCAGCAGGTTAAAGATACTTCTCTAATCAATGAAATCTTTAACAGCCTCACCAATGCTTACCGGGTTTTGATTGATCCTCCAAAACGCAAACAGTATGATTCTCAGCTGGGTAGCGGCAGTCAGGATTCCGCTGAGGATCAGGGGAAAAAAGCAGACACTAAGTTCCGTCAGGCCAGGACTTTGTTTAATCAGGGAATGTATGAAGAAGCTATTATTTTTCTGGAAGAGGCTATTCGCCTTCGTCGGGATAAGGCTGATTATTTCTTATTGCTG
>JAKPCG010000203.1 GCA_029553365.1 Acidobacteriota bacterium | reverse complement strand
GGCATTGATAATATTTTCCCCCATCATGAAAATGAAATTGCCCAATCAGAAGCCTATTATGGCCAGAAATTCGTCAACTACTGGCTCCACTGCCATCATCTGGTGGTCAATGGGGAAAAAATGTCTAAATCAAAGGGAAATTTTTTCACATTACGCGATCTGCTGGCCCGCCAGATTGACCCGGTTGACCTCCGCTACTTCCTGCTTTCCACCCATTACCGCAAGATGCTTAACTTCACCTTTGATAATCTTGATCAGGCCAGAGCTGCTCGCCAGAGGATTATTGATTTTGTCTATGAACTCGAACACCAGCCGCTACCTCCAAAAGGAGAAAACCAGGGCGACGCCATTTCTACTCTGACCGACAAGGCTCTGGCTGATTTTAAGGCCAGCCTGGCTGATGATCTTAATATCTCTTCAGCTCTGGCTGCAGTTTTTGAATTTATCCGGGAAATTAATTCGAAGTTAGCCAGAAATGAAATCAGCCGTCCAGCCGCCGACCAGGTTCTAACTGCCATCTATGAGATCGATCAAGTGCTGGCTATTCTGCCTGAAAAAAAGGAAGAAGAGCTACCGGCTGACCTACTTAGAAAAATTGAACAGAGAGAACAGGCCAGAAGGGAGAAAAATTTTGCCCTGGCCGATTCCATTCGCCAGGAGCTTCTACAGCAGGGCATTGTTCTGGAAGATACCAGAGAAGGCGTTCGGTGGAAAAAGATCAAATAAATTCTCTACCCTTTGGCCGCTGGGGCGAAGAGCTGGCCGCCGCTTATCTTCAGAAAAAGGGTTATCAAATTCTTGAACATAATTTTAACTTCCATCATACAGAGATAGATCTGATTACCCGTGATGGCAGCTATCTGGTTTTTGTCGAAGTTAAGACGAGAAGTTCAGCTGATTTTGGCACACCAGAAGAAGCCTTGACCCCCCGGAAAAAGTATCATCTACGACGGGCAGCCGAAGGGTATCTTTATCTGAACAACCTGAACAATATTGATTGCCGCTTTGATGTCATCAGCATTTTGTTTGGTCCCAACGGACAGATAGAAATAGAACATTTTGAAAATGCTTTTGAATAAATCAGTTCTGGAGAAATAAAATGAAAAAGCTTTATTCCCTGCTAATCCTATTGGTCCTGGCCACTTTTCTTTCTGGCTTTCCGGCCGTCCTTCAGGCTGGAGTTATTCCGGCGCCAGAAGAAATTCTTGGTTTTAAAATTGGAGCAGATTATCATTTAATCAACTATGAGCAAGCAATAGATTATCTCAAGAAGTTGGCCTCGGTCTCCAACCGCCTCAAGTTAGAGCAGATGGGCCAGACCACTCTTGGCCTCCCCATGTATTATGTCATTATTTCCTCGCCAGAAAATCTGGCCAGACTACAGGAATATAAAGACATCATAAAAAGATTGTCGCTGGGGCAGGCAGCCTCGGCAGCCGAAGCCTGGCGACTGGCAGCTGAAGGGCGGGCTGTAGTTTATATTGACGGCGGTCTCCATGCGACCGAATGTGCCCCTGCCCAGCACCTGGTTCAACTGGCTTATGATCTGGTCTCGGGCGAAGACGAGAAGACCAAAAAAATCCTTAATGAGGTCATCTGCCTGCTGGTTTTTGCCAATCCCGACGGTATGAATATGGTGGCTGACTGGTATCAGAAGAATTTGGGGACGCCTTATGAAGTTTCTCCCCTGCCCTATCTATATCATTACTACGGCGGACATGACAATAACCGCGACTCCTACCTGGCTAACCTGCTGGAAACACAGAATATTTCCCGCCTGGTCAATCAGGAATGGTATCCGGTTGTGCTGTATAATCATCACCAGACTGCTCCCTTTCCGGCCAGAATCTGGTTGCCGCCAAGCTCCGAACCAACCAATCCCAATGTTCACCCGCTTATTGTCCGCTGGCAGAATCTCATCGGCTCGGCCATGGGAGCAGCCTTTGATTCAGAAAATAAAGATGGTGCTATTTCCAGAATTGTGTTTGACACCTGGTATCCCGGTTATGTTACCCAGGTGGTAGATTCTCACAATATAATCTCTATACTGACTGAGACCGCCCTCTATCGTTATGCTACGCCACGCTTTTATACTGTCCGTGATTTTCCACCAGAATATCAGGATCTGACCATGTCGGCCTTTTACCCCAGCCCCTGGAAAGGCGGCTGGTGGCGGTTAAAAGACGCAGTGGATTATTGTCTTACCGCTTCCCGAGCTGTTCTGGAAACAACGGCCAGATACCGTCAGGATCTTCTTTTCAACAAATATAAGATGGCGACTGAAGTCATCAATCGTTTTCAGCATGAACCACCTTATGGCTGGATCATGCCGGTGAGTCAGCCGGATCCTGGAAATCTGGGAGTCCTCTTAAGCCGGCTGATACTTCTAGGCATTGATATTTATCGGGCCGATGAAGATTTTGTTTGTGATGGCATCAGTTATCCAAAAGGAACATTCCTCATACCTTCCAGTCAGCCTTTCGGATTCTTTGCCAAGAATATGCTGGAAGAACAGCATTATCCGGACCTCAGAAAATACCCTGACCTCTGGCAGGGACTCGTGGCCAGCAAGAAATTCGAAGGGGCGCCGATTGAAGCCTATGACATGATGGGCTGGACTCTAAGCTATCAGTTCAATCTACAGGTTAAGGCCGCCAATACTCCGCTTAAAGTTAAAATGACCAGAATCAGGGAGCTTGATTTTCCTCAAGGAAAAATAGAAGCAGGCGGAGGTGTTTATTTACTGGACCACGCCCAGAATGCTTCTTTTGCCGCTATGAATCGTATCCTCAAGGCCAGGGGCAAAATCAAATGGACTAAAAAGGCTTTTACCGCCGACGGCCAGAATTATGCTGAAGGGACAATTATTGCCAGTGGCTGCAGCCGTGATTTTATGGAGAAACTGGCCAGCAACCTGAAGCTCAAAATTCAGGCTTTATCGTCTGCGCCAGCTGTTGACACTTATGAAATCAACAGTCCCAGAACCGGCCTCTATCAATCCTGGGTTACAGCCAATGATGAGGGCTGGACAAGATATGTCCTTGATGAACAGGAGTTCAATTACCATATTTTGCATGACGCTGAAATCAGAGCAGGCCATCTGGCTGCTGCTTACGATGCGATTATTCTACCTGACCACTACTCAGTTGATCTTATGATTAATGGCCATCAAAAAGGCACTATGCCGCCTGACTATGTGGGTGGACTGACTGTTACCGGAATCAATAACCTCAAAGAGTTTGTTAAGGAGGGTGGCACCTTAATTTTTATGAATACTACCTGTAACCTGGCCACTCAGGAGTTTAAAGCGCCAGTTAGAAACATCCTCGAAAAGGCCAGGAGAGAAGAATTTAATTGTGTTGGTTCAATCCTTCAGGCAGAATTTGACCTCTCCCACCCTGTTGCCTATGGGCTGAGCAATCCCCAGCCTGTTGTTTTTGCCGACAGCTGTGCTTTCGATGTCTATCCTTCTTTCACCGATAAAAACGCTCCCCGGGTCGTAGCCAGATATGCCGGCGACAGACTGCTGCTCAGCGGCTGGATTTACGGCCAGAATTTAGTTCAGCAAAAAGCAGCTATAGTGGAAGTGCCGGTGGAAAAAGGCCGCCTTATTCTTCTCGGCTTTCCCGTGCAGTATCGGGCCCAGCCACGGGGCACTTTTAAGCTTCTTTTCAATTCAATTTTCTATAGCTCGGTTAAAACAGGTTCCGGTCAAAAAGATCGATAGTCTGGTTTAAAAATTGAATCTGGCCAGCCTGGATAACCGCCTTTAGAAAGACCACAACACTGAGGCTGAATTTAAATTTGATAGTTTCAGGCGATTATCAAACAGCCAGTTGCTGGGAAGCTTCTTGCACTTTTCTGACCAGAGAAGTGTCGCCTGTATTTCTGGCGAGTTCCGCTATGGGCTGGTGAAGAAGAGGGTGAATGAGATCAGGGGCAATTTCGCTCAGGGGGATCATAACAAAATTCCTGAAGCTCATTCTGGGGTGAGGAATCATTAATCTCTGGGTCTGAACAACCGTTTTCTCTGCCAGCAGGATATCAATGTCTATGACCCGTGGCCCCTTATCAAAAGTCGGTCGGCGTCTCAACTTCTGTTCAATATCCTTAACCAGGTCAAGAAAGGAAATTGGATTGCAGGCTATTTCAACTTCGAGGACCTGATTATAAAACCAGGGTTGGTTTTGATAATCTACCGGTTCAGTTTCATAGACTGAGGATTGCCTTAAAATCCTGGCACCTGATTTTTCCAGCAAAAGACGGGCTTGCTTTAAATGGCGAGCCCGATCGCCGAGATTACTGCCGAGAGAAACAAAATATTTCATTTTAGCCATAAATATTAGCACCATTCAGCTAAATTTCAATACTTTTTTAAAATATTTTTTCGGCTCTTCCCGGTTATATAAAATCCAGGATACCTAGTGTGCTACCAGCAATTTTTTTACATTGATAAACAGATGCATTTTTAATAACATAAATGGCTATATTTGATTATGGACATCAACTGTAAGTCAGGCTGCATTTATTCCGATTTTCATCGGGACAATGACGACCATTTATAATCAAGCAGGAGGTTTTTAAGATGGGTTTAATTTATCTTGATAACGGCGCCACCTCTTTTCCCAAGCCAGAAGAAGTTTACCAGTTCATGGATTATTTTTACCGCCACTACGGTGTAAATCCAGGCCGTTCAGGTTATGACCTGTGCCTGGAAGCGGGTGAAATGGTGGAAGAAACCAGAAAGCTTCTAAACGACTTTTTTGGAGGAGATGAGCCAAACCGAGTTTGCTTTGGCTATAATTCGACCGATGCACTTAACCTGGCTATTTTTGGGTTACTTCAGCCAGGAGATCAGGCTATTACCACCACCCTAGAACATAATTCAGTTCTTCGTCCCCTCTATCATTTATCGTTGACCGGGGTAGAAGTTGATTATGTCCCTTTTGATGGCCGGGGTTTTGTTGATCCTGATGATATTAAAAAGAAAATCAAAAAGAATACCAAACTGGTAGTTGTTAACCACGCCTCTAATGTCATCGGGACCATTCAGCCGGTAAATGAGATTGGTCGTATCTGTAAAGAAAGGGGAATAACTTTTTTAATTGATGCCTCGCAATCAGCCGGGAAAATTCCTATCAATATGAACGATATGAATATTGATGTAGTAGCCTTTACCGGGCATAAATCACTTCTTGGCCCGACCGGCATCGGAGGACTATGCGTTGGCCCTGAAGCCAATATCAGAATCACCCGGGCCGGTGGGACAGGTGTTCGTTCAGCTCAAAGAACCCATCTTGAAGAATATCCCTGGCGACTGGAGTACGGTACTATAAACCTTTTGGGTCTGGCTGGCTTGAACGCCGGGGTTAAATGGGTTCTGGCCAGAGGACTGGAAGCAATTCACGAACAGGAAATGCGGCTGACCAGAATGCTGGTGGAAGGATTGAAAGAGATCGAAGGCGTTACCCTCTACTGTCAGGATCAACTTGACCGCCACATTGGCGTTATTTCTTTTAATGTCAGAGGACTGGAAGCTCAGGATACTGGTATCATGCTGGACGTTGATTACAATATTGCTTGCCGAACCGGTTTGCATTGTGCTCCGCTCGTTCACGAACAACTTGGCACTGATAAGATCAAAGGTGCTGTCCGCTTCGGAGTCGGGCCATTTAATACTGAAGAAGAAATCAAAACGGCCATTCAAGCAGTAAAAGAAATTGCCGCCTTCAAGAGATAAATGAGAAAAAAGCCGGGATCAAACTGAGTTAGCAGGAACTATGATCGTCAGACGCAGCCATCCGGTTTAGGCAAGCCGGCCACTTTACAGGCACCCTTGGCCGGGCCTGAAGGAAAAAGCTCGTAGATATGCTTTAAATTAATCCCGGTTTCATTGACCATTTTCCTGATCATCGGGGCCTGGCCTTTTTGTAGATAATAACTGCGAATGTAATTTACAATCCGCCAGTGTTCTTCAGTCATCTGCTGGACACCTTCGCCCAGCCTGGCCAGTTCTTCAGCAATCTCTATATCCCAGACCTCCGGATTCTCCAAAAAACCATCATCATTCAATTTTAGTTTTTTACCTTTAATTTCCAGTTCTGGCATGGGTTTTACTCCTTTCTTTTCTGGCCAGGTAAAATTATAGATTTATAAGCCATCATTTTTCATCTGTTCGGGCTGATTGCTCTTTGGGCAGCCAGACAGTAAAGGTCGTACCGACACCCGGAGCGCTGGTCACAGTTATCTTTCCCTGATGAAGAAGCACGATATGTTTGACTATAGCCAGCCCCAACCCAGTTCCACCAGTTTTTCTCGAGCGCGATTTATCTACGACATAGAATCTTTCAAATATTCGCGAAAGATGCTCTTCGGCCAGCCCGATGCCTGTATCGCTAACCTGGAGTTCCACCCCACCGTTTTTATTTCTCAGGCTAATCTTCACACCGCCCTGTTCGGTGTAGCGCAGAGCATTATCAACCAGATTGACAACCAGCTGCTCCAGAAGGAAAGAATCGGCTTCCAGGGTAACCAGCGGTTCTGCTTCTATCTCCAGGCTGAGCCCTTTTTTTGTTGCCTGTGACTCATAGATATGGGCTACTCGCTGAACCAGTTCTGCCAGGTTAACCTGCTCTACTTCCAGCTCCTGCGGCTTTTCCTCCAGTTCAGACAGTCTGGCTAAATCTTCGATCAGTCGGTTAAGACGCCGGATGTTTCTCTTAATAATATCAAGATGGGCTTTCCCCTCAGAGCTAAGGTTTTCCTCTTCCAGTGTCTCCAGGAAACCACTAATAGCGGTAAGCGGGGTTTTCAGTTCATGAATCAAATTAGCTTGAAACTCTTGCTTTTTTCGAGCCAGATCAATCACTTCTGTTAGATCAGAGAACCTGAGCAAAAAATGCTGTTGAGCTGGAAGCCAGCCAACAGACAGGGAGTAAAAACGCCCTGCTCTTTCCAGGCGCTGCTGGACAGGCTTGGATGTTGTCCTGGCTTCCTCCAGGAGTGTCTTTAGCTCTGGCCAGCGCATAGCCTGCCAGTAAAACTTCTGACTAAACTCTAAATCAGGAAACATCTGCTTCAGGCTATCGCTGGCCAGGACAATCTTGCCGTCCTGATCAAGAAGAAGCCAGCCTTCCCCACTTGCTTCCAGCCAACCCGAAAGAATTTCCTGTTGTTGCTTAAGATGTGAAGACAACTCTTCTTTCTGTGATATCAAATGACCTACCCCTCCAGCCAGTTCACCCAGTTCTTTGAGTAGCGAAGTCCCGACGACCTCTTCACCCACAGACATCTCAGCCTGGTTGATGATAGACGACAATTCTTCCAGAGGCTTAAATAGCCTTTTTAAGGAAAAATAAATTAACACCCAGCTTAAAATTAAACCAAGTACAAAAAAAGCCAAAAAATACCGCCTGGACTGATGATAGGACATCGCAGCCAGATCCAGATCGCGTGAAACCCGACAGGCTCCGATTATCTGGCTATCTCGCCGGACAGGAACAGCCACATAAAACATCATTTTTTTTAAGGTATCGCTGTAACGAGAGCTAAAGCCAATCTGACCAGAAAGGGCTTGATAAATCTCTGGCCGATAACGGTGGCTCTCCAGGGCAGCTGCTTCTTTTTCGCTGTCAAAGGCTACCCGACCACTGCCCTCAATTAAAGTAATCCTGATTCCGGACAGCCTGGCCTGAGTTAAAAGAAGCTCGGTTAAACCTCTATCCTCCAACTGAGGGAAGGAACGAATTTCTGCCGTTAAGGCCAGGGCCAGCTCCTGCAGTTCATTCAACTCTCTTTTGACTTCAGCTGCTTTTTCTCTCTGGATGATAACAACTGCCAGACCTGTCAGGACAAGCAGAGAAATAGCCCAGAGAGATAAAATACTGCGTCTAAAATATCTTTTGAGCTTCACAGGAAACCAACCGCTACAATTTCTGCCAATTCCAAATCAGCAGGCCAATCCCCGGGCCCACTCGCAGACATTATAAGCAATTTGGCTGAAGAATAGAACTTTCTTAATCAATTTTTGTATGTTAAAATAGTTAAAAGGAGAAGGAAGATGGACAGGATAGTCGTTTTAACTCTCAGCTTACTTCTGGGCCTGGTGCCACTCCTGGCTTTTGGCCAAAAACTGGAAGAAGACATTTACAAAACTTCGGCCGGCGATTTAAAAATCACCTTTATCGGACACGCCAGTCTGGTGCTCACCTTCGCCGACAAGGTCATTCATGTTGACCCTGTAACCAGCGAGGGCAACTATCAGCAGCTTCCTCAGGCCGATCTGATTCTGATTACGCATGATCATTATGACCATTTTGATCCGGCAGCCTTGCAAATTCTTAAAAAAGATTCAACCCTCATAGTCGGCCCGGCCAGCTTACAGTCCAGAGTGCAGGGTTTAAAAGTAATGAAAAATGGTGACCGGTTGAATCTTTATGGACTAGAGATTGAAGCTGTGCCGGCCTACAATCTGGTTCATAAAAGGCCAGATGGCCAGCCATTTCACCCCCGCAACACTGGCAATGGGTATGTTATTACTTTCGGCGATAAAAGAGTTTATATTGCCGGTGATACTGAAAATATTCCCGAAATGAAAAACCTGCAGAACATTGATATTGCTTTTTTGCCGATGAATTTGCCCTACACTATGACGCCGGAGATGGTAGCGGAAGCAGCCAGATGGATTAAGCCCAGGATTCTCTACCCTTATCACTATGGCGATACCGACACCTCGAGATTAGTTACTCTGTTAAAAGATAATCCGGAAATAGAGGTACGGATCCGCCGCCTGAAATAAAGTCTAAAGCGGAACAATTTTCTTTTCAGCGGAAGTTAACATCCAAAACATATCGAAATGTCCGGGTTTATTCGAGAGGAAAAATTCCACACGCTCTATTTATTTTCTGCGAACCAAGAACCCCGCTTGATTTTAGAAATTTTAGTTAATCAGTATATTTCATAAAATTTATGTTTCTTGTTCAGCCATTTGACCAGCTCCATAGCCCACAAGGGTAATGAAGAAAAAATGATGACCAGTACCCAGTCTAAAGCGGTCAAACTTTCGGTCTTAAAAATCTTTTGCATAAATGGAATATAGACAACTGATAGCTGCAGAAATAGAGAGATCAGCAGAGCATAAATAAGTTTTAGGTTGGTGAAAAAGCCCAGTTCAAAAATTGACTTCATCTGATGACGTGAATTTAAAGCATGGAAAAGTTCTGATACTGACAGGACAATAAAGGCGGCAGTTCTGGCCCGACCCAGTCCTTCCTTTTCTACGAATAGAACATAGGTGAAAGCTAACAACGAGCAGAAAGCTATAAACAGGCCCTGCAGAGACATTAAAGCGCCTCTTTTCCTGTCTATGATCGGTTCGTTCGGTTTTCTGGGAGGACGCCTCATAATATCTTTATCAGGAGGATCAAAGCCCAGGCCCAGGGCAGGCAAGCTGTCAGTGACTAAATTGACCCAGAGAATCTGGATAGGAAGAAGCGGTACCGGCCAGCCAACCAGAGAAGTGAAAAACATAACCATGATTTCGGCCAGATTGCAGGAAAGAAGATAGTGAACAAATTTTTTGATATTATCATAAATTGCTCGCCCTTCTTCGACAGCGGCCACGATCGAGGCAAAGTTATCATCGGTGATGATCATATCAGAAACTTCTTTGGTCACATCGGTCCCGGTAATACCCATAGCTACCCCGATATCAGCCTCTTTCACAGCTGGAGCATCATTCACCCCGTCACCGGTCATAGCGACCACTTCGCCTTTTTTCTTCCAGGCTCTAACGATTCTCAGCTTGTGTTCAGGGGAGACGCGGGCATAAACCTGAATTTTATCCACCTGATTTTCAAGTTCTTCCTGACTCATCCTGTTCAGCTCATCCCCGCTTAAAGCTTCCAAACCAGGTTGAAGCAGGCCCATTTCTGAGGCAATAGCTACAGCTGTGGTCTTGTGATCACCAGTAATCATGATCGGCTTGATTCCGGCCTGCAGGCATTTGGCGATAGCTTCAACCGCTTCGCCTCGCGGCGGATCAATCATGGCCACCAGACCGGTAAAGACCAGATCTTTTTCCAAGGTGGAAGCTTCTACCTTTTCTGGCAGGGATGGCATTTTTCTGTAAGCACAACCCAGCACGCGCAGTGCTTGCCCGGCCAGAAGGTCATTTATTTCCAGAATCTTTTTTGCCTCCTCCTCTGACAGAGGAACTTCCTGCCCGTTCACCAGCTGCCTGGTACAATTTTGAAGCAGGATATCGGGAGCACCTTTAATATAGGCAATATACTCTTCACCTGCCCGCCTAATCATGGTCATCATTTTCCGCTCAGAGTCGAACGGAATTTCCTCTACCAGCGGCTGTTCTTCTTCAAGCTTATTTTTTTCCAGGCCGGCCTTTAGCCCGACTGACAGCAAAGCACCTTCCGTTGGATCGCCAGCAATTTTATAGCGGCCATTCTCCTTAACCAGCGAAGCCGCATTGCAAAGCAGTCCGCAGGCTAAAGTTTTCATTACTTCAGGAAAATCGGCCGGATTAACCTCTTTTTCGCCTAAAAAGAATTTGCCTTCAGGGTCATAACCATTTCCGGTAACCGTAAAAAGTTGGCCATTGGCATAGACCGCCCTGACCATCATTTCATTTCTGGTCAAAGTACCTGTTTTATCCGAGCAGATGACAGTAGCCGAACCCAGAGTCTCAACCGAGGGCAATTTACGGATAAGGACATGGCGTTTTACCAGACGCTGAACACCCAGGGCCAGGGCGATAGTCACCACTGCCGGTAGTCCTTCCGGAATGGCTGCCACGGCCAGACTGACAGCGGTCAAAAAGACCTCAACTAATTCCCCGCCTCTCAGCCACTCCAGTAAAAACACCATCGCCACGAGACCAAAGCAAAGATAAACCAGCAGTCGGCCAAATTGTTCCAGCTTTTTCTGAAGGGGTGTGGTTTCAAGGGAAATTTCCTGAATCATACTGGCAATTTTGCCCAGCTCAGTGGCCATGCCCGTCTGAACAACAATAGCCATGGCTTTGCCAGCGGAGACCGAGGTTCCGGCATAAACCATATTAGCCCGGTCAGCTAGAGGAATATCCTCTTCGTCGAGGGCCAGACTGGTCTTATAAACAGGTGTTGATTCACCCGTCAGGCTGGCTTCCAGGACAGCAAAATTCGGCGTATGAGAAATTATCCTGGCATCAGCACTGATATTATCTCCAGCTTCCAGTTCAAGTATATCTCCTGGCACCACTTCCCTCGCCGGAATCTGGGTTAACTGGCCGTTTCTGATCACCCGGCACATTGGTGCGGCCATTTTTTTAAGAGCCAGTAAAGCCTTTTCAGCTTGATATTCCTGAATGAAGCCAAGAACTGCATTAAGGATGACAATCGCCACGATGGCCAGGGCATCAACCCATTCGCCCAGAAAGCCGGAAATAACCGCTGCCACCAGCAGTACCCAGATAAGAAATGATTTAAACTGATCAAAAAAGACCGATAAAGGCGAACGACCTGGGGCCGCTTTGAGTTCGTTAGGACCATATTTTTCGAGATTTTGCCTGGCCTGGTCAGAAGTCAGGCCTTTTTTCAAATCACTGCCAAAATGAGCAGCAATTTCCTCAGGGGTGTATCTCCAGAATTTTTTATCCGCCGTCTGTTCAGCCATTACTCATCCTCTTGTTTCTAAAATTATAAATTTTTGTCAAATTATATCATCTGGACAGCTAAATTGGCATAGATGTTTGCGACTTAATTCTGTTCGGAAAAAGGTAGCAGGCTGGCCGTCTGCTCTGGTTTCTTTATCATTATTTAAGCTTATTGATTAGAAAAGTCCCCAATTTATCCAGCACCTCGGCCACAACCGATGATTCCGGCTTCAGTCCTTCCGCTGGCAGTCGAGCCAGATCAAGGCTGATCGGAATCCGGACGATTAAATCTGTGCCAAACCGCCTGGCCAGTTTTTCGGTCTCCTCCTGACCATAAAAATAGGTTTTCTGGCCGCAGTGGGGACAAATAAAATAGCTCATATTCTCGACGAGACCAAGAGCTGGAACTTTCAGGCTTTCTGCCATTTGCATAGATCTGGCCACCACCACCGAGACCAGATTCTGAGGAGTGGTGACATAAATAAAGCCCTCTAAAGGCAGAGACTGCATAACAGTAATAGCCACATCGGAAGTCCCCGGCGGCATATCAATGACTAAAAAGTCCAGCTCGCCCCAAAGAACCTCTCCCCAGAACTGCTGGATAGCCCGACTGAGGAGCGGTCCTCGCCAGATAACTGGCTGTTCCTCATTATCAACCAGAAAGCTGATTGACATGACTTTAAGCCCTGAGTCCGTTTCAACCGGGCAGATCAAATCGCCGGCAACTTTCATTTCATATCGGGGAAGATGCATGAGGCGAGAGATACTGGCCCCGGTGATATCAGCATCGAGTATACCGACCTCCAAGCCTTTTTGTTTTAAGGCTAGAGCAGTGAGATAGGTGACTGTCGACTTCCCTACTCCACCCTTCCCGCTCATCACACCGACCAGATGCTTGATTTTATTTGGACTGTCTTTTTTTTCAAGATGAGTCATTTTTCCTCCAGCCATCGTCAGCTCCAGTACACCATTTACTAAACAACTTCACCTCTCCTTTAAATTAGATGATAAGCCTGAAAATTAAATTTTTATTTTTAAAAAACTACCTATTTTTTTACCGGATACGGTGGTACCGGTGGTATATTTTTCTCCTCGGTTTTGAGTTTTTCCAGGATTACTTCGATCGCCTTGTTGAGCTGTTCGTCGATTCCCTCGTATTCTTTAGCTGGATCATTATCAACGAAAATATCCGGTTCGACTCCTTCACCTTCAATGATCCATTTAGTACCCTCCAGATTATAAGGAGCAAATTCCGGTTTGTTCAAATAACCTCCATCGACAATGGGTAAGCTGCCGCGAATCCCGACCACTCCTCCCCAGGTTCTCTTGCCGATTAGCGGACCCAGATTATAATGTTTAAAACGGTAAGGGAAAATATCTCCATCAGAGGCTGAGAACTCATTGGCCAGACAGACCTTTGGTCCCATGATAACGGCGGCCGGATCCCAGTTCGGAACTGAACCACGAGCCACCTCAATGAACGCTGCCTGCCTGAGCAGTCTTTCAATCAGCATGGGTGAGACATTGCCGCCACCATTACCACGAACATCAATAATCAGGGCCTTTTTATTGACCTGAGGATAGAAATGCTTAACAAATTCATTAAGGCCAGGAACACCCATATCAGGCACATGAATATAGGCGACACGGTCATTGGTAGCTTTGGCCACTGTTTCAGCGTTTTTCTTCACCCAGTTATAATAATAGAGGCTATTTTCTCTCTCCACAGGGACAATAACCACTTCCCAGGCTCCCTTTTCAGCTGGCTGAGAATTAACTTTGAGTGTCACCTGACGTCCAGCCGTATTGACCAGCAGCTCATAAATATTTTTAACCTGATTAACCGGCTGGCCATTAATGGCAATGATATAGTTTCCCTCTTTAACCTTGACTCCCACTTCCGTTAATGGTGAGCGCAGGTCTTTATCCCAGTTCTGTCCTGCCAGAATCTTTTTAATCCGGTAATAACCCGTGGCCTTATCTTTCTCCAGTTTCGCTCCAAGTTGACCAACATTGACTCTCTGAACAACTGGCAGGTCGCCACCACCAACGTAGGTATGACCACAATTTAGTTCGCCAATCATTTCGCCAATCACGTAAGTTAAATCAGCCCGGTGATTAACTGCCCTGGCCAGTGCTTCGTACTGTGTTCTAACTTTTTCCCAGTCAACGCCGTGCATATTGGGCGCATAGAAAAAATCTCTCATCTGACGCCAGGATTCATTAAAAATTTGAGCCCATTCAGCCTGACGGTCGAGCCATATTTCCAGGCCACTCAGATCAAGTTTTTCCTCAATTTTAATCGGGGCGGAGGGTAAATCAATAATGGCATACTCCCGCCGCTGAGCAACCAGCATTTTCTTCTGATCAGCTGAAATGACATAAGCACTCACCTGACCCAGGTCTTTCTCCTCCCTCTTTTCCAGATCATAGTATTTAAAGCTGGTCTGACGATCAATTGAGCTTCGTTTCAGATAATAGAGACGATCTCCAACTGAGGTTAAAGACGAATAACTGGCCACTTCAATGGGCAGATCAACTATTCTATCCTTCAAGCCAGCCTCATCCACTTTTACCACCACTTTTTCAGCCGCGGTCTTAGCTGGCGTGGGAGATTTCTCTTTATCAGCTTTCTCGCCCTTAGCTGTTTCACTCCCTTGAGCAGTAATCTTAACTTCATCGCTCTTCGGCTCAAAAGGCGATCTGGTTTCAGCAGTCAGGGTTACCAGATAAATCCTCGACATGGCTAAATAGGCATGATTAAATTCTGTCCGGCTATAAACAGGATTAAAATCACGATCGGAAACAAAGAACAGATATTTTCCATTAGTGCTAAAACAGGGCGAATAAGATGAATACCAGCTATCTGTCACCTCAATGGTTTTTCCATCGGTCAGGTTGTAGAGATAAATCTTTTCTACCGAATTTGGCTCTTGCTGGGAATAAGCTACCCAGTTGGAATCAGGGGACCAGGTGTAATCATGGATTTCCCACGTTTTGCCTTTAGCTACCTCTACTATTTGTTTTTTATCAATATCAATATAGCGCAGGCGAAAGAGCCTGTCTGACCACAGAATTTTCTTACTGTCTGGCGACCAGAGAAGTGCGTACTTATAACTGTCAGAATTAGAAGTCAGCTGAACCGGTTGACCGGAACCATCCTGTAGCCTGATATAAATTTCATCCCCACCCGTCGGGTCAGCAATATAAGCTATCCAGCGCCCATCCGGCGACCAGGTTGCCTCCCGCTCATGGACACTGGAAGTGTTGGTCAAATTTCTGGTATTACCATTCTTGGCCGGGACGGTGAAAACCTCCCCGCGAGCCCCAAATAAAGCCCTGGCTCCATCTGGCGCCAGATCAAAACCGGTAATTTTATCAGCTACTTTTATCAGTTCTGGTCTTGATCTTGATTGATCATCAGCAATATAAACTGGAATTCTGCTGACTTTCTCGCTGGCCAGCTCCAGCCTGTAAAGATAGCCACCATTTTCAAAAACGATGGCCCCGGGACCAATTGAAGGAAATTTAACATCGTAGTCCTTAAAATCTGTTATCTTCCTGGTATCTTTTGTCCCCACATCATAGGCATAAATATTCAGACGCTTTTCTTCCCCACGATCTGATAGAAAATAGATTTTTTGCCCGCTCCACATTGGAATAATATCAAGGGCTGGATTATTGGTTATATTTTCAGTCTTTTTGCTCTTAAAATCATAAATCCAGACATCATCAGCCATGCCACCCCGGTATCTTTTCCAGGTGCGAAATTCACGAAAAATCCGGTTAAAAGCCAGCCTGGAGCCATCCGGTGAGAATGAACAAAAACCACCACGGGGCAAGGGCAGCTCTTCGGGGAACCCGCCCTCTCTCGAGACCAGGTATAGCTGACCGTTGAAGTCATTCCATTCAGCCTGGCGCGAACGATAGATGATATTCTGACCATCAGGTGTCCAGCCCATAACTAAATTATTTGGACCCATCCGGTCAGAGATGTCATCGCGAGCCAGAACCGGGCTGTAGGTCAAGCGCACAGGAGCCCCTCCTTCAGCCGGCATAAGATAAACTTCGCGGTTTCCATCATATTCACCCGTAAAAGCAATGTATTTACCATCAGGCGAAAACCGAGCAAAAGCTTCATATCCGGGATGTGAAGTTAATCTTCTGGCAGTTCCGCCAGAAACTGAAACTGAGTAAAGATCGCCAGCATAAGAAAAAACAACGAGGTCGTTATAAATGGCTGGAAAACGAAGCACTCTGGCTTCCTCCCCGGCCTGTAGGTATGGGATCCCGGCTGCCAGGGTTAACCAAACAGCCAGTATCAAAGAAAACAAATTTGATTGCTTTCTATTGGGAAAATGAGACATAATAACCTCCTTTCGGTTAATCATGGTGATTATATCTTTTGCTGGCTAAAGGTTACAAGAAAAAACTCACCTGGCTGAAGGTGGCGATCAAGTATTAAATCTGGACATGATTTCAGGCCGTTTCTGAACTTTAAAGCTAAGGCAGTTGATTCTTTTTTGACTTTTACTTATTTTTATGGTTAAAGTCAATGATGGAAAATTTTTCCACCTGGTCTCCCGTCCTTCAGGCGCTGGTAGCCACTTTATTTACTTATTTGATGACTGCCGCGGGTGCTGCCTCTGTATTTCTGTTAAAGACTGTCAGCAGAAAAATTCTTAACCTGATGCTGGGATTTGCTGGCGGAGTCATGATAGCCGCTAGTTTCTGGTCTCTGCTGGCTCCGGCTATTGAGATGTCAAAAGGAAAGAATTTTCCAGTCTGGTTGCCAGCAGCGTCTGGATTTTTGCTGGGAGCTGGCTTACTTTTTGCTCTGGACAGGATTTTACCCCACCTCCATCTCTTTCTGCCTCAAGACCTGGCTGAAGGACTGAAAACCCACTGGTCAAAGACGACCCTGCTGGTTCTGGCTATCACCCTGCACAATATCCCTGAAGGGCTGGCGGTAGGAGTGGCCTTCGGAGCTGCTTCTCTATCGCTTCCAGGTTCGGGCAGTCTGGGAGGTGCGGTAGCTCTGGCTCTTGGCATTGGTCTGCAGAATCTGCCAGAAGGACTGGCCGTTTCCGGACCGCTGAGGGCAGCCGGTCTCAGCCGCCGCCAGAGTTTTTTCCTGGGACAGCTATCGGGCCTGGTCGAACCCCTGGCTGGCGTGCTCGGGGCCCTGGCCGTCACCAGGATAATGACTATTTTGCCTTATGCTCTGTCTTTTGCGGCCGGAGCCATGATCTTTGTGGTGGTAGAAGAAGTCATTCCCGAATCACAGGGAGAAGGCGATTCTGACCTGTCAACAATCGGTCTCATAGCCGGCTTCATTTTAATGATGATTCTTGATATCGCCTTCTCATGAGATCTGATTGTTAGGCATTCTTTTTTGTCTTCTCTGCTCTAAAAGGGAATAGACTACCGGAATAACTACCAGAGTAACAAAAGTTGAACTGGTCAAACCGCCGATGACTACCCGGGCCAGGGGCGTCTGGACCTCGCTTCCTTCTCCGATACCAAGAGCCAGTGGCAGCATACCAAGAATGGTGGTCAAAGCCGTCATTAAAATCGGCCGCAGTCTTCTCCGTCCAGCTTCCTTGATGGCTTCCATCAATTCAAGGCCATCACGATGTCTTAAAAGGTTGGTATAGTCCACCAGCAATATGGCATTATTGACCACGATACCTCCCAGCATGATCATACCAATATAAGCCTGAACATTAATACTGGTGCCGGTCAAGAACAAAATTAAAGCCACGCCAATTACAGCCAGGGGCACAGAAAACATGACGATAAGAGGATCCCGGAGAGATTCATAGAGCATCGCCATGACCATGTAAACCATAAATAGAGCCAGGATGATACTGATCATCAATTCGCGGTTGGCTTTCTGTTGTTCCTCATAATCGCCGGTAAAACTGATGGAAAAATTAGCCGGACGAGGAATAGTCCGAATAGCTCGTTGGGCATCCCTGATAACCGAACCGAGGTCTCGATCAGCAATTTCACCCGAGACATTAATAATTCTTTCTCTATCTCTTCGCTCTATCTGCTGCGGTCCACGACCACTTTGCACTTCAATCACATTACGCAGGCTGACCTGCTCCCCATCAGAGTTGGTTATGGTCAGATCGAGCAGGTCATTGACATCCAGGCGTTCTGAATCTTTGACTTTGACCAGAATTCTATATTCCCGGCCAGCCTCTCTGAATTGACTTGCTTGAGATCCAGATAAAATAGTACTGATAAAATTCCCGATCTGGTTGACTGATAATTTCATCTCCGAGGCTTTTTGACGATCAATGATGAAGCGCTGTTCTGGCGTTCCTTCCACCCGGCTGATACTGACATCAGTTACCCCTTTTATCTTCTCAACCACTCTTTTAACTTCCTGGGCCAGGCTCTGGCCAACTTCCAGGTCATAACCTCGAATCTCAATCTGTAGCCTTTCTTGGCCACCGCCGCCCCTCATCCCCATCATCATCTGCCCGCCAGTAGCTCTTGTCCGGATGATAGCTCCTGGCACATTTGACAATTGACGGCTGAGATCAGCCGCTATGTCCAGGCTGGACCTGCTTCTCTTGGACTTCGGAACAAGCTTTAAGGTTATACTTCCGCGGTTAGCCCCTCCTCTCCAGCCCCCACTACCAGCTCTTTCCTCAATTGATTCAATTTCCGGCACCAGCTGTTTGACCATACCTACGACCTCTCTGAGCTTCTGATCCATAACTGACAATCTGGTACCAACCTCCATCTCAACTGTAATTCTGACTTCGCCTTCGTCTGTCTGGGGCATATACTCCTGGCCGATAAAACGGAAAAGGCCAATACAAATAACGAGCAGAGCTCCTGTTATCAACAAAACCTTTAGCCGATGATGCAAACAATAGTCAAGGAGCCTTTTATAAGCATTCTCGATATTGTAAAAAAATTGTTTTGATCTAACTGCCAGTTTCTTTTCTTCCTTATGCTTACCGATATGATCCCCCTTAAGAAGCCTGCTGGCCAGCATTGGCACCAGAGTTAGAGCCACAATCAGCGAACAGGTTAAAGAAAAGGCCACTACATAAGCCAGCTGTTTGAACATAATACCGGCAGCACCCTGGACAAAGAGCATTGGCAGAAAAACAATAAGGGTAGTTATAGTGCTGGCAATGATAGCCGATGTAACTTCTGTGGCACCATCAACTGCTGCTTTCTGCAAGGGGATACCTTCTTCCCTCATCCGGAAGATGTTTTCCAGGACCACAATAGAATTATCAACCATCATGCCAATGCCCAGGGCCAGGCCACCCAGACTCATGACATTCAGGGTGAAGCCGCCAAAGTACATCAAAGTAAAAGTTCCTATTATTGAAATAGGAATAGACAGGGCAATGACCAGTGTACTTCTGATATTAACCAGGAAAAACAGCAAAACCAGGACAGCCAGCAAGCCCCCGTACAAGGCTGAAGTCCCGACATTATTAATGGCGTCCCTGACATACTTGGCGTTATCTCTTAAAACAATAAATCTGAACTGTGGATAATCTTGTTTGACGAATTCCAGTTCTTTATAAACTGCATCAACTACATTGACTGTATTTTCCCCCGATTGCTTGTAAACGGACATTGATATACTTGGCAGATCATCAACTCGGGCTATTCTCGTGACACGCTGATAGGTATCTTCAACGTTGGCAATATCTTTGACTCTGATCACTCCACCATCTCTAACTGCCACAATGGTTTCTCTTATCTGATCGATACTGGTATAAACTCCGGGAATCCTGACAGTAATTTCATAGTTTCCTTTTTCAATTGTTCCGGCGGGAATATCAATATTTTCCTGCCTTATCTTGCTGATAATCAAGTCCAGTGGTAAACCAAGAGCCTTGACTTTGTCAGGAAATATATTAATCTGAATTTCCCTCTGTAATCCTCCCCAGACATCAATCGAGGCTACGCCTCGGGCTCTTTCCAGTCGGTAAGAGATCTGCTCATCTATGATTTTTCTAACCTGTATCGGGTCAAGCTCAGTTAAAATCCCCAGTGTCAAAATCGGGCTCTGGGCCGGGTCGAACTTTCTCAGTGTCGGCCGCTGGACTTCTTCTGGAAACCTACCGATTATTCTATCTATCCTTTCTCTGATCTCATTGGCTGCCTCATCAATATTTGTTCCCCACTTAAACATAACCCGGACAGTACTTCCACCCTGGGAAGAGACCGAAAAAATTTCTTCTACCCCGGGAACAGAACTTAAAGCTTCCTCAATCGGCCTGGTTATGATCTGTTCCATTTCTTCAGGGGCAGTATTTGGATAGGAAGTGGAGACATTAAGAGTGGGATATGTAATGTCTGGCATCAGATCAACTGGTAGACGACTTAAGGCGACAAAGCCCAGTACCAGCACAACCAGAATTAGCATGCTGACAAAAATTGGCCGTTTTATTGAAAATTCCGCCAGGTTCATAATATTCTCCCTAACTTACATAAAAAATAAGATGGTAACATAGCAGTTAGCCCCGAGCAGCAGAAACTTCACCATCAGGTTGGACGCCAGTCTGAAAACCCGTCTCGGGCAGAATTATGCCCATTCCATCCTGCAAAAGATGCTGTCCCAGAGTAACGACATAGCCTGAGAGGTCAGCTGGTTCTAGCACTTCTGCTTTTTCTCCTTCTATAATACCTGTCTTAATTGGCTTGAAATAAGCCTTTCTGTTTTCGATATCAGCTATAAACACGCCCTGGGCATTACCTCTGGTAACAATGGCGCTGTAGGGAATAATCCGGGCGTTTTCCCTTCGGTCATATTCAATCTCAACATTAACAAACATACCAGGCTTTAAGAGATTATCTTCGTTATCAATATCAATTTCTATCCTGGCCTGTCTGGTCGTCTCCTTAAGAAGTGGGGCCACTCTCGTCACCCGGCCACGAAAAACTTGATCAGGGAAAACACCTGAAGTAATGCTTACTTCCTGCCCAACTTTTATCCTGAAATACTCCTTATCAGTGGCATAGATCACAGCCGTTATAGGCTGGAGTTCAACAATAGAGATAATTGGTGTATTGGCTGAAAGTAAGGCTCCTTCATCAGCATATCGTTCTCCCACATAACGAATATCGGAGCCCGTTTCCCAGGTAGCTATAATCCTGGTATAAGAAAGCCGAAGCCGGGCTGTTTCCAGGGCCGCCTCACGGTTGGCTACCTGCGCTTCTGCCACCTTAAATCTGGCCGCCTGTGATTCATACTGGGCCTGAACAGCATCAAATTGAGCATCAGAATAGATCCCTTTTTGATGAAGAGTAACGGCCCTTTCCAGGTCCTTCTTGGCCAGCTCCAGAGCACTTCTAGCTTCTTCAAAATTGGCTCTGGCCACCTTCAGATCAGCTTCAGCCTGAGCCACCTGCTGCTGATATTCTTCATCATCAATCAGGGCTACCACCTGCCCGCGGGTGACCTTATCCCCTATATTCACATAAAGTTTTTTAAGCTTGCCTGACACCTTTGGAGCTACCACAAATTGAGATTTAGGAATCAGCGTGCCAGAAAAGCGACCGACATCTCGAATCAGCCCATTCTCTACGGGACTCAAAATGACCGCCACCGCCGGCTGCCGGTTATTTTTAGCGTTGGCCTCCTTGAAAATAGCCTGACCGACTCTCCATAAGAGTAGAATAACCAGCAGTCCTCCGACTAAAAGAAGTAACTTCTGGGTAAGACTCATTGTTTTGACTTTTTCTGAGAATTTCATTTTCCTGCCTGTCTCCTCTTCCAGTTTGTCTTTATTTCGAAATAAAAATCAGTCCTGATCCATGACATAAATCTGCTGCCGATCGCGGCCGGCACCCATAACTCGATCCAGGTTGGCCAGCGAAACGTTGTAATCAATCAGCGCTTTTAACTCCATTGTCTGGGCATTAGCCAGATCTCGCTGATATTGAAGAACCAGATAATTAGTACTCATACCAACTTTAAATTTTTCTTCTTCCGCCGTAAGTTTCTGTTCAGCCAGTTCCCGAGCTGTACGATAAGCCAGAGCTCGCTGATAGTTAGTTTCCACGGCTCTGACTGCGTTGGCTATTTCCAGATCAAGCTGAAGTTGCTGATTCTTAAGCTTCAGCCTGGATTGTTCAAGATTGAGTTTGGCCTGAGCATAATTAGCTCTGGTGATAACGTTGCTAAGAGGCAAGGTCAGAACCAGGCCTATTGACCAGTTTTTATATTTAAAGTTAAAAGCATCTTTTAAAGCATCTGATTTTTTACCAGGTATTTTACCGATAATAACCCCTGACATCGGGTTATCATCTTTGTAGAGTAATTGGTCTCCGGAAATTCCCGGGCTCCAATAGCCGAGGGTGAATTGCAGATTGGGCATGAGTTGATTTTTAGCATAACTGAAATTAAATTCCCTGCTTTTCAGTTCAGTTCTAATTGCTTCGAGGTCAGGGCGCTTCTGTAGAGCTATATCCATAGCTTCTTCATAACTTATTTCTCTTTTTTCAACTGAGGGAGAATCGACAGGAATAATCTGAACCTTTTTAGCGTCTTCCATTTCTGCCCCTAAATTTATTACCATCTTCAACTGATCTTCATAATTCTTGACAAGAGCCTCTGCCTCCAGAATATCAGCCTGGCGGGTACTGACTTCGCTTTCAGCTGTGAGTAATTCTATGGGAGGCAGGGTCCCAGCCTCAATTTCAATTTTATTTTTTTCCAGTAACTCCTGAGCCAGTTTCAATGATTGCTGGCGGACTTTAAGATTTTCCCTGGCATAAACGAGATTCCAGTAAGCCAGCTCCACATTATAGATAGTTTCCTCGAGTGTCTTTTGAAAATTCTCCTCGGATATTTCCTGGCTATAGCCGGCTATGATAATGTCCCGCCGACCATATTTCAAGCCGAAATCACGCAGTAACGACTGGCTGAAATTCAAGCGCAAGGTGCTGCCATAACGGGGATTAATCGTCTGAAAATTGCGGTTGCTATCGCTGACGTAGCTGTTCAAGCTGGCCGTTAAAGTGCCCCCGATCGGTATATTCTGGGTCAGCTGAACGGTATAGTCATTCTGCTTGGTGACTACCATATCAGAAGCATCAAGAAAAGAGTACGAGGCTGTTTCTGTGCTTTGCTTATTATAATTAAAATTTAGAGAGGGCATAAACTTTTCGGTGGCCAGCGTTACATTTTTGTCTGCTATCTGAGGTGTGATCATCTCGGCTTTCAAGCTTAGATTGTTACGCAGGGCCTTTAGCAAGCATTCTTCAAGAGACAGTTCCAGTCTGGTCGGCGACGGTCGTAATTCTGACTGGTCTTTTTCCTGGGCGGAAGCAATCAGGGTGGTCGTTATCTTAATCGGGCTAAGAAAAATAAACAAAAAAAGAATATAAATTAGCCCCGATTTTACCTTAAACTTCTTTTTGACCATTATTTCTCTCCTGATGTTATTTGTATCTGTTATATTTTCAATAATTTACCAGAGCCATTGTAATCGCCAGGGTAAAGATACCCTATATTTTCGACGACAATAGCCAACTTTTCTTCCAAAAAATAAATAATTTTTTTCATCAGGACCGGGCAGGCTTGAAAAACTCAGTTGAACCGAAAAAAATATCACAAACAAGAAAATCTGATAGCTTTCAGAAAGTCAGTGTCAACTTTTATTTTAAATTTTTAATCAAGTTATTAATCAGACTTTCATCTACCTTAAAACCTGCCTGCAATGCCTTCTGGACAAATTCCCAGCTTAACTCATATTTCTCCAGATGAAAATAGATTACTGCCAGATTGTTGTAAATCAATCCATTTTGACTGTTTTGCGGGTCAATGGCCAGCGCCCTCAAGAAAAGCTCCAGTGCCCGACCTTCATTTTGAAGCGATAGTTCTACCATCGCCAGGTTTATGAGCACCTGGCGGTCTCGTGGATCGATCTTTAATGCTTTTTCCAGCGCCACCCTGGCTTCTTCCAGTTTGTTCTGCTGGGCCAGCGCAATACCCAGGTTATTGTAACCCGTAGCTAAACCTGGCTCGACCTCCACAGCCTGTCTGGCCTCTTGTTCGGCCCTTAACCAGTCTTTTTTATTCAGATAGGCATAGCTCAAGTTCAGACTGAGCGCTGGAGCTTTAAAGCCAAGATTCCTGGCTTTTACCAACAACTGGATAGCTTTATCTACTTCGCCCCGCTGGAGAGCACACAGCCCCAGGCCGCCGTACCCTTCGGCCAGATTGGGATCTATTTTAAGTGCAGTTTCAAATGATTTTTCTGCTTCTTCCCACCGGCCAACGTCGGTGAGACTGACCCCCAGATTATAATAAGCTTGAGCAGAAGTGGGATTTCCAGCCAGCACCTGCTGGTAAGCATCCAGAGCCTCAACCGCTTTTCCACTATCGCGAAGAATATGAGCCAGAAGATTTCTGGCCTGGCCTGAATCTGGCTTTAAAGACAGAGCCTTTTCGGCATATTCTCTGGCTCTATCTTTATCTCCCTTCCGTCGATAAATTTCTCCCAGGTTCACATAAGCTGAAACATAGCCGGGCCTAAACTCAATGGCCTTTAAAAATTGTTTTTCAGCTTCATCCAGTCGCCCCTGCTTCAAATAGAGGTCGCCCAGATTATGATAAGCTGGGGCCAGCTCTGGATTAATTCTTATAGCTCGCAGATAAACTTTTTCGGCTTCTTCCAGCTGACCCAGTTCACTGAGAGCAAGGCCCAGGTTATACAGGGCTTCAGAAAAATCAGGCCTGATCTGAAGAATTATTTTATAAATACTAACTGCTTCTTGAATTCTGCCAGCTTGCCTCAGGGAGATAGCCTGAAGATTCATGGCGTCCAGGTCACCAGGATTAATAATCAGAGCTTCTTCGATGAAACTTAGTGACCGATCATAATTATTCTTTTCTAACTCAAGCTGGGCCAGCATCAGAAAAACGTCGTTCAGGCATTGTACTTCTTCACCAGCCTCAGCCGTCATCGAAGCAGAGAACAGAGATTTAAGACGACTGTCGCCCAGGATCTTCTCTCTAATCTGGAGATAGACTTTTTCAAGACTGGTTTGAACTTCAGCAGGGAACGGGAAAACAGAGGGCTCAAAGCTCCTCTCTCTGGCCAGCTTGATTATCTCCAGATTGTACCGGTCAAAGTTGTCCCCTCCCCCAAAACAGCTCATGACCGATCCTGGCTCCGGGACGTGGACAGCCCCAAAGATATGTCCCAGTTCATGCTTGATCAACCGGCAAAGCTTCTCCTCGTCGGGAGTATAAATAATGGCTATCAGAGAACTTTTTAACAAAGCCGAACCTGAATACTCTGATCTGAGATTAGAACGACCGGTGACAGCCAGAATAATCTCGGCTCGCCTGCCCTTGGCAGATAGGCTGAGTGTTTCAGCCAGCTCCTGAAGTTGGTCCTCCCTATCATCTGCCTTCCAGGAAAACCAGCCTGCCGAAACCAAACTCAAGCTAAAAAGTCGCTCGAATTCGGCCGAGACTTCTTTTAGAGCCGATTCGACCCGAGCTGCCGCCTGGCTTTGCCGGAATAATTCCCGATCACCAACCAGCTGCACTTTGATTGGCCGAAGCTGGCCAGAAGCCACGGGGGCATCGCTTAGCGGGCAATATTCGTCTTTTTCATCTTTTACTGGTTTTACTGGCAGGAGAGTGGCTGACTGAGCAAACTCTAATCCGCCGGCGAGTACTGGTAACAGCAGCCAGAACAGCCTGGCTGCAGCTAACCGGGATCTGCTTCGTTCTCTGAATCTGAACAACACTCTGAATATCAGTTTTCAGCTAATTTAGAAAGTTAGCGGCGTATCTGCCCTGCCTTCTTGCCCTGAGTGCGAGGTGAAGAACGCAGTGGTTCTAAGATTGGCCCGGTTGAGGCTTCGGCCGAACTGGCTATCACCCGGCCCGAACAATCCAGCGCCTCGAAGCGGTAAACGTAATTCTTACCTTTATCAAGATAAGTATCCAGGTAAACCAGGTGATCGTAGCTTAATTCAGCTTCGGTAAATTCCTTTCTGAGTTCATAATTGCCATTGGTTACCCTTCGCCATAATCTATATTTCGCCACCTGATAGGGAGATTCTTTGTTCACCACGACTTCTATCCGGCCGTAATCTCGCCTGATGATCCAGGCTGATTCGGTTCGCTTTTCGACCTGAAGGGCGATGGTTATAGCTGGAATAAAACCGGTGCCTGAGACATTAAAAGAGACCAGTGGATTATCCGGATCATTCGAGCTAAGGCTGAAGATGGCACTCTCAGCTCCAGTATTAAGTGGTGAGAATCTAATAGTTAATTGTCTGGAGCTAAAAGGAGCAATAGTCAAAGGCAAGGCCGGGCCAGCATAAGTAAAATCAGTTGAACCCGAGCTTCGAGTCACTGCACTGATTATCAGGTCAGTCCCACCATCGTTATAAATGGTCACAGTCATATCCTTATGCTCACAGACATTTACCTGTCCAAAAACTATTTCTCCGATGGGCAACCTTATTTTCGCTTTATTTTCCGGGGTAGTCACCGAAGCTTCATTGGAATAACCTGAATCACCGGCTGTATTAAATGCCCTGACTCGATAGTAATAAGCGGTTAGAGGTGAAAGCCCGCTGTCAATATAGGTCGTTTGCTCTTCTCCAACTGTGGCTATCTGCTGATAGCTGCCGCTATTGCCTTCTTTCCTCTCTATTTTAAATCCACTTTCATTATATGAATTATCTGTCCAGGTTAATCTAACCTGAGAATAAGATAGAGCAACTGCCTGCAGGTTGGAAGGCGCCGCTGGCACGGTCAAAGCTGGTGTGGTCACTGAGGCTTCATTAGAAGAAGACGAATCTCCGCTGGAATTAAAAGCAAAGACCCGGTAAGTATAGGTAGTAGTCTCTACCACAGTAGTATCGGAATAACGGGTCACGTTGGCCGCCAGAGTGGCCACTGTTCCCCAGCTGCCACTGCCGGTTTTTCTCTCCACCCTGAACCCTTCCTCTCCGCTCGATCTATCCTGCCAGGCCAAATTCACCTTTCTTTCGTTAATCGCTTCAGCTGTCAGATTAGCCGGAGCAGCAGGTGTCGTCAGGACATTTAGTTCATTGGAATAACCGGAAGAGCCGGCATTGTTATAGGCTTTGACCCGGTAATAATAACCCGTTGCTTCACTCAGACCGCTATTGGTATAAGTCGTTACTCCGGGGCCCAAACTGGCCGCCTGAACCCAGCTGCCGCCACTGCCGGTTTTTCTCTCAACGATAAAGCCATCTTCAATTGCCGACAGATCATCCCAGGCCAGACTGACTTCTGATTGAGAAATGGAAGTTGTCCTCAAATTGGCCGGCCTGGTCGGCGGTAATTTCAATCGGCTGATAAAGGCGTCTTCAGTCAGGTAGCCACTTCCACCACCAGGCATGGTAAATGGCCCACCCAGAACTGGAAAATTAGTCGAGGTGGTAAAACCAGCCAGGCAAGCTAACCCATTGGGATCCAGAGCCACCCCATTAGCTTCTTCATTTCCACTTCCACCCAGATAGGTGGAATAGATTAAACTTGAGCCGCTGGCGGCGACCATGGTCAGAAAAACTTCGCGCCCCCCCGCATAAGTCGCATAGCTTGTACCAAGCAGCGGGAAATCGCTCGAATCAGTGGCACCGGTCACCACTGCTTCACCGGCCGTGTTGACAGCGATGGATAAACCATAATCTCCAGCTACACCTCCCAGAAATCCACTATATTCCAGAGACGAGCCGTCCGCCTTAACCTTAGCTACATAGGCGTCTCCCCCTCCGTTATAACTGGTGTCAGGGCCGACAACCACCGGGAAGCCATTAGTCGATAAGGTCGTCCCGGTAAGATAAGCACAGCCGGCACTGTCCACAGCTATTCCAGTTCCATAATCATCTCCTGTCCCTCCAATATATCCACAATAAACAATGGACGAACCCAGTGAGTTGACCTTGGCTACAAAGGCATCCAGCCCACCGGAATGAGTCAATTTTGGCCCGATTTTTACCGGAAACTGATGGCCCGGAGTAGAGGCTGTATAACCGATAACATAAAGGTTATTATTATTGTCCAGTGCCAGCCAGCTACCATTATCATTTTGACTTCCGCCAATAAATCCGCAAAATTCTAGGGCCAGACCGGAGGCCGCCACCCTGGCCACAAAAGCATCCTGGCCACCGTTGAAGGTTTGATCCGGGCCAATGTATACCGGAAAATCAGTGGCATTATCGGTTGTACCGACAAGGTAGGCCCGACCAGAAGCATCTACTGCTACCGAGCTGGCCACATCAGAACCCTGCCCGCCCAGGTAGCCGCTGTAAACCACGGCGTTGCCGCTGGCGTTTAATTTGGTAATGAAAGCATCGCTAAACTGAGCAATATTTCCACTCGGGCTTAAATCGGGGCCAATAAAAGCAGGAAAATCAGCGGAATAAGTAAAACCGGAAATATAGGCGCAGCCAGAACTATCCACCGCCACCCCGGTTCCACTGTCATTGTAGCTTCCACCCAGATAACCACAATAAACCAGATTCCCCGTAGCATTAACTTTGGCCACAAAAGCATCTGTCCCGAGAGCCGGGCCATTGAAGAATGTCTCCGGTCCAATCATTACCGGGAAATCAAAAGAAGCTGTCCAGCCGGTTAAATAGCAGTTACCCTGGCTGTCGGTGGTCACCGCCAGAGCCCGATCGTTAGATGAGCCACCTAGAAAGCCGCTGTGGATCAAAATTGCCGGGTCTATAATCAAGGGCAG
>JAKPCG010000195.1 GCA_029553365.1 Acidobacteriota bacterium | reverse complement strand
GAGGACCTGGCTTTAAAACAGGCCCGACAGGCTGATGAAGAGCTGGCCCATGGAATCTATCGCGGGCCACTTCATGGTATACCCTACGGACTGAAAGACCTGCTGGCGGTCAAAGGCTATCCGACTACCTGGGGATCTCCAATTTATAAAACTCAGAAGCTGGAGGAAGAGGCTACGGTCTATAAAAAACTGACTCAAGCCGGTGCCGTTCTGGTGGCCAAGCTGAGCATGGGAGAAATGGCCTGGGGTGATGTCTGGTTTGGTGGGTTGACCCGCAATCCCTGGGATCCAAATCAGGGCTCAAGCGGTTCCTCCGCCGGTTCAGCTTCGGCCACGGCTGCCGGACTGGTTGGTTTTGCCATCGGAACTGAAACCTGGGGATCGATCGTCTCTCCCTCTACTCGTTGTGGGGTATCCGGGCTCAGGCCGACCTTTGGCCGGGTCAGCCGTTATGGAGCTATGGCCCTGAGCTGGAGCATGGATAAAATTGGGCCAATGGCCCGTTCAGTTGAAGATCTGGCTTTAATTTTCCAGGCCATCATCGGACCCGATGGAAAAGATCGCACCGTTTTTGATTTACCTTTTTCTTATGATGGACAGTCTGATTTAAAAAAAATCAGAATTGGCTATTATAAAAAGAGTTTCGACCAGGCCCGTCGCCATAAGGATAAATACCTGGCTGTTCTTAATACCCTGTCCTCTATGGGTCTTGACCTGGAGGAGATTGAGCTACCTGAAATTGACCCGGAGATGATCAGTTTTATCCTTAATGTCGAAGCAGCAGCCGCTTTTGATGAGCTGACCAGAACCAACCAGGATGAACTCATGGTCAGGCAGGGACGAGACGCCTGGCCTAATATCTTCAGGCAAGCCAGATTTGTTCCAGCTGTAGAATATATTCAAGCTAATCGGCTGAGGGCGATGCTGATTGAGCAACTGGCCTCGAAGCTTAAAGAGATTGATGTTTATCTGGATACGCCTTCGGGACCCAGTTTGCTTTTAACTAACTTAACCGGTCAGCCAACGGTAGTTGTCCCCTGCGGTTTTGATGATAAAGGACATCCGGTAGGCATTACCTTTATCTCTAACCTTTTTGAAGAGGGCCAGGCTCTGCGGCTGGCCAAAGCTTATCAGCAGGCCACCGGTTTCAATTTGAAACATCCCGATCTGAGTCTTCTTGATCAGGTAAAAACTTCTCCCCAACCTGAAGAGGAAGAAGATTAATTTCAAGACAGATTGAAATTTTGATCAATATTGTATAATTAAAAAATTATGAAACTCTCAGGGTTTAAAAATATCGAAAAGTTTAAAAGTGCTTTGCAGGCCTCGTTTGACAATTTAAAAGAAAATCAAATTGTTGAAAGAATTCTCAAGCGGGATTTTACAGTTTGGAAAGATAGAGACGAAGAAATCTCTAATCGTCTGGGCTGGCTGGACAGTCTTCAACGCACCAGGCCTTTTTTTTCCCGGTATGTAACGCTGGCCAGAGAGATTAGAGACTCTGGCTATAACCGAATTCTGCTCCTGGGAATGGGTGGCTCGAGCCTGGCCCCGGCTGTCATCAGCCAGATCTACCCTCTAAAATTAGACTTTCCGGTTTTTTCCATTCTTGACTCAACCTGTCCATTGACTGTCAGCCGGGTCAGAACTACTTTACAAAAAGAGAAGATTTTGTTTCTGGTCTCATCTAAAAGTGGTACGACAGCCGAAACGATTAATCTGTTTAGATTTTTCTATGATCAGGTCGAACAAAAATCAGGCTCAGGAGCTTCCGAGGATTTTATAGCTATAACCGACCCACAGACTCCGCTGGAGGCCTTAGGTCATAAACTGGGGCTGAAGCAGATCATAACTGGCTTACCCGATGTCGGAGGGCGCTTTTCTGCCCTGTCTCCCTTCGGTCTGCTGCCAGCCGCTCTGATGGGTGTTGATCTTGAAGCTTTCTCGGCTCCGGCCGAAGATAGCCAGTCTGACCTGATCGACTTTAAGGACCAGCATCCTGGCGTTATCCTGGGGGCGATTCTCGGCACCCTTTACTCGTTTGGCTATAACAAGCTAACCCTGGTCATGCCCTCCGAGTTTATTGCCTTTGGCCGCTGGCTGGAACAGTTAATAGCAGAAAGCACGGGCAAAGAAGGACAGGGGATTGTGCCGGTACTTGAACCTCTGCCTATCTCACCTGAAGCTTACTCTCGTGACAGGATCTTTGTCACCTTCAGTTTGCAGGGTGAAAATGAGCCCTTCTGGCTAAAACGCCTGGAATATGTCGAAAAATCAGGCCTCCCCTGTGTCCATCTGAACATTTCCCCGCGCGATTTAGCTGAGGACTTTTTCATCTGGGAAATAGCTACCGCCATCGCTGGCTATTTTCTTAAAATTAACCCTTTCGATCAACCTGATGTCGAGCTGACCAAAAAGAAAACCCGGGAGATCCTTGATCAGCCAGAAAGTACCAATCTGGAAGGCTATTTATCCAGTGAAAATAGCCAGGAAATAGAGCAGGCCTTAAAATCTCTACTTCTGGATCGGGATAAACCATCCGGCTATATAAGTGTCCTGGCTTTTCTGCCTTCAGATGACAATCTTAATAGTGCCCTGGATAATCTGGCCAGGCAAATTACTGAAAAAACCCATCTCCCCTGTACCTGGAATTATGGTCCGTCTTATCTTCATTCTACGGGTCAACTCCATAAGGGAGACTCTGGTCTGGGGCGTTTCCTTGGCCTTTTTTATGATGATAATCGAGAACTGACTATTCCAGCCAAATCAGACTGGCCGGCCACTGCTCCTTCTTTTAATCGCCTGTTCAGAGCACAGGCTCTGGGCGATCTGGCTGCCCTTCAGTCCAAACAGAGAAAGGTTTTATTTCTGAACCTGAAGGCAAACCTGGTAAAAAATATTTTCACTCTAAATGAAGTTGTCAGAAATCTTTAATCCTGGATATGGCAGGCAAAAATAGAAAAGGGGAGAATTAACTCCCCTTTTTTGTAATCAGCAAAAATAAAAATTAATAAAGCCCGCAGAAGACAACATCAGCCGAGAAAATTTCTTTAGTCCTGGCAGTGACTTTTCGATCAACCTGATCTTTGACATTCAGGTAAAACCAGAAGCGATCAAAAAGTCTTAATTTGGAAATATAAAATCTGGCATAATCAGTTATATTATTAACAATAATTCTGGCGATTTCTTTGCCTTTTTTATCCTGGATGACAATATGAGTAACCGGAACAGTGGCCGTACCCTGCTTGGCTTCTGATGTCTGCAGCAAGCCGTAAACTTTAACGTTGGTCTTCCCCTGCCATTCATCTGGCTTATTAATGGCGGTGATATTCAAAGCTACATATTGGTCTCTGGCACTTGGGGGGAAATAATCACTGTAATCTGGTTCCCCGGAACGCGTGTAAATGTTGCGGTAATTGTTTCCATCTTTAAGCTCAATAGAATTGGCAACTGCCAGATTAGCCTTATCAGGTAAAAGGCTTACTGATACTCTGACTTGTTTACCAATCAGATTTTCTACCCCACCCTCAACGTTACCAGCGATAATAATGTCCAGACCTTTAGCTTCAGGCAAATAGATGTATTTGCCAACCGCTGTTTTGACTGTACCTTCAAATACTTTTTCTTGGTCAGAAGTACTTGCTTGCTGGCTGTAGGCAGTAAATGAGCCGAGGGTAATGAGACAGATATTCAGGATAATACAAAGTGCAACCTTTTTCCAGGAAGTCATCGCCGATACCTCCATTTCTCGTTTATAAAATTAAAGTTTTTGGATTCTTCCCTCTGTCCTTTCTTTTAGAATGGACTGGAAGGAATCTTTATATCACTGATTTTATTAAAAGTAAAGAAAAATGTGTGGACGTTTTAGCCCTTTTTATTTTCAGCGCGCGCCGGCTGTCGGTTAACAGTATTAGCCTTGAAGCTGTTGGAATTGCCTCTGGTGCTCGAACTGGTGCTGGTCGGGCCAGTACTTTTCAGCCTGTCAGATGAAACAGGCCTGGCGGTAGAAGTGATCCGCTGGCTATTATCATTCTTTGGCCTGACCTGAAATTGACCGGAAGGTGTGGAAATTGGCTTATTTAAGCTGGAAGAAGGGATTCTCACCTGATTGGTAGACCGTACTTCAGCTTTCTTTCCTGGGAGGCCGGCTGGCACGGACTTTCTACCAGCCTGGACCGACGAGGGATAATAGCTCTGGCTGGCCTGGCCTCTGCTAATCCTTTGTTCGACCTTTGTTCTGGACGGAAGACTTGAATTCTCGCGGCTGTTGACAACTGTTTTTCCCTGTACAGGTCTCGTTCTCAGGCTCGAAGGCTGCTGAACAGTAGCCTTCAGTTCTGTCTTTGATACCGATCCGCGTTCTATCACCGTATTACCTGACAGCTTCGCCGGAGAAGACAGAGAAGATGGCTGAAGACGGCTGCCTTGTACCGGTCGCCAGTTAGGTTGTCTTTCCTGCAACTTGATTCTTGCCACTGTTCCCAGCTCAGCCGGTCGAACTGCTGTCCTGACTGAAGGTGGCGATTGCAGTTGATTCCTTTTAACTATGACCAGAGCTCTTGAGTTTACCGGATAATAAGCGTCGTTGTAACGTTCATAAACATAGTTATTAATAACGACCAGCGGCCGGTTATAATAGCTAAGAGGACACCAGGCAACATAATTAGCATCATAATACCAGTGAACCCAGGCCGGTCCCCAGTGAACAGTGGGAATCCAGTACCAGCCGAGGCCCAGCCGCCAGTGCCACCGTCCGTAATGATAAACTGCCCAGCCCCAGGGTTCGGCTGAAATCCAGGTCCAGCCAATACGCGGGTACCAGGTCCAGTGCCCGACCAGATAAGGACGCCAGTCAATGAGCGTAACTGAGGGTACCCAGACATAGCCATAAGGCCGTTCATAAACCCAGCGGCCGGAAGAAGAAAGCTCAGACTCGTATTCCCTGATTTCTGATGGCAGATAGCCAGAGCCAGGAGCTGAAGCCATTTCTAATAATCTATCTCTATCCTGATTCCAATTGGCAAATGCATCCTGCTGATAAGCCAGGTAGCTAGCTCCTGATTCAAGTTCCCCCTCATAAGCCAGCACAGATTCTCCCGTCTGAAGCATTAAGGAGCGATCCTGACCAGCTGCCTCCAGACTGCCTTCTAGAGTCAGGGCTAAGGTTCCATCTTCTCCGTCTGCTTCGAAACGATAGAGTCCTTCTTCTAAGACATAAAAAGAGGCATCACCAGTATGAACTGAAAACCATTTTTCCTGCTCCAGATAGTTAATCCGAAGATAAGCTCGCCCCTCGTGGAGATAAAGAGAAAAATCTCCACCCTGCCCCTCGGGTAAACGAGCCAGCTCTAAGGTTGAATAACGGTCAAGTCTTAAAAGGTTATTCCGACCAAAACTTATTTCAACCAGGCCATCGTCCGTCAAAATTTTATCGCCACTACTCAGAACAAAATTAACCTCGGCTGCTTCGACACCCAGGTCTGAGGCCCGTTCGATTCTGGCCTCTCCCTGAAGATAACTGATCCTGGCAAAAGAATAAGGGAAATAGCTGTCCTGAGCTTTTGCTGGAAGATAAAGAGAGAAGAAGAAAAGCCCGAGGGCGATAAGATTTAAATAATTTTTTCTTTTCATCTTCTTCTCCTTTCACCCTTTTCCAGTGCAAGATTTATGCCAGATACAACAGGCAAGATGGTAATAAAAAAGATCGAAAAACAGGTCTTATGTCCTGAAAACAGGACAGGTTAGACGATAGTTGTTTCCACAGAAATCTTTTAGAAAATTAGAAAAAATGAAAAGGGGCAGGTCTTCTGCCTGCCCCTATCAGAGTTTTCCTGATCTTACACTTCTTAATAAGTCTCTTGCCCGAAACCACCTCGCCTCATCATCAACGGGCCCCTTCTTCCAGGTCGGTCGGGCCGTGTTTCCCAGCGATGCCTGAAGTCCTGACGGTATTCTTCCAGCTTTTTTAGCTGCTCAGGGGTAAAGATTTTTTCCCACTCTTTTTTATTCTTATATAAGGCTTTCATCCGATCAGCTCTGACCCTGGCCATTTGATCGATCAAGCTGTTAATTTTCTGCTCGTCAGCCTTAGGATCAGCCATCAATTTTCTCCACTCAGTTCTTAGCTGGTCCATTTTCTCCCGGTGGACTTTAGCTTCCTGCTGCCTTGCCTGACGGAATTCTTCGAGTTTTTTCTCCTGCTCTGGTGTCAGCTGCAGTGCATCTTTTAAGACCTGTGGCCACCAGCCCGGGTGCCCTGCTTTTGGCCGGTTAACAGCTTGAGCGCTGGCTAATGAATAGATAAAAGTAATCATCAGAACAAAACTCAGCCAGGAAACTATCTTTTTTCTCTTCATTTTTTCCTCCTTATTTTTTTCGTCGTTTATTTCGCTTTTTTGATTTAATATTTGATTTCTCACCACTCAATATAATTAGACAATCAGGAATTTAGTTTCTTGGAAAATATTTCTGTTGAGGGCTAATAGCTTTAATTGGAACCCGGATGGCGGAGGGCCAGGCTCTGAATAATCAAGGGATAATCAATGGCTGCTGAAAATATTTTCAGCAGCCCACCTGGATTGGTCCTCATGAACAAAAAACACAATAAAAACCAATATATTCAGACCTTATATCGTCAGGTGAATATTATCAGAAGGGATAATAAATATTGAAAATCAACCAATAGAAAGAGGTAATACCAGGCAATGGGCCGACAAGGTTAAAAAGCCTCCCGGCCGACAGTATCGTTTCAGCTGGATGGACAAAAAAGCAAAGAGGAGCTATCTGCCCATCGAGATAGCTCCTCTTCCCCAAAAGACAGGCGCTTTACCTGCCCATCGATTTTAAAGTTAATCAGGCTTTTTTCAGAATCGGCATTCCGGTTTTAGCTGTCTCTACCACTTTATAGCCAGCCGGTACCTGGTCAAGAGCACCGGGTCTGATATCTCTGGCAAAATAGTAGATGGTTTGCTTTTTGCCGCCGCGCAGTTCGACTTCACGTGAATGCAGGTAATAAGTGACTCCCTTTTTGTTTTTGAATTCGTAAGCCATGAATTAAACCTCCAAAATAAATTTCAATCAGACACTAAAACTTGTAGCCAAGAGTAAAACCAAGTAGCTGACCCCTGGTGTGATATTTGCCTTCGCCCAGCGAATTGGGATAAATGTTCCTGTTAGGCGAAGTGCGATCCAAAAAAATTTCATATTGATAACCTACTGCCACTTCCATTTTTCCTTTAGTATAGCCAAAACCGATGGTAAAAGCCACCCGACTGGCATCAGGCAGAGAAGGATCCATAGTCTCAATTGGCTGTGGCGTCTGATCATAGAGGACACCCAGTCTCGCTGCCACATTTTCCTTTACCATATATTGAGCGCCAACCCGGAGAACAATTGAATCCTTAAAATTTTCCTCGACCAGCTGCTCTTCTGTGCCACCATTGTCATAATTTATTTCAATCAGATAATTGTCATAGCAGCTCCAGGTAAAATACTGTCCTTCAACAGACAGGAGAAGCTTGGCTGTCGCCTGATAGGCAAAACCCAGGCCAAAAATATTAGGGTATTTAAAACTGGTAGCAATATCGGCTGAAGATGGCAGATAGGGTCGAAGTGGGGCTGGAACCCGGCTGGTATCAAGGGCCAGCGGTCCACTGAAATCAACGGTAAAACCACTGCGCCAGTTAAAGCCGGCAGAAAATTTATCTTTTTTAAACAGCAAGCCAGCATTAAAACCAACTGTATCTCCTTTGGCTTTTTCCATCGAGGCGGGAATATCGCCTGCCCAGGTATCAGGAATCTCGACGTGTTGAACCAGATCTTGAGAAAGAGTGCCGTGAATATACGAGACGCCGGCTCCAATTGAGAAATGATCACTTAGCTTAACAGCTATAACTGGGTTGACAAAAAGAGTTTGAAGAGAAGTCTCCGTCGAAATATAACGCAAAGGATAATTGATCGGCCAGGCGGTTCCAAGTCCATAAGGGGCAAAAACTCCCACGCCGACCGTCACTCTTGAACCCAGTGATTGGGTTAAATAAAAATGAGGAGGAAAAAAAGTTTGATCCAGCTGATAAACCTTTCTATAAGTTGGATCTGGCCAGTTAGGTAGCTCCACCCAGCCGGCTGGAAAAACAAAAGTCCCTCCTATATTAACTTGAGTTCCTCGTAGCCAGGCTATCCCGGCTGGATTGTAGAAAATGGCTGTGGGGTTGTTGGCAATGCTGACAAAAGCACCGGCCATACCCATAGCAACCGCACCATGTTCATAAATCAAAAAACCTGAGCCCGAAGCCAGTGAACAGCTCATTAAAATTAATACACTTGCTACCAAAAGTTTTTTCACTGTCCTTCCCTCCACTTAAAAAGCTTTATTCAGTTTTAAAAACGTCTGGCTATCTTTTATTAAATTTATCTGGCCATGTCAAGATTACGCCCACATTTTTAACTATTGGATAAAACCAACACCTGGCGGTACCTCGGCCGGGATAATCGGTCCAAAGTTCCCTTCATACCTCTTTATATTCTCCTCCAGGGCTTGAGCAAATCTCTTGGCATGAGCCGGACTGAGAATCAGTCTGGCCACCAGTTTACCCATCGGTCCATCTGGAAAAATAAAAGCGAAATCAAAAATAAATTCTTCCCTGCTATGTCTGATAGCAGCCAGATTTGAATACTGTCCGACAGCCGTTTGTTCATCTACTTTGATATCAATTTTCCTATCGGGAATTTCATTTTGAGCCATAACTTTACCTCCTTGGCCAGATTTTATAATCCAAGAAAATGGTCCTGCCTTACCTGTGCTAATTCTATCCCAAAATAAATCAGGAAGCGAGCCGGGATTTAAAAACATTAGCCAACAAACCTGAATTCTGGAAGGAAACCTTTTCTTGTTTTTATAAATTAACAAGTTTTGAGTGAAACGTTAACGCAGATCTTTCAATCTTTTTGCTAAGGCATTGATATTAAATATATTAAAAATGAAAAAAATCCTTGATTTTTGACTCGATTAGTCTATAATGATAATGGCTTTCCTGGGCGGGCTGGGGAAAGCCCCCACCTTTTTGGTTCCCATCATCAACCCCCCTTTTGCTGACAACAGCCCGCACTCTTTACTAACAGCTGAGTGGGCTTTTATCGCCCTCAATTAAATTTTGTTTCAAATTAAAAAGCGCACGAACGGCGTCGACTGTTAGTGGTATAAAGATAGCTACTCCGATCTCAAACGGAGCGCGGTCCTATCCTGAATCAGAAATTATTCTCAACAACGATGAAGGGACGTCAGATTACCCTGAAATTTCTCAGTCAGCGTAAAATTTTATCATCTCTTTGATCGCCTCCAGGCAAACCGGGCAGTAAGGCTTTTTCCCTTTAGTAAACATAATGCAATCAACAGCTGGCCGGTAAAGACCGGTAGAAGCATAGCCGGCTCCTTCAAAGACGCCAACTTTCCCGGCATATTTGCTTTTAGCCAGAAATTCCTCGACTTTCTTGCCCTGCTCCAGCGATAATTTTTCGCTCTCTTCCTCGAGTTTCGCTATCTCCTCTGCCGGCGCACCTTCTCTCTTCATCCTGGCTATTTTCTCATTTATTTCCTGTCTGGTTTTCTGGTAAGCCAGATCAAAGCGATCAAATTCTTCTTTCTCCCAGGGCGTTGGAACAGCTAGGCCCGGTGTCAGGAGCTTTTTCCACTTGACCTCTCTGGGATTCAACAGCGCAGTTATATTGGGTTCAACCGGCTCCACCCCTCGCGGATAAAATTCATTATAGGCGACCTGAGAAGTGTAATACTCATCAGCCAGCCCGGTAAAGGAGTGTCCGAACTCATGAAGCATCAGGTATTCATACCACTGATTGTCGGTGGTAAAGGTGCAGTAGAGATTATAAATACCACCGCCACCATAGCGGTTATGATTGACCATGATCATCAAAGCATCATAAGGAACATTAGCCGCAATATCTCTCACCCGGCGGTTATCATCGGTTAGAAGATAACGATCAGAACCAAATGAATCAAAACTACAGCCCAGCGCAGTTTGCTTGAACTGCCCGTAGCCCGGCTCATCACAGCCGCTTTCAGCTGACGGCTTAAAAACCCCATAAATATTAAACTTGTTTTTAAGGCTTTTATATGGCTCCTGCGAGAAAAAGACAGCCACAAATTTCTCCAGGTCTTTCCTGACTTTGGCTTCCTCCGCTGCGGTGTAACCTTCGGCCAGAAAAGCCAGATCTACTTTTTCCGATGGTGGGCCACTTTTTAAAAGCTCAAAGACTTTCACCCCAGGCTCAGGCTTTTCTTTGATAATAAAAATTGAAGCGGGATCTATTTCCTGTGAGAAAATCTGATGGAAATTATTATTTTTGTCCCTGACTTCAATGGCCAGAGTGATTTTATTTTTTGGATACGGGATTAAAACTGACTCATGGAAGGCTCGCTTGATACCTTTCAGGGCCTCGTCCGTCGTCTTATACTCGCCAAAGAGGCTGTCGAAACCG
>JAKPCG010000189.1 GCA_029553365.1 Acidobacteriota bacterium | reverse complement strand
GTTGTCACCTCGAAAGCTGGAGCCAGTTCAGCTGAAGTTGAGGGCGAAGTGCTTCCACTGGCCGTTGTTTCTGACTTCTGGCAGGCATAGGTGGTTAAAAGCGCTACCAGCATGAATAGGATTATGATACTTTTCTTCATTCTTTTTCTCCTTTTGATCATCGGATCATATTGAATCAGTCACCAGTTTATAAGAGATTAGCTTACAGACCACACTTTTTCAGGATTTTCTGATAGTTGTTGTCAACTTCAGCCTGGATTAAATCGATTTCATCCTGCTTCAAATGGCGGAATCGTCCCTGCAGTTTAAGATACTCGGTAATCGGTTTTCTTTCTTTTATTTTAAGATTGAGAGTCCACTTTTCACCATTTTCTACTTCGTAAAGAGGAAAATAGCCGGTCTGAACGGCCAGCCTGGCCAGCTTGACCGTATCATCAGGGCGGCTCTTCCAGCCAGTTGGACAGGGTGCATAGATATGAATAAACCTGGTTCCATGAATGTCTTTAGCCTTTTTGAATTTTTTAACCATATCCTCCGGATAGGCGATGCTGGCGGTGGCGATATAAGGAATATCATGAGCGGCCATAATGCCGATGATGTCTTTTTTTCTTTCCTTTTTGTAGTGTTTGACAGGAGTGGTCGTTGTCCAGGCGCCAATTGGTGTGGCTGAGCTTCTCTGGATACCGGTATTCATATAGGCTTCATTATCATAACAGGCATAGATGAAATCTTCATTTCTTTCCGCTGCACCGGACAGCGCCTGAATCCCAATATCAAAAGTTCCACCATCGCCCGCCCAGGCCATAACTGTCGTTTCTTTATCACCAACCATATCAAGGCCGGCTCTAACTCCACTGGCGGAGGAAGCAGCGGTCTCAAAGGCGCAGTGATAGATAGGCACATCGAGCGAAGAGTGGGGGAATGGTCCGTCAATGACTGACCAGCAGCAGGCTGGAATGCAGAGGATAGTTTTCTGCCCCAGGGCTTTTAAAGCATATCTCATGGCCAGGGTTGCTCCGCAGCCCTGACAGGCTAAATGGCCGGAGCTCATCAGCTCCTCTCTTGGCAAAGTTATGGTCATTTTCCTTTCTTTACTCATTTTTTCACTCCTATCCAGACGATTTCTTCTTCGGGCCGATCGTGTTTAAGGGCATAATCAGCAATTTCTTTATAAGTCTCTCTGGTGATATCGCGTCCGCCCAGTCCGGCTATAAAACCAAAAATAGCCGGCTCGGATGGCAGTCCATACATAGCCGATTTAACTTCCTGATAAAAAACTCCATGGTGGCCGTAAGAGATATTCCGGTCAAGAACAGCCACCTTCGGGACTCTGGATAAGATGGATCTGACCTGCTCAAAGGGGAAGGGGCGGAAAAGCTTGATACGCAGATTGCCCGCCTTGACTCCCTGAGCTCGGAGCTCATCCACCACCACCCGGGCGGTCAGACCGGCTGTACCGGAGGTAACAAAAACCAGCTCAGCTCCGTCACAGAGATAATCATCAACCTGACCGAGATAACGGCCGAACATTTTTTCATATTCGCGTCCGGTTTCCTCGACCAGGGCTGGCACCTTTTCCATATCCTTCTGAAGCTTATAGCGCAGTTCCATATAGTGGTCTGGTGAAGTCAGACCACCAAAAGCATGGGGATCAGCCGGAGTCAGACGGTAAGGTGGATTAAAAGGTGGTAGATAGGCATCAACTTTTTCCTGCTCTGGAATTTCCACCACTTCATAAGTATGAGAAAGAGCGAAGGCGTCCAGAATGACCATGCTGGGAATCATCAGTTTTTCGGAAACTTTGTAAGCCTGAATGACGGTATCCAGCACTTCCTGGTTAGATGAGCAGTAGAACTGAATCCAGCCGGTATCTCTCTGGGAGAGACTATCAATCTGGTCAGTCCAGATGCTCCAGCCTGGCGCCATTGCCCGGTTAATATCACCCATAACAACGGGCATGCGACCACCAGAAGCCCAGTGCAGCATTTCATGCATCAAAGCCAGTCCCTGAGCGGAGGTGGCGGTAAAGGTCCGGGCCCCGGCCATTGAGGCTCCCAGACAGGCGGCCATAGCCGAGTGTTCAGATTCGACCTTAATGAACTTGGCATCAAGGGTCCCATTGGCGCACATTTCTGACAGCAGTTCAACCACCTGAGTCTGAGGAGTAATCGGGTAGGCAGCGATGACCTGAGCTCTGGACAGCATCGCCCCGTAGGAAAGAGCGTGGTTTCCCATAATTACTTTTTTCATTTTTCCTCCTCAACCATAACAATGCATTTTTCCGGGCATTCTTCAGCACAGACGCCGCAGCCCTTGCAATAATCATAATTAACGACCGGCCACTCATCGACAATGTCAATGGAGGTATCCGGACAGAATTTCCAGCAAATCCCGCATTTAATACATTTTGATAGGTCTATAACAGGCTTAATATTCCGCCAGGCTCCTGTCTTGTTATAGAGCATTGAGCCCAGCGACATGGCTACCAGTGGCATTTCTTGTTCAGAGTTAAAGATTATTCTTTTATCATCTTTCTTTTTGCTCATCTCTTCCTCCCTCACGCTTTTTCATAAGCTTCAATGGCTGCCTGAACATTTTCTTCAGGCTTCTGAGGCACTCCTTCTTTGATAGCTTCGATCAGCGACTCCAGTTTGGTCAACTTTAATATTTTGGCCACAGCCCCAACAATGGCCGTATTAACAATGGGAGCTGCCAGCGTGCCCAGCTGGTGCCTGACTGCAATATCAGTTGCATCAATGGTAAAAACCTTGAATTTGTCAGGAAATTTGAATTCCTCTGGCTTTTTGGGGCTATTGATAATAATGTAGCCGCCATCCTTTAAACCGTCGGTGACATCAATGGCTTCGACCAGAGTTGGATCAACCACGACTACATGATCAGGCGTATAAATTCTGCTTTTGTCATAGATCGGCTTATTATCAATGCGGATAAAGGCAAAAACAGGGGCCCCACGACGTTCGACTCCGAACTCCGGGTAAGCCTGGACATAGTTGCCCTCTTTGGCCAGGGCATCAGCCAGAATCTTTGAGGCTACAACTGTCCCCTGGCCACCTCGTCCATGGAAACGAATTTCAATCATCTGCCTCTCCTTTTATCAGACTTATTACTCTATACTTCAGGCGAACGAGCCTGTTCGCCAGAAAAAAAGTCCAGCCGGTTACAATCGCCAATTCTTTGAGAATAAACTGTCCTCTGAGTTCCCAGAAATAATCAGCCAAAAAATCCTCTCTCCCCGGTATTTTTTGAATTCATACTGATTCAGGCTATTTAATAATTAGGATTTAGTTTAGACTTTGCCTCAATCAGTGTCAAGAAAATCATGATTGGTGCGGCTGTGTTCGGGACTGGTTCCCTTGTCCTTAAGATTGTAATAAAGGTTCTTCAGCCTCAGAGCATCGGCTTCGAGTGATGGGCTCTCGACAATAATTGTGCCTTTAAGGTCAACCTCAATAATGGCCTGAAGCCATTCATCGTACTGAAATTCTGATTCGTCAAGGTTGATGTGCTTGATCTCCCCGCGCTGGTTGAAGATGACGCCAGAAATATGGATGTGGGCGCTGGCCAGTGCCCGGTGGCCCAGCTTTCTCTCCACTTTTTTTAGCACCTGATAAAAATCCCGATAGGAATTTATTTTTCCTTCTCTGGCAAAGATATGAGCAAAATCAAGACAGGGAAAAAGACCTTCCAGTTCCCGACAAAGGGCCAGAACTTCATCCAGAGTACCAAACTGCTGACGTTTGCCCATGGTTTCAATTCTGAGCCTGACCGGTATTTTTTCCAGCCGGCTGATGGACAGAATTTCTTTCAAGCTGTTTTTGATCTGGCTGTAGGTTTCCTCGGGGGTTTGGCGTCCATAATAGCCGGCGTGAAAGACCAGATCAGAAGCCCCGGCTACCCCGGCCAGCCGCAGAGAATTTAACAGCAGCTCCTGGCTACGTATCCTCTGTCCCTGATCCCCGGCATTAAGATTGATAAAATAAGGGGCATGAGCACTGAGCTTCACCCCTTGCTGACTGGATTTTATTTTGATCTGACGGGCTGTTTCCGGACCGAGTTTGAGCCCGTGTACAAATTCCAGTTCCAGCGCTTCCAGGCCCAGAGAAGCAACACAATCAACTGCTCGAAGAGAAGAATCTTCAGGACAGGAATGGGGGATTCCGGCCACACCGAAACGAACACCATTAGAAGCAGGAATCATCAGCCTCTCCATTCAAAAATTGGCTGACGATTTTCATCGCACAGAAGTCGCCGCACATGGAGCAGGCTGTGGTCTTTGATTTCCTTCGTTTTCTGATTTCAGCAAATTTTATGGGGTCTATAGCCAGCTTTTGCTGGGTTTCCCAGTCCAGTTTCTTTCTGGCCTTAGATAGCTGGAAGTCTCTTTCTATAGCTCCTGGAACGCCCTTAACGATGTCGGCCGCATGTCCGGCTATTCTGGCGGCGATGAGCCCATCTTTAACGTCGTCAAGTGATGGTAACCCGAGATGCTCGGCAGGCGTCACATAGCAGAGAAAATCAGCACCGGCGGCAGCCGCGATGGCGCCACCTATAGCTGAGACGAGATGATCGTAGCCGGGAGCAATATCGGTGACCAGCGGTCCCAGAACATAAAAAGGAGCCTGTTCACAGATTCTTTTTTCGAGCTTGATATTCATGGTTATCTGATCAAGGGGCACGTGGCCTGGTCCCTCGACCATGACCTGGACATCAGCCTCACGTGCCCTTCTGACCAGTTCGCCCAGGGTAAGAAGTTCTTCAATCTGGGGTCGGTCAGTGGCATCGAAAATTGCACCAGGCCTCAAGCCGTCACCGAGGCTTAAGGTAACATCATATTTCCGAGCTATGTCCAGCAGCCGGTCAAAATTAGCATATAAGGGATTTTCTTTCTGATGGCGAAGCATCCAGGCCAGATGAAAAGCACCGCCGCGGGAGACAATATCAGCTACTCGCCCCTGCTTTTTCAGCCTGTCCACCGCTTTGATGGTTAGACCGCAGTGGACGGTCATAAAATCCACACCCTCTTCTGCCTGCTGTCTGATGGTCTCAAAGAGATCATCCTCAGTCATTTCCACTATCGAGCCGCGTTTTTCTATGGCTTCAATAGCTGCCTGATAGACAGGAACGGTTCCCAGAGGGACAGTGGAAAGGGTAAGAAGCTTTTTTCTGATGCTTCTGATATCACCTCCTGTGCTTAAATCCATCACGGCATCAGTCTGGTATTTGAGGCTTAATTTTAGCTTGGCTATTTCACTCTGGAGATCGGGATAATCCCGGGAAGTTCCCAGATTGACGTTGACTTTAGTCCTCATTTTGCGGCCGATGGCTACTGGCCGGACTGATTTATGCCTTTTATTATATGGTATGACAATTTCCCCACTGGCCAGAAGAGACAAAAGCTCATCAGGCTCGAGCCGCTCTTCGGCTGCCACTTTCTTGAGAAAGGGAATCAAAATACCTTTTCTTGCTTGCTTGACCAGGGTCATAATTGGCTTTCTTTCTGACTGGGTATTCTCAAAACTTCAGTATAGTTTACCCCCTGAATAGTGTCAAGGAAACCAGCCAGCCTTGTTATTTACGCTTGAAAAGTGAACTGCCTGAGAGTTACAAGGTCAGAAAATTAGTTTCCACCAGTAGCCTCTTCGGCCTGTTCCGCCTCTTCCCGCCTTTGTTTCTTGACTGTGTTAGGTCAGATACATTGAATTTACAAAAAGGTGATTTGTTGATAAATTAATTAAGAACGTCAAAGAGAAATGGATAAAAAAAAGAAATCTTCAGGCTTAAAAGCAGGGAGCTGCCTTTGTCTGGCCTTATTTTCCTTTTTGTCTGTCCAGGCTGTGCTCTTCGCCTTTCCCCGGACTGAAGGCGGACAGCTGCAGGATCTGGAGACGGCTTTAAGGGTCGCCAATTTTCTGGACGAGGTTGAGCGTTACCAGAGGGAAAATCGAGGTTACCAGAATAAGATAGCTGAATTTTCAGAGGCGGAGGTTTCCTCTTTTTTCCGTTATATTTTCTCGGAAGAGTCACCAACGGTTAAAACTATTGAGCTCAAGTTGCTTCCAGCTAATAAAATCGAAGGCTGGATTTTGCTTAACTTAAAAGATCAAGGTCTACCTTCTTATTTTAAGGAAGAAATTAATCTTTATTTTGTAGCCAGGCTGGAAACAGATCGCAGGCGAGTCAGGCTTGATATCGACAAACTTTATTTTGAGACCGAACCTGTTCATCCAGCGGTGGTTAATTCTCTGATTGATTTGATAGCCAGAAGTAATGGACTTGAAGCTCAGCGTCTTGATAGCTGGTATGAGCTACCAGCCGGGATTCTGGATTTAAAAACAGCCCGGGGCAAGCTCCTGGTTTATTATTGAGGGAGAGGTCTTAGAGGTGATCAGAATAATTGCTGGCCGGTATAAGGGGCGGGTTCTAAGGTTGGTCAGGAGCCCACTGGTCCGGCCATTGCCAGCCAAGCTCCGTGGTTCGCTGTTTAACATACTTCAGGAGAGAATAACTGATACTAATTTTCTTGACGGCTTTGCCGGCACCGGTTCAGTTGGCCTGGAAGCTTTAAGCCGGGGGGCTCGCCGGGCGGTTTTTATTGAAGAATTACCATTAGCGGCTAAAACCATCGAAGCCAATATAAAAAAATGCGGGGCAGATGAGCTGGCTCTGGTCATTAATAAAGAATTTAACCGAGCAGTTATTGATCTGGCCAAAAAAAAGGTGACTTTTGACATTATCTTTCTCGATCCCCCTTATCGCCTTCTGGCTGACAGGAACCCCTTAAAAGTTATCAGAAAGAGGCAGATTCTCCGGCCAGACGGATTGCTTATCATCCGTCATCACCGCCGCTATTCACCCTCTAAGGATGATTTCGAATTAATTCGCCAGGTGAGCTTTGCTGACGATATTTTTTCTATTTATTCTGGTAAGATTATAGCTAAGCAGGACAACCAGGATGAACCGGAACCTGAGAAACAAGGGCCAAAGGAAAGAAAAAAATCAAAGGTGAGTCTGGATAAATGACTGCTGACGACAAAGCTAATCCCCGGCCTGAGAGCGGTCTCAGACTTAAAGAAGAAGAAATTTTTTCCGGGCTGGGACCGGCCAGGGGTTCGTTGCTTTTTCTCGGTCGCTATACCTTAAAAGAGGTCATGGCTGTCCTGGCCAGAAAAGGTTTCTTTCGTGAAGCCAGGAAAAGGAATCTCTGGCCGCTCAGTTACCGGCTTGATTCTTCTGATTATCCTGTCCAGAGATTGCTTATTTACTGGGAGAAAGAAGATCCAGACCGGATCGTCGTTGATTTGAAGCTCAAGGAAAGCCGAACAAAATTTCTGGACCCGGAGAAACACGGCTATAAACTGCCGGTTCAGCACAGCCTCTTATTTGAATGGCTTACCCTGCAAAACCCGAGGCAGGAATTTTCCGGACACCATGGTCCGCTTCCCGGTCAGACCAGACCAGGTTTAAGCCTTTCCAAAAAAATTCTGGAAATTTTCCTCTATTTAGCCAGACTGATTGAGCTGGATGCTCTGGTCGCTTTTCCCGCCTACTTTCATAATGCCCTGCTTTTTTCCAGGTACCTTTATTTTGTCAACCCTGTCAAGGAAGGCGAAATTAAGGCCATCCGTCGTCAGTTCAATCATGTTCCTTTCCGTCAACTGGCCTGGGCAGTTTACCTGGGCTGCCTGGAGACAGATGATGGTCAGGCCTATGAGTGGCAGGCAGAAGAGCAGGTTTATCCGCTAAGTGAATCGCTGAAAGAGTATATAAATTCCAGAGTCTATAAAGAAATTGCCCGTCATGTGGAAAAAACCTCCAGATTTAAACTCAATCTGGAGCTTTTCCAGGAAAAAAGCCAGAAGGCAGGAATTCTTTACTGATGAGGTTAAACCTGCTATAATCTGGAGCCTGAAGAGGAGAGAAGAGTATGAAAAAAGGAATTCATCCCGAATATCAGGAATGCACCGTTATCTGCGCCTGCGGCAATACTTTTAAAACCAGATCAACAAAAAAAGAGATCAGGGTTGAAATCTGCTCTCAGTGTCATCCCTTCTTCACCGGCAAACAGAAAATCATGGATACAGCTGGCCGGGTGGAGAAATTCAGGAAAAAATATGCGGCTAAAGCCAAAAAATAATAAACATGCTTCAGGAATTAAAAACTGTCGAAGAAAGATACCGACAGGTTGTTTCGCTTCTATCTGATCCCACCGTCACTTCTAATGTCCAGAAGATCAAAGAGCTGGCCCGGGAGAGGGCTGAGCTGGAACCTCTGGTCAAAAAATACGAAGAGTTCAAAAAGGTAGAAAAAGAACTGGCAGAGTCCAGTTCGATTCTGTCTGAGGCTGATTCTGATCCGGAACTAAAGCATCTGGCGGAAGCCGAACTCGAGTCGTTAAAGTCAAAAAAAGAAGCTTTAGAAAAAGAGTTGAAGCTGATGCTTCTGCCTAAGAATCCCAATGATGAAAAGAATGTAATTCTGGAAATCAGGGCCGGAGCCGGGGGAGATGAAGCTTCACTTTTTGCTCAGGACTTGCTCCGCATGTACACTCGTTATGCCGAGCAAAAAGGTTGGAAATGGGAGTTGATGGATGTCAGCTATTCACCCATCGGCGGCATCAAAGAAGCCATTGTCAATATCCAGGGAAAGAAAGTTTATTCCTGGCTGAAGTATGAAAGCGGTGTTCACCGCGTGCAGAGAGTGCCAAAAACTGAAGCGGCTGGCCGAATTCACACTTCGACCGCCACGGTAGCTGTTCTGCCTGAGGCTGAGGAGATTGACCTTAAAATTGACCCCAAGGATTTGAAAATAGAAGCTTTTGGCGCCTCCGGTCCAGGCGGCCAGAATGTCAACCGGAATTACACCGCCATTAGAATCACCCATAAGCCTTCCGGTCTGGTGGTTTCCTGCCAGGATGAAAAATCACAGCACCGCAACAAAGAAAGAGCGCTGAAAATTTTAAGAACGAGATTGGTAGACATAGCCCAGAGCGAACAGCACAGCCGGATTTCTCAGGACAGGAAGCGGCAGGTCGGGAGCGGTGAACGCAGCGAAAAAATAAGAACATACAACTTTCCTCAGTCCAGGGTGACCGATCACCGGCTAAACGAAAATTTTTATGATATTGAAGCCATCATGGATGGTGATCTGGATGAGATCATCGAGAAACTGGTCGTCTATTTTCAAACCAGAGCCCTCGAAGAAAACAGGTCTGAGGAAATTGCCAATCAGCCAGTTGAATTCTAAGACTCTGGACCAGCTATTCCGGGAGACAGCGGCCAGGCTGTCAGTCAGCACCTGTCCTTTTCTTGAAGCACGTCTTTTGATTCAGGCAGCCGGACGGATGGGGGAGGGAGAGTTTTTCACCAAGCTGTCCGAGCCAGTAGATGCAGAACTCGAAAAGAATCTGGAGCAGCTGGCAAGGCAAAGGCTAGACGGCTGTCCGCTAGCTTATCTTCTTGGCTATAAAGAGTTCTGGGGATTGACTTTTAGGGTTAACCGTTCAGTTTTGATTCCCAGACCGGAAACCGAGCTGGTAGTGGAAAAAATTCTGACTCTTCCTCTACCAGCAGAGCCGTTGATTCTTGACGTGGGAACTGGCTCGGGCAACATTGCTATCTCCCTGGGAAAAGAACTCCCGTCAGCGAAAATAATTGCCACGGATGTTTCAAAGAGAGCCCTCCGGCTGGCGGCGGTCAATGCCCGCCTGAACCAGGTTAACAATGTTAGATTCATTCTGAGTGACCTGTTTAAAACTTTTGAGGAGAGTCAGCTGACTTTT
>JAKPCG010000183.1 GCA_029553365.1 Acidobacteriota bacterium | reverse complement strand
TCAGCCTGACGAATATACTCAAGATAATACTGAAGGGCTCTGGTGTAATCGCCTTCAAGATCATACTTTTCAGCACTGGCCTTGGCCTGATTCCAGTTTTCCCAGGAAATAGGGAGCTGAGCCGCTTCTTGCCCCTGCTGTGCCTGTTCTTCCTGGGCAGCGGCTTCTGAAGCCAGAAATAATGGGCTGACCAGGCCCAGGCTCAAAATGGCAGAAAGGCTGAGATAACTTATTTTTTTCATTTTCCTACCCTCCTCCTTCCTTATTTTCCCAATTTTTTGTCCCGATATTAGTATTTTAAAGCACTATCCTTAAAATTACAAAAAATCTTCAGATTAAATAGGATAGGGTGGCAGGGTGTGTCTCCGCTCTGCCCGCAGCGGAAGGGGTTCCCCACGGGGGATGGGTGGAGCGAGGACGGACGGGGCGCGCCCTGACAGGCCCCTATACCCTTTCCACATAGAAAAGATCAGCCGATAAAAGCTTAGCTTCTAAAGCCAGACCTTCCAAATTAGCTTGCTAAGTCCTTAATTGTTTTAAAAATTTGAGCCAGGCTTTCTTCTCCTCTAATTTGACACTTAGATTAAAGCAGGGTGGCAGGGTGTGTCTCCGCTCCGCCCGCAGCGGAAGGGGTTCCCCACGGGGGGATGGGTGGAGCGAGGACGGACGGGGGCGCGCCCTGACAGGCCCCTATACCTCTTCGATTTACTCTATTCCCATCTCTTTCAGCAGGTGGCTGGCACCGCCCAGTTCCTGCAGAATCCACAGAGCATATCTGATATCCACGCCAATTGACCGGCTGAAATCATGACTCCAGGTAAAATCGTTGATGGTTGCTTCCCACGTCCGGTCAAAGTTGACTCCAACCAGTTCGCCATCAGCATTGATAATGGGGCTACCCGAATTGCCACCGGTCGTATCTGTACTGTAAAGCAGGCAGACTGAGACTGTTTTGAGTTCAGGGTTAATAAAGCGCCCGAATTTTTTCTGCTTGACGAGCTCCAGAAGAGCAGGCGGGGTATCATAAGGTTCTCGACCGGTAGTTTTTTCTACCACTCCCTGAACAGTGCTAAATGGCTTATAGAAGACAGCATCCCTGGGTTCATATCCTTCCACCCGGCCATAGGTCAGGCGCAGAGTGCCATTGGCATCAGGTATAAACTGCTGGCCTAGGAATTCCTGGCGAATATCAACCAGCTTGGCCTGCAGCTCATCCAGCTGGCCTTTTCTCGCCCGGTTAGCTTCTTCCATTTTCAAGTATTCGGGATAAAGGGCCAGGGCCAGCTTCAGTAGTGGATCATCAATTTGCTTCAGGTCAGCCGGCTTTCTATCCCAGAGAGTATTGATAAACTCTACATCCTGCATTCTGGTCTTTTGAAAGATGTTATTCGCGATTTCATCCAGATTATTTCCACTGACTATTAACTGGCTGAGTCCTTCAATCTTCTGATGGTCGGGAAGGGCCTCAGCTTTTTTTAGAAGTTCCTTAAAGATGGCCAGATCCGTCGGGAGATAGAAGCTTGCTCTGAGAGTCAGACCTATCCGTTGCCTGGTCCGGTTAAAATTCCTGTCCATATAGGCAGCACCTCTTTCCAGGTCTGGTTTCTGACGTTCATGGGTTGCTTCCACCACGGTCATGGCGTTCTGAAATAAAATTACCGAGCGCCGCAGATTATCCAGGACAAAGCTTCTGGGATAGTCCAGTTCCATCTCTTTGTAGATTCTTTCCAGTGACGGTAAAACCTCACTATAAGCAGCCTGACGCTTCGGATCGGCCTGGATAAAAGCCTTCAGGTCCTGTTCCTCCTGCTTTTTCTGGGCCAAATAATTCAAGCGCTGGAGCCCGGCCAGTTTACCTCGATAATTTTTCATAGTGTTGGCCAGGCCTTTGATCCTTGCGTCGTGCTTGAGAGCTACCTCGCGGCTGGTTTTGCCCATCTCTTCCATCAGGTTTATCTGCCATTCATACCAGTTAGCCACGGCTGGCATCCTGACATTCTGTTCAAAAGCTATGTAACTTGCTGGCAGGTGGCGATAAGTACGCCCCGGATAGCCCAGCAGAAAAACAAAATCTCCTTCTTTGACCCCGGCTGGATTTATCCTTAAATAGGTCTTAGGATGAAAGGGGACGTTATCCGGGCTGTATTCAGCTGGCTTCCCGTCGGGTCCGACATAGGCCCGCATGAGGGTAAAGTCACCGGTCTGGCGTGGCCACATCCAGTTATCGTCTTCCCCGCCAAAATTACCAACCGCCAGAGGTGGTACATAAACCAACCGAATGTCCCGAAGATCAGTATAAAGAAACAACCAATAGGATTTGCCTGGAAACATTTCGGCCACTTCAGCTCGCTTGCCTGGATTGGCCTTCTCGGCAGCAGCTACCAGTTGCTTGATTTTTCTCTCAATCGCCTTAGTCCTCTCGGCCGGGCTCATTTTCGTCTTGACCACGGATAGAACTTCAGTTGAGACATCCTTGAATGATTCGGTAATGCGGGCGGTCTGACCGGCTGCTGGAATTTCCTCAGTTCTCGTCCTGGCCAGAAAACCGTGTTTAAGATAATCTT
>JAKPCG010000167.1 GCA_029553365.1 Acidobacteriota bacterium | reverse complement strand
CCGTCCAACCCAGTTTATCCCATCGACATAAAATTTTGTAGCGAGCAGGTCTTTTTCCTCTCCGATATAGATAGTATTGGTGGCAGCATCAATTTTGACGACATACAGACGGCCACTGCTGCTGGCGATCCCCAGACCGCGGCGCTGACCGACCGTATAGTTTTCTATCCCATCGTGCTGGCCAAGTATCCGACCGGATAGGTCCTTGATCGGGCCAGGCTGGCCTTTCGGCAGAAGATCACGGTAGTCGCCAGCATAAAAATCCTGGCTCTCTTCTTTATCGCTGACGGGCAGGCCATGCTCTCTGGCCAGATGGCGGACTTCGCTTTTAGTGAGCTCGCCAAGAGGAAATAGCGAGCGGCGCAGTTGCTCCTGGCTTAGAAACGAAAGAAAATATGACTGGTCTTTGGCGGCGTCGCGGGCTTTTAGAAGCTGCCAGCGGCGGAGGTTTTCATCATATTTGACCCGGGCATAATGGCCGGTGGCGAAGTAGTCATATTCAAGGCCGAGTTGCCGGCAGCCATCGACGAGCAGTCCGAATTTAATTTCGGCATTGCACTTCACACAGGGATTGGGAGTCCGACCTCGGGCATATTCAGAGCGGAAATAATTCAGAATCCGGACCTCATATTCGCGCCGGACATCAACCACATAAAAAGGGATACCGAGCTGGTGAGCGACGGCGGCCGCCTCACTGATTTCCTGCTCTTCGTCATCACCGAAACAGGAAAGACGAAGGTGGTTGCGCTCTGTCCTAGCCAAATTCTCGCCAGGGATAGAAGGTGGCTTAACAGCTGAACATTTGGTGGTGTCAACAAAACCGGAATTAGCTTCATTTTCCGCTCCCGCTCTCCGGGGAAAATTGCCAGTAGAATCTCCTATCTTCATAGTCACGCCAGTGACCTCATAGCCAGCTTCCTTTAGCAACAGAGCCGCCACAGATGAATCCACACCACCACTCATCCCGACCAGCACTTTCTTCTTATCAGTCGCCATATTATGATTATAACATTCAACCCTGGGGACGTGATACTCTGTCCCTCTTTTTTCTTTTTTATCTGCTTGCAGGACAATAATTTACAAGAAGGGGACGTGATACTCTGTCCCCGGGACAGAGTATCACGTCCCCTTCTGAGAATATTTTACTCAGCAGTCCGTCCTTAATTACGATATTAGTTACAAATCACACCGTCGATTAAATAGGCAAGTATAAAATGCGAAGTTCACCTCGCACAGGGCGCGCAATACAAAAAGCACAAAATAAGAATGAGCACAAAATAAGATAAAAAGAAAATAATAAAAAACAGCGAATAAAAAATAAAAAAATAAAGAATAGAAAAATAGAAAGAATGGGCGATGAAAAAACTAATAAAAATAGGCTCACCAATTTTTCACATAAGTTATCCAAGACGCGGAAAACATAGGAGGTGGTTATAAATGCCAAGAACAGCCCGAATTGTGGTTCCCGGAATTCCTCATCACGTGATTCAACGTGGAAACAGAAGTGAAGTCGTCTTCTTTAAGGAAGGAGACCGGCGCCTTTATCTAAAGATTCTGTCCCACTTCGCCCGGAAGTACGGCGTGGAAATCTGGAGCTATTGCCTGATGACCAATCATCTTCACCTGGCTACTGTGCCATCAAGACCGGAAAGCCTGGCCAAAATGATGGCCGCGGTTCACAAAAGATACACCGTCATGATTAACATCAGAAACAATTGGAAGGGGACTTTATGGCAGGGCAGATATCTCTCTTACCCCATGGATGAAATCTATCTATACACCTGTGTCAGATATATCGAAAGGAATCCAGTCAGGGCAAAAATCGTCAAAAGACCCGAAGATTATCCCTGGTCGAGCGCCAGAGCACACATCTTTAAAATTAACGATCCAGTTCTTTCCAGCTTTTTCATGCTCGATCAGATCAAGGACTGGCGAGCCTATTTGCAGCAGGCCGAGAACGAAGAAGACCTCGAAAAAATCAGAAAAAATCAAAGTTCCGGACGCCCTCTCGGCAGTAAACAGTTTTATAAACAAATCGAAATGCTGACCGGACGCAAATTAAAAAAGTGAAATAAAATAGAAATTAAGGCGAAAAAAAAAGGGACAGAGTATCACGTCCCCTCATCCCCCTCATCCCCATTAAAAGAAGAGAAAGCGAGCAGCAACAAAGATCAGGAATATCCCATAAAGGGCCTTAACCAGTTCTCCAGAGCTTCTGATATTGACCCGTGCTCCGACAACTGTCCCCAGCACCAGCCCGATGGCCAGCATTCCGGCTACCTTCAAGTCCAGTGTTCCGGCCTTATAATAATAGATCACTCCTGGCAGCCCAACCGGTGCCAGCAACGCCCCCAGTGAAGTAGCAATGGCCCTCTTGGCTGGATAATGAAGAAACAAAATCAGAAAGGGTACAATAATATTCCCGCCGCCAATTCCGAACATTCCCGACATCACCCCGGCTACCAGCCCAACTCCAATTAGTGCCAGAAAATGCGGATGTGGAATGACCTCCATCTTATTAGAAGCGGAAGCAAGCGTTGCCGCTCCACCTGTCGGTGAAGATACAGTGGCCGGGCTCGGATCAGAGAGCTGACTCGCCGCCGCAACTTTTCCATCTTCGGTTCCACTGATTTGACTACCTTTGAAATCCATGACGGAAGCAGCAGACACGCCCGACTCCTCAGGCTTCAACCCGGATTTTTCTGCTGTATTCTTAACAGCCACCCCTGCTGAGTGCTTAAAAGTGTTATTTTTATCCATGCGCCCAAAATATTTCTTAAACTTTTCCACTGGCTGGATAAAAGTCCAGCTGACATAAAGACAAAAAAGCGCATAGAGTTTCTGCACCAGCCCAGCAGGCAGACTATGAGCCAGCCAGGCGCCGATTATCACCGAGAGAACCATCCCGACCGCAATTAAAATTGAGCCGCGAATATCAATTAGCCTCGCCCGGTAATAGGCAATCACTCCGAGAATCCCAACCGGTAGCAGTATCGCCGCCAGCGAAGTACCAGTGGCTTTGATCAGCGGGAAATTAGCCAGGACGACCATCGCCGGCACCATGACAATTCCGCCGCCTATCCCGAACAACCCGGAGAAAATCCCGGCCAGAAGACCAATAGCTACAATCAACAGTGAATTCATGGTCTGAATTATACTAAACTTTTGTCCATTTCAGAACCAGGAATCATTTCATTTTTAACAATTGCGCAATTGGGGACGTGATACTCTGTCCCTCCTTTTGACGTCGGTAACTTGTCGATTCTAAAGTAATTAAAATTTGGGGACGTGATACTCTGTCCCTCACTGCCAGCTGTGATTACATCAATCTCTTATCCGGTACTTTTCTTTCCTGTACTTCCTCTGCGTCTTCCACCACTTGCTGATCGAGACCTCTTTTTGCCTGTGGGCTGTTCTACTTTCTGTTCAGATTCCGCTGCCTCTGCCGCTTTCTCTGCCTCCACCTCTGCCCCCGCCATTGCCGATGTCTCCGCTAATGTCACTACCGACGCGCCTTCGGCTGCTAAATCTGCTTCCGCTCGTTTTAATTGGGCCTCAGCTGATTTATCTTCTAATTTCCCTTCGCTCTTTAGATATTTACCCATCACTATCTTTTCTGCCTCGAGCCAGTCTTCAACCTCATGACCCGGCTCCTTTCCGCGCAGCTCGTAAAGCTGATAAGCTATGAGCCTTATTTCATCCTCGAGTTGCTTTAGCGTAATCATTAGTCAACCTCCTTTTATCTATTCTTTTAATGACGAGGTCCGAACAACGTCCACCCGTCACGTCTCAACTCTTTTCTTAGCGATGCAGAAAAGCATCAGACCCAGCCCCGCCAAAGCCAACTTCAGGCCTTGACCCTGAGCCGCTCACGGAGCTTTTAGCATCAAATCTTATAGATGCGCGAGTTTGATCACTCTGAATAACGCCGATGATCTATTTATAATTATAGACCATTAGTAAAGAGTTAGCCTGGGGACGTGATATTCAGTCCCAGGACGTAGCATGGGGACGTAGCCTAGGGACGTGATACTCTGTCCCTTTTTTCTTTTATCATTGGAGACATAAGTTTTCTTCAATTGATTATCAATCCTCTGTATGTGATTTTTCTATTATTTAATTATTCAAGACTTATCTTCCTATTTTTTGCCACCAGATCTATTTGAGAACTTATTTAAGTTTGCGATTGCGTTAATCAACACCCTGGCTGCGGGCAGGTCCTAAGGGAGCAGACATGATTTCAGACTTCGCTATTCCGCATCTTATTCGCCACTTGATTTAGCTTGATTAAAATCACATCGAGTCAAGCGAGGGGCTACCTCCAAGGAGGAAAGCGAAAAAAAGGGACAGAGTATCACGTCCCTAAATTTTAATTCCTTTATAATCAGCTATTTAGCAGAGCTAGAGGGAGGGACAGAGTATCACGTCCCTAATTAAAAGTCTATAATATGTTTGACTTTAATGCCGGGGATTTGGATTATGGTGCTAAAAAGCATCTGGTTTTAGAACCAAGTCAAAAGGTCAAGCCATAAAGACAAGACAAGGAGGGAAAAATTGAAACGGGCCAGTGATAATCAAAATAATATCAACCAGGAAATAGGCGATGACACAGACGCCAGCCTTTCACCGCCAGCCGGGAAAGGGTATCCAGACGTCATTCATCAAAGCTTTTCCGCTCAGAGTGAACAAAGTCATCACCAAGGGCACAACCAGAATCAGAACCATGACCACCATCAGGTTGAGGACCAGATTGAGGACCAGTTCGCTGCCCGTCTCCACAGCCAGGAAGATCATCACCATGAACAAAGCCATAATCACCACCATAGCTCGAGCTCGACCCCTGCTCACAGCCATGACCATGAACACTCACCTGGCCACACCCACAACCATAACCAGGGCCACGATCACAGCAGCCACGGCCATTCCCACCACGGCTCCGGTCAGGGTCACAACCACGGTCACACCCACGACCATGATCACCATCATCACCTCGAGTCCTTACGCCAGAGGTTCTGGGTCTGTCTGATCCTGACTGTTCCTGTCCTTCTTCTCTCGGAAATGATCCAGATGTGGCTGGGCTTCAGCCTGACTTTTCCGCTTCAAAAATATTTACTGTTCGCCCTTTCAGCTTTTATTTATTTTTATGGCGGCTGGCCATTTCTAACCGGAGCTCTGTCGGAGCTCAAGCAAAAACTGCCCGGCATGATGACTCTGATCGCCACCGCTATCACCATTGCTTTCCTCTATTCGAGCGCCACCACTTTCTTTATCCGCGGCCAGGACTTTTTCTGGGAACTGGCCACCCTGATTGTCATCATGCTCCTCGGCCACTGGCTCGAAGCCCGGAGTGTTATGGGCGCTTCGCGGGCGCTCGAGGAGCTGGTCAGGATTATGCCGACTGTCGCTCATGTCCTGTCCACTGGCCAGGTCAATGAGGTCACCGACCTTCCCGTCTCCAGCCTGCGAAAAGGCGACCTGGTCCTGGTTCGGCCAGGCGAAAAAATTCCATCCGATGGTATAGTGGTTGACGGCGAAAGCCTGGTCAATGAAGCCCTGCTGACCGGCGAATCACGTCCTGTGCCCAAAGCTGCCGGTGACCGGGTGATAGGCGGCTCGATCAACGGCGATGGTTCTCTCCAGGTCACAATTGAAAAGACCGGCGAAGAGACCTACCTGGCTCAGGTCATCGCCCTGGTCAGACAGGCTCAGGAAAGCCGGTCGCGAACCCAGGACCTGGCTAACAGGTCAGCCGCGCTCCTCTTTTACGTGGCTCTGGCGGCGGGCCTGATTTCGTTTGGCGTCTGGGCTTTTATCAAGGGCCCGGATTTTGCACTGGAAAGAGCGGTCTCTGTTCTGGTTATTGCCTGCCCGCATGCTCTGGGCCTGGCCATCCCGCTGGTCGTAGCCATCTCCACTTCCATCGCCGCCAGCCAGGGTATCCTCATCCGCGACCGCCGGGCTTTTGAAGAAGTGCGAAATGTCCAGGTGGTCGTTTTTGATAAAACCGGGACTCTGACCGAAGGCCAGCTGGCGGTAGCGCAGGTTGTGGTCCTCAAACCCGGTATGCCCGAGGACGAATTTTTGCGACTGACTGCCGGTGTTGAAATCAATTCAGAACATCTCATGGCCAGAGCGATAGTAGCCTATGTCCAGAGCCGGGGTTTAAAGCCGGCCAACGCCACTGATTTTAAAGCTTTCCCCGGAAAAGGAGCCAGCGCCGAAATAAAGGGCCAGGCTGTTTTGGTTGGCGGCGCAAATTTACTTAAAGAACTTAAACTTGAGTCTGAGCTTGAAGACGAGCGGCTAAAAGCCCTGGCCAGCGGCGGGCAGACCCTGGTTTTCACCGTAGTTGGCGGGCAGATCGCCGGAGCGGTGGCCCTCAGTGATCGCCTCAAGCCCGAATCATTCGAGGCAGTTAAGAGACTCAAGCGGCTTAACGTCAAAGTCTTGATGCTGACCGGTGACTCAGAGCTGGTGGCGGCGCAGGTGGCCCGGGAACTCGGCATTGATAATTATTTTGCCGGGCTGCTTCCGCCTGAAAAAGCCGAGAAGATAAAACTCATCAAAGAAAGCGGGCAGAAGGTGGCTATGGTTGGCGACGGCATCAACGATGCTCCGGCCCTGGCCACAGCTGATGTCGGCATAGCGATAGGCGCCGGGACGGATGTAGCCATTGAGAGCGCCGACCTGATTCTCATCAAGAACAATCCGGCTGATATTGCCAACATCATTCAACTATCAAAGAAAACTTTTTCGAAGATGGTTCAGAATCTGTGGTGGGCGGCAGGTTACAACATAATTGCCATACCGCTGGCGGCAGGCCTGCTCTATCAACAGGGCATCATCATCAGCCCGGCTCTGGGAGCAGTGCTGATGTCTATCAGCACGGTGATCGTCGCCCTCAACAGCCAGACTTTAAGGAGGTTAAAAAAGGGGACGTGATACTCTGTCCCTCCTTTTGCCATTCTTATCTATTTGATAATTAATAAGTTATAAAAAGGGGACGTGATACTCTGTCCCCTCAATCCCGGCTGGTATGGAAGACGGCCTAAAAATTAGTCTGAAAAAATTAGGAGTCGCCGCATTATTTTCAAAGACGTCAATCTCAAGAAAAATGGTATTCAGTTTCGCTGGCCCAAAGAAAGCAGTAAATATTTCTGACTATTCACTTTGTTTCTACCAATATTTTTTACAGTTAACGATCAGATAAAAGCCGCCACGCCTTACTATAAAAAAGGGGACAGAGTATCACGTCCCTAAATTTTAATTCATTTATAATCAGCTATTTAGCAGAGCTAGAGGGAGGGACAGAGTATCACGTCCCCATCTTTAAAACCACCAGGTCGGTGGAGGGAGAATGGAGGCGAGTGGAGCCGTCGGCCAGACGCTCCGCCCTGATCTCCTGCCCGGCCCGGTCATAGGCTTTATACTCGAGCCCCAGCCCCAAACCGCTCACCACCAGCTCCACCTCCGCCATTTTTGTCCCGCCAATTTTTGCCCGGCCATCTTCCCCTCCCGCCTCAACCTGAAGAATAATTTCGGATAAATCTCTCTTAATAACCACGGCTTTTTCCCTGGCCAGCCGCCCTTTCTCAAATTCCACATGGAGACGCCTCTCCGGGCTCGCCATCAAATGAAACCGCACCCGCAGTCCATCCCGCGGCACAACCTCTATTCTATCTCCCTTATCCTCCAGCTTTCCCCCCAGCGCCACCAGCCCGAACACCGGATCATTTGCCACCACTGTTGCCGCCGTTCTGATCGCTCCGCAATAACCCACATCCTCCTCAGCACTGTAATACCAGGCGCCGCGCTCAATCCATTTTCCTAGCCAGCCGCGCGCCCTCGCCATCGGCTCAAAGCCTCCCCCCGCCCCGCCATCATTCTCGCTCGCCGGAAACCAGTAGCCATAGCCTGTCTCGGCCCGCCCTGAGTTGACCAGCGCCCAGCTGCTGAGATAAGAAGCGTACCCGAGCCGCAGATAATCAAACAGGCCTGTTCCCGCCCAGTTCAGCGCGTAATCCATAATTGACCAGCCACCCATCTGCGACATATAACTCAGCGTATAGCGCAATCCTCCGCCCGCCCGGTAATCGCTCCCCAGATAATAATAAGCCGTCTCGAGCCAGCCCCGCGCCGCCACATTCAGCCGGAGCTGCTTTTCCATAAATTTCTCAACTTTAACCCTGGCGCGCTCCCAGCTCACCTCAGCCCCGGCGCCTTTCTCAGACTGAAGCTCAGCACGAGCTTCACCTGCCGGGCGCCAGCTCGGCGTGGCCTCAGCGCCCTCTATCCGCGCACCTCTGGCCGCGGCTTTTCCCCCTGCTGGTCTCACTCCTTTTCGCACCCTGTCCCCTTGCTCTGCTTCCTTCACTACATCTGCATCGTCCGCCACATCCGTTCTATCTACGGTACACGCATCACTCCCGTCATCCACCCCCTCTATCAATTCATTTCTTTCCACCTCGCTGGGCACGCCAGATAGACCAGCACCCGTTATCAGCTCAGCCACTCCTGCCAGCCGCACGCTTCGTGTTATTTCAGCAGCTATCGCCATTTTTCCCAGGCCGGTCGCCGCAGCAACTACCACCGGTTCCGTCCCAGTCATCGACGATCTCTGCACCTTTTTTGCCGGCGCAATCTCTCTTGAAGTTGTTGTTCCGATCGATCCTTCGCCTGGCGATTTAACTTCATCCTCTGTTTTTTCTAAATTTTTAAATTCCGCACCTTTATTCCCTCCTTCACCTCCTGGCCGCAACTTCCTCTCCTCTTTTCTTTTCAGTTCTTCCTCCGCTTCCACCACCTTCTCCATCGCATATCTCGCCATGGCTCCCGTCGCCTCAAAGCCGGTCGAATCAAAAGCAAACTCCGACCCGAACAAATAGGGATCATCTTCCACAAAATGCCGCACCTTTTTCTCCCAATGCCGCCTCAGCTCGGCCTCCTCCTTCTTCCAGCCCTCCCGCTCGAGCGCCCGCAGCAAATCATTCATGACAATCTCATTCATAGTCGGCGTCTCATAAGCTGACCAGCCCTCGACCTCGAGCGGCACGGTGAAATAAGCTATAGCCGTGCGATAAGCCCGCCGCAAATATTCCTCGGCCGTGAGCTCGGTTTTTATCTCCGGATGGAGCCGCGCCACCTGATACATCCGGTGATAAAGCAGCACAATGTGCGGATAATCATAGATGCGCCAGATGTGCTTCTGCCCGTTTCGCCCCGGGTCAGGGCTTTCGCGATTGACCTTCCAGTTGGGAATGCCGTAAATGGCAAACGGATATGGCTCATCATCTGTCTGCTGCATCCCGCCCCATAAATAATGCTTGATATAAAGGTCAACGCTGGCCACTTCCGCCTGCTCCGGAAAATAGACATTTTTCGAAGCAACGAAGGCCGGCCGGGCGTTGCCGGCATCATCGCAGGCATCAACCAGCCAGGTCGGCAGACCATCGCGATCCTCGGGGCTGCGCAGCACACGGTTCTTCATATCCCAGTCGCTATAGACACCGTAATACCATTTCGACGGATCTTTGTGCTGCTGGCGGGTGGTCAAAAAGTTAGAACGCTTTTTGATAACCGTCTCCAGATCCTCAGTCACAAAAAATTCAAGCGGCATGGAGCCAGCAGAAGCAGCCACGGTACTGGCCGGGTCAGCAACTCTGTTGAGCCTGGAGCCAGGAATAGCGTGAATGGTTATCATGTTTTCGCCGAGGCGAGAAAACTTTATCCGGAACAGTCGGTAGCTACCATCTATCCTCACATCTGCCGTGGCTCTGTTCGCGGCGCTACCGACCACCACACCGGTCGCCAGGAGTTGCTTACCACCCGGTGTGGCTCTGCCTTCAGAGCCTATCTCCCGCTTCCCGGCGACGGCTTGCGTTTTTCTCTCTTTAATTACGGCTGATTCGCCGAGGTTTTTAATCGGTTGTACCTCCTCGATTGTCGTCTCTGACGGATACTCCGCCTCGAGTCTTATATCCTGATGCTTTGTCCTGATGGCAACCAGGGCCTCGAGATTTTCCGGCACAACCATGCCGGGCACCACTTGAATATCAAACTTGCCTTCCTCATAGAGCAGGTCGCGCACCGACTGGTAGCCGTCCTCAGCCCACATAAATTTAAAGGTATAGCTCAGGCGATCGCCAGTCTGGCCGTGAGGGCGGAGCTTAACCGAGGTCGTCTGGAAGCGCCAGCGACCGCCTTCCTTCTTCACCTGCTCAAAAGCCCAGGAAGCATGGAGATAAGGACATAAAATTCCGCGCCCGCCGCCATCATCAAAATATTCAAAGG
>JAKPCG010000156.1 GCA_029553365.1 Acidobacteriota bacterium | reverse complement strand
ATGAAACATCATTTCTTTTTGACCAACCTGGTTCTCGCCGCGATAATTTTATTGCTCACTTTGAATTTATTTTCTGCTGATAAACTCCTCTGGGTCCACCCTTCCTGCCAGTCTCTCGATATCACCAAAAAAGGGCCTTTTGTTTTGATGGCTGATGGAGCTCTGGCAACGGTTGATGAGAAAGGATTTTACTTAAGTTATGATGGCGGCCGCAGCTGGTCCGAACCGGTTTTCGTTTGCTCAGGCCTCAATTCTAAAGAACCTGCTTCTTATTATCTTCTCCGCACAAAAAACAATGTCCTCATTCTCGTTTATCTTAATTTTAACGGTAAGAAATTCAGCTGGGACCAGGAGAAGAATGAACCTGGCGACTGCCAGCTGGAAGTCTGGTCAATCCGGAGTCTGGATGGCGGAAAAACCTGGGTTGATAATCAGAGGCTTCTCTCTGGCTACAACCCGAACTTTTTTGGCCTGATTCAGACCTCTTCTGGCCGGGTGGTGGTGCCTCTCCAGCATTTAGTCTCTAATCCAGGACGGCTGGTCGTTTGCTCCTTTTATTCTGACGATGAGGGACTCTCCTGGAGCCGCAGCAACTGGATTGATTTAGGTGGGCATGGCCATCACGATGGAGCCTTTGAACCAGCCATGGCCGAACTACCGGATGGAAGGCTGCTAATGCTTATTAGAACCGGCCTGGACCGTTTCTGGCAGGCTATCTCTGAAGATGGTCGCTACTGGCGGAGAATCGAGCCATCTTCAATTGAGGCCAGCAGCTCGCCCGGTTATCTTCTGAAGCTTCAAAGCAGTCGCTTTGTTCTCGTCTGGAACAGGCTTAATCCCGAAGGAGGAACCTGGCCAAAAACCAGACCAACTCCTTTTCATTCTGAGCTGCCGGCTTCCTGGCACCGTGAAGAACTGAGCCTGGCCTTTTCTGATGACGGCTTTAACTGGTCCGCGCCAGTGGTCATTGCCCGGCAGCCAGGTGGTCAGCTCAGCTATCCTTATGTTTTTGAGCCGGAGCCAGGAGTTATCTGGGTTATCGCTGGCTTTGCTTTTAAAAAAACCTGGGAAGAACCTTTTGAGCTGAAATTAAAGCTTCTGGAAAAAGACTTTATTCCAAAAACTAACTGATCTACCTGACGGTACGCCCCGCTTCAAGAATGGAGACAGCCTGTTTGCCACATCCACGGTGCTTTATTTATTGTTTAAATGCAAAGTGTTTTTCTCTGAAGACGAGCAAGCAGGCATCAACCACCTCCGGGTCATAAAGCCGGCCCCTATTCTCAACCAGTTCTTTCAGAGCCTGGTCAATGCCCAGTGGCGGCCGGTAGGGACGGTGAGAAACCATGGCCTCGACCACATCAGCTACCGCCAGAATTCTGGCCTCAAGCAGAATATTCTGGCCTGACAGACCGCGAGGATAGCCAGAGCCATTCCATCTTTCGTGGTGCTCATAGATAATTTCGGCCACCGGCCAGGGAAATTCTATGTCTTTGAGAATATTGTAGGCTACCTGGGGATGAACTTTGATAAAATTAAATTCTATCTCAGTCAGGCTGCTGGGTTTATTGAGGATATCTGCAGGAACATTTATTTTGCCCAGGTCGTGAATGATAGCGGCTGACCTGATGGCTTCAATCGAGTCTTTGGGCAATCCCATTTCCGTGGCTATGGCCCGGGCTAAATCAGCCACTCGCCGCTGGTGACCGGAAGTGAAGGGATCACGGGCTTCAACCGTCAAAGCGATGACATTGATGGTGCCGTCCAGAGCTTTACGCAGGTTCTTCATCATCTCCTGATTAAGCTCTTCAGCTTTTTTACGGTCAGTAATGTCCAGAAGCTGAGCTACTGTCCTCATTTTACCGGCCGCATCCTTAATCACCTCGGAGCTGATTTCCACTCTTCTTTTGGTTTCGTCTTTTCTAACTACGTTAAATTCATAACGAGGAGGGACTTTTTCTCCTCTCTGCCTTCGGCGATAACGGTCAGCCACCAGTGGCCGGCTTTCTTCATCCAGAAAGTCCCGGAAATCATGGCCGGTGATCTCATCGGGGGCATAATCTAACATCCCGCTCAGCTCTCGATTGCAGTAAATGATTCTGTAATTCTCATCAATCAATAAAATCCCATCATGGGAATGCTCAACAATAGCCTGGTAGAGACCCTCGCTCTCCCTTAAGGTTTCTTCTGCTTTTTTGCGCTCGGTAATATCCCAGAGGTAAGATCTGGTTCCAGCTGCCTGCCCACCTTCTTTTATAGCTGCACTGTTGACTTCGACATAAATAATGGAGCCATCTTTCTTCGTTCCTTTAAATTCATACCTGTCCGGCACTTTTTTCCCCGCCAAACGTCCCCGGTGATAGGACCTGACTTTCTCCAGGTCATCAGGATGAACCACTGAAAAAATTGATAAGTTTTTTATCTCGTCGGCGGAATAGCCAAAAAGTTCAGCATACCTCTTATTGGCGTAGATAAAATTTCCCTGCTGATCATCGATGAGAATCGCAATTCCGGCTTTTTCCACCAGGTCCTTGTAGCGCTCTTCGGTTTTCCTCAGGTCGGCTTCTATCTTCTTATAATCTGTTATATCGAACATGGTGCTATAAACAGCAGTTGGCTTCCCCTGGTCATCCCGCTCAATCAGGTCATTGACTGCCAGCTGGATTTTTGAACCATCCTTTCTAACCATAATTCTGTCTTTGGCTCTTGGCAAACGCTTGCCAGCTAATTTTTGCTGGAATCGTTTTTTAGCTTCTGGCCGCTGCTCAGGTAAGATAAAATCGAAAATTGATTTGCCAACCATTTCTTCTTTTCTATAACCAAGCAGCCTGGCCTCTGTTTGATTTACTTTGGTGATGATTCCTTCCGTGGTCAAAATATGGCAAGCTACGGGAAGATTTTCCCATAAGTTCCGGAAAGAGTTTAAAGCCGGGGCGAAATATTCCTCTGCTTTGTGGCTTTTATTCTCTTGCCTTTTAATCACTTTCATAAAGGAAGTTCTTTCCTGGTTAGGGCCCTTATTAAAAGAGACTGGACTGATGATGATATTGTAGTGGAAAGCAAAGTAAAAAGAAATAAGAATATAAAGATGGCGAGCGACAAAGGCTTAAGTGGTTAGTGGATCCTATAGACTTTTTGCCTGATCAGCTATTGATTGGCTTACTTAAAATATCTCTATTCTACCAAGAACAGTCACATATTATTGAATAGGGCTCTTTATCCATAAGGGTCTAATAGGCAAGAAAGTGGTTGATTGCAGTTAGCAGATAAGTAAGTTAATATTAGGTTAATATAAAGCCAGGCGCCCGTAGCTCAGCTGGATAGAGCGAAGGACTTCGAATCCTGAGGTCGGGAGTTCGAATCTCCCCGGGCGCATTTTATCCCTTCCCTTCTTTGCCCCTGATGTTAACTGATTTGACTTTAGGCGGTGACGGCATTAGATTTAAAGCGGGAGGGGAAAATGGATGATTCAACCGCCAGGGAAAATCAACTGAGTCCCTTTTCACGGAAGCTGGTGGAACTGATAGAGAGGGATGCACGAGAACTGGCTTTAGCTTATCTCCGTGAAGTTAAGAAAAATCCTAATATGGCGACCTATCAATCGTTTCCAGAAAAGGAGGTTTATGACCGCACCTATGCGGTCTACAGTCAGCTTGGGCGCTGGATTTCTTATAAACTGGATTCAGAGGAAATGAAAAATCACTGGATAGCCCTGGGCCAGAAAAGGCGGCAAGAAGGCTTTACACTACCAGAAATATTTCTCTCCCTCTGTCTGGAACGAAAGCAGGTCTGGCATAAGATTCAATCAGAAGGCCTGCTGGATAACGCTCTTGACCTTTATCAGGCTCTGGAACTTTATGACCGGCTGGTAACCTTTTTTGACCGCGCACTTTATTATGCTATTATAGGTTATTATCACCAGGTTTGATCTTATCCTTCAACTCAGGCGTTCCTGAATTTGAAATTTCAAGTGCAAATGATAATCAGCCCATCTGAACTCCAGGAAAAACTCAAATTCAACGAGCAAAGCCTCCAGGTCGGAGTTTACTTTCACTACCCCTTCTGTCAGAAGAAATGTCCTTATTGCCATTTCTATAGCTATCACGGTGAGAAAAAAGACCATGACCTCTGGAGGCAGACCATTCAGAGGGAAATAAACCTGCTGGCCGGCGAAATGGCGGCCAGGATGGAAATTGATACAGTTTATTTTGGTGGTGGAACTCCCTCCAGTCTGCGGCCGGAAGAAATAGATCAACTCCTTTCCAGACTCGGAGAGAATTTCAACTGCAATCTCAAGGAAATAACGCTGGAGTTTAACCCTGGAAGTCATACTCCGAAACTTGCCGGGTTTAAGCAAGCCGGTATAAATCGCCTCAGCCTTGGGGCTCAGTCTTTTTCTGAAAAAATTCTTAAGATACTTGGCCGTCTTCATTCTGTTGAGGACATTTTTGCCGCCGCCAGTGAAGCCAGAAAAGCCGGTTTTAAAAATCTTAACCTCGACCTGATGATTGGACTTCCCGGAGAGGACGAATCCACTTTTGAAGCTAATATCCTTGGAATTAAAGCCATCGGTCCCGAGCATCTATCTGTTTATATGCTGGAAGAACTCGATGAGGTTCCCTTTAAACAAGTCTTGGAACAAAATCCGGTTTCCGAAGAGAGGCTGGTTGAAACCTATGAGAGATACCAGAAGACGCTCTCAGAACTTGGTTATAAGCAATATGAGATTTCTAATTACTCCCGGCCAGGGTTTTCCTGCCGTCACAACCTTAAATACTGGGAATATCAGCCAGTTATTGGTTTCGGACCTTCAGCTGCCTCGCATCTGGCTTTTAACCGCTGGCAAAATATCTCTGATCTGAAACTCTGGGCCGAGGTCATTCTTGAGGGTAAGTTAAATCTGTCTGAACTTCTCATCTTGAGCCCGGAGGCCGCCTTGAAGGAAAAACTCATGTCCGGCTTGCGCCTGGCGGCTGGCGTTGACTGGGAGCTTATCAAAGAAGAATATCCCGGCCTGGATTTTTTGCCTTATGAAGAAAGAATCAGGGAACTAAGCGCCGCTGGCTGCTTCGAGATGTCTGGTTCCAGACTCAGAATTCCCTCGGGCCGTTTTCTGGTGACCAATTCTATCCTGGGTGAACTTTTGTTCTAGTGGCCGTCTGTTCTTGTCTTTAATCTGTCCCACCGTTAAAATATAAAAAAAGTAGAGGTGATTGGAAAATGGAAGATAAAAAAGTCAAAGTCAGCTGTACCAATTGCGGGCAGACTAATTATTACCCTGAGGGAGCTCAGGAGAAAAAAGTTGTCTGTGGACGCTGCCACCGCCCTCTACCGCCGCCAGGAGAAGTCGTCGAGGTAGGGCCGGAGCAGGCTCTTAACCTGATATCGAAGTCCAGTCTGCCTGTTCTGGTCGATTTCTTCTCGCCAACCTGTGGTCCCTGTCAGATGATGGCTCCTGTTCTTGACCGATTGGCCAAAAGGCGGGCCGGAGAAATCATGGTCATCAAAGTCAATGTTGATAAATATCCTGAGCTGGCCGCCAGATTGAGCATTCAGGCTGTCCCCACTCTCATTGTTTTTCATCGCGGTACTGAAAGAGGCAGAACTGCCGGGGCTATGCCTGAAACGGATCTGGCCCTGTGGGTGGCTAAATTAGCCTGAACAAATTGTTTGAATTTCTGGAAAGTCTGACTTTAAGAAGAAATGCCGAAGAGGGGACTCGAACCCCTACTCCCATTTTTGCGGGAACTAGCCCCTCAAGCTAGCGTGTCTGCCAATTCCACCACTTCGGCATAAAATTAA
>JAKPCG010000149.1 GCA_029553365.1 Acidobacteriota bacterium | reverse complement strand
CGAAAAACGGCACAGGCCGTCGAGCGGCAGAAGCTCGCCGCCGGAGATAACCAGTGGATTGGTTTCCAGCTCTTCAATCGTATAGGTTTCTTTTTGATTGAAAAGAGAAAAACTCTGGCCGATGGTCTGAAATATCTTGATTGCTCCCAGAAGTCTTTCAGGTGGCAGAAGAGGCTTCTGTCCCCGGAATTCTTCGGCTATTTTGCCATAAATAGCCGACCTGGCCAGAATAGCTTTCGTCACAGCTTCCGGCAGGGGTGAGGAAGGTAAAATAGCCAGATTATGGCCAGTTTTAAAATGAGCATTTAAATATTCCACATCCAGTCCACCGCCACCAAAAGTAACAACCGGACCAAAGTCATTACTCGTCCTGAGGCCGAGAAGTATCTCTGATCCGAAGCCAACCTGAAGATAATTCACGCGCTCGACAATCAAAAAGCCGCGGATTGATTCTTCCACCTCGGCCGGAGAAATCTTATGGCTTTTATCCAGACGGGCGACAGCCGTTCCCACCCGCTTCTTCATCTCCTTCATAGCGAGCTCAATCTCGCGCCTGGAATTTTTGACCAGGACCACACCACCCACATCCGACTTGTGCTGGATGAGGGGCGAGACAACCTTAACCACTGCTTCTTTACTCTTAATTTTCTTTAGACTGTCAGCTTTGAGTTTCTCTCCACTTTTTAAAAAGATATGAGATGGGACTTTAAAACCAAAAAGCTTTAAAAGCGCATAGACCTCAGGTTCGAGCAGAAAGTTTCTTCCTTCGCTTTCGGCTTTTTTCAGAATTCTTCTCGCCCGCACTGAATTATTTTTTTCCATTTTTACCGGCCTCATTTTATTCATATTCATCTATACAAGTCTGTGTAAGTTGCAGTTCCAGTCATCCGCGCCGAAACTCAAGCCTGGCTCTCCGCCGCCTGCCGGCCAAGGTCAAAAGCCTTAAGATTGGTTTCGACTACCTTCTCACCTTTGGACTGGAATAAAACCCGGATGAACTTTTTCAGATTGTCCTCATGGAGAGGAAGATAGCGGGAAGCAGCTCCCAGGACGACCATGTTTTCCGCCCGCAGGCTGCCCGCCTGTTTGGCCAGCTGACCAGCTTCGATGAGCCAGCTTTCCCTGACCTTTTTTATTTCTCTGAAAACCTCTTCCAGAGGCGGATAGTCAGGAATATTGACATATGGTGTACGGCTGGAGATGACCGTTCCTTCCGGTTTGAGAAAAGAAAAATAGCGCAGCGCTTCGAGCGGCTCCACGCTTAAAATCAGATCAGCTTCTCCCTGCGGAATAAGCGGACTGAAAATTTCTGTCTCAGATAGACGGAGATGAGACTCAACCGCCCCGCCCCGCTGCGACATGCCATGAACTTCGGACTGCAAAAAATAAAGTCCTTCGGCCAGGGCAGCCTGATCAATGACGAAAGCTATGGAGAGAATTCCCTGGCCACCAACTCCTGAAATTATGATGTTATACATGGTCTGTGGCTCCTTTATTTGTTACCGAGAATCTGGATGCATTCCCGGCGGGCGATGACGACCGACAGGCCGTGATAGGCCAGTTCTTCTTGGATAAGGCCGACATTGAGCTGATGATTTCTGGGTAAAGGGGTGATGACCCGGATATGCTCCGGCGAAACTCCCAGTCCGACCAGCATTTTATCCAGCGGTTCACCGGTGCCCAAGCTGGGCTGAGCACCGGTCATGGCTACCGTGCTGTTATCCAGGATGACGACAGTCATGTCGGTCTGCGAATAAACGGCATCGAGCAACGGTGTAATACCAGAATGGGCAAAAGTTGAATCGCCGATGACCGCTACCGAAGGATAAACACCGGCTTCGGCTCCTCCTTTAGCCATCGAGACACTGGCTCCCATGCAAACACAGCTTTGAATCGCCCGGTAAGGTGGAAGTGCGCCCAGGGTGTAACAGCCAATGTCAGAAAAAACGTTACCTCGCTCATAGCCCTGAAGAGCCTCATTCAGGGCTTTGAAAGTATCAGCATGAGGACAACCTGGGCAGAGCTGCGGCGGCCTGGCCGGCAGTTTAAAATCACCCAGGCTAACTCCATTTCTTACAGGAAGCCCGAGCCCTCTGGCGACTATTTCCGGCTTCAGCTCACCGGAAGCGGGAAGTGTGCCATCCATCTTGCCTTTGATGACCTTACCGGGAAGACCGGCCACTCCGCGGATAAATCGTTCGAGGAAAGGATAGCCTTCTTCCATGACCAGAATTTCATCCACCTGCTCAATCAGCTCCAGGAGTTTTTTTTGCGGAAAAGGATAAGTTGAAATTTTTAGAAAGGCCGGTCTGGTTTCGAGTCGGTTCGCCACCTCGCGGAAATAGCTGGCCGCCAGACCTGTAGCAACAACTCCCAGCCGCTGACCGGGTTCGGGAGGGAAGAACTGGTTAAAACGACATTGCTCCGCATAAGCCTGCAAATCTTTTTGCTTCTGCAGCAAATCACCATAGCGACGCCTGGCATTGGCCGGAAGAAGAGTCCAATCCGGACCGTAGCCATATTTAAAACCCTGATTTTTTCCTCTTGGCTCTCTCACTTCGACGGGCGCCCGGCTGTGGGCCAGCCTGGTGACCAGCCTGATCATTACCGGCAGGCCCAATTTTTCCGAAAGGTCAAAGGCTTCTCGTGTTTGATCATAGGCTTCCTGATGGCTGCTTGGTTCAAAACACAACACTCGGGCAAAATCAGCATAAAAGCGATTATCCTGTTCGTTTTGAGAAGAATGGAAGCCAGGATCATCGGCTGTGACAATAACCAATCCGCCGTTGGCCCCGGTGATAGCAGCATTGATAAAAGGGTCAGCCGCTACATTCAAGCCAACATGCTTGAAGGAGACCATGGCCCGCTGGCCGGCAAAAGAAACGCCCAGCGCTTCTTCCATAGCCACCTTTTCATTGACACACCATTTGGCCACAAAATTTTTGCCACCAGCTGATTGTCTGATCAGAAATTCCATGATTTCTGAGGCCGGTGTTCCTGGATAGGAATAAGCAGCGGTTAGACCGGAGTGAATCGCTCCGAGAGCAACCGCTTCGTCACCGAGTAAAACAACTTTTTCCATTGATCCGTCCTTTATTTTTTTACAGCAGAATAATTTAATTTTTTGCTTTGATTGAGCCTTCAGCATACAATTTAAGTCTTTCTGCTGTCAAGAAAGATTTGATTTGTCAAATCACTATAATTCCTATAAAATTATGTTATATTACGGTCAGCTGACTGGCGCCTGTTTGCAGCCGCCGGACAACTGGCCAGGAGGCAGTTGATGTTTAGGATTTCAACCAAAGGTCGCTATGGCACCAGGCTGATGCTGAACCTGGCCCAGCATTATCAGGATGGTCAAAAAGCCCGTTCACTCAAGGATGTGGCGGCCGAAGAGGACATTTCTATCAGATATCTGGAACAGATCATCATCCCCCTGCGCGTTCACCGGCTGGTCAAAAGCGTTCGCGGAGCTGGTGGCGGTTATACTTTAACCAGACCGCCTGCCGCCATCAGTCTGAGTCAGGTGCTGCTGGCTGTCGAGGGGAATTGCTGCCTGACTGATTGCCTGGAAGAAGGTAGTCAGTGCTCCAGAATGACCACCTGTGCAGCCTATGAGATCTGGAAGGAAGCTACCCGTATCATGAAACAATACTTTGATTCGGTTAGCCTGGAAGATATGGTCAAAATAGCCGAAAAGAAAAGCCGGCGAAAGTCACGCCGCCCAAAATAATTGAAGAAGTGTGAGTAACAGGCAGGTCTGCAGTTGATAAGATTTCTGTCATCACTGAAGCTGACCATTTCGCTTCTCATCCTGATAATTCTTCTGTCCATCATTGGTACTCTTATTCCTCAGGGAGAGGACCCCGGTTTTTATCAGAATTATTTCCCACGCTGGGCAGGGATTATCTTAAGCCTCCAGCTGGATCATCTCTATCGTTCTCCTCTTTTTCTGAGCCTAGCTTTTCTTTTCTTGCTTAATATTCTTTTTTGCTCGCTGCGGCAATTGCCTGTTAAGCTTAAACAAATTCGGGGCACGATCGAATTTATCCCGTCCGAAGTTAAACCGGCTGCGGTTAGAAGGCTGGCCTCAAGTTTCTCGGATTGGTTCGAAGTCTCGCCTGATTCTCTATTAGCCGAACTCAGACAAAGACATTATCGGGTAAAAATAAAGGAAACCGGCGAAAAGAAAACCCTCCTGGCTCAAAAAGAGAGAGTGGGGCTGTTTGGCCCGGAGATTGTTCATCTGGCTATAATGGTAATCATCGTTGGCGGTCTGATTTCAGCTCTCTTCAGCCAGAGAATTGAGCTGGCTTTGACCGAAGGGCAGACGGTTGACCTGCCCGGAAAAAGCTTCTCCCTGCGTCTCGATAGATTTACCACCGACTATTATCCTGACGGCTCAGTCAAGAGCTGGAAGAGTCTGGTCTCAATTCTTGAACAGGGCCAGGTAAAAAAGCAAAAATCAGTCGAAGTTAACCATCCTTTAAAATATGATGGCTTCAATTTTTTCCAGATGAGCTATGGTTTTGACTGGGACCAGACAAAGGTGGAGCTTGAAATAAAAAGTGGTAAGGCGGCTGTCAGACATCTGACCCTGAAGGTTGGAGAAAAAGTTCAGCTCGACTCCGGCCTGACTCTGAATCTTCTAAATTTTATTCCTGATTTTACCCTCGACCGGGGAGGTCGGCCAACCAGCCGCTCAGCTGAAGCCAACAATCCAGCTGCCCTGGTACTGGTGACGAGGGAAGAAACTCCCATTTATCAGGGCTGGCTTTTTTATTACCATCCAGAATCGAATCGGATACAGCGGCAACCGGGTTTAGAGATGGAAATCAGCTTAAAAAAGTTTGAAGCACCACTCTTTTCTGGCCTGGAAGCGGCCAGCGATCCCGGTCTGAATCTGGTCTGGTTGGGCTGTGCCCTTCTTTTTCTTGGACTTCTGGCCTGCTTTTATCTTAATTATCGCCAGATAGTTATCGGCCTCAAGCCAGGGGACAAGCCAGTATTTTCAGCTCACAGCCGGCATAATCAGACAACTTTTTATCAGGAACTGGAGAGGCTGCTCGAAGTCAGACCGGACAGTGCTATAAATTCAGACAGAAAAAACGAAGGAAAAACGAAATGAATGAATTTCCCCTGCTGCTCATTTCTTTTATCATTTATATTCTGGTCATGCT
>JAKPCG010000094.1 GCA_029553365.1 Acidobacteriota bacterium | reverse complement strand
TTCTTCCGGAACACTGATGGTCTGGCAGGTGGCTTCCAGATAAGAGCCTTCCTCGATCAGGAGTTTGGGAGCCGTAAGCGTGCCAAAGACCCGGCCCTTGTTGTGAACCTCGATCCGTTCTCTGGCTTGCAGCTGGCCATGAATTTCGCCATTGATAATCAGTTCTCCTACTTTGACTTCAGCTTCTACTTTTCCTTTTTCCCCGATAATCAGCATGGAATCTGAATATATTTTACCCTGGAAGTAGCCTTCTATTCGGAAAGACCCCTTAAAATTTAATTCTCCCTTTAATTCCGTCCCCTGGTCAATAAGACCGGCCAGATGAGACTCTTCAGCAATTTCTCTGACTTTTTCTTTTTCTTTCATGCTTTAACTCCTTTAATTTTGTCATAGATCCGGTTAAGCTCCTCCAGCGAGAAATAAAAAATCCGGATCGTACCTTTATTCCGCTGCCCGGCGATCGTCACCTTGGTGCCCAGGCACTGGATTAACTCTTCTTCCAGCGCTTTTAAATCAGGATCTTCCAGCGATTTCTGAGTGCGCGGGGGCCTCTCTTTTAACTTTTGAACAAGTTTTTCAGTTTCTCGAACTGACAGAGATTTTTCCACCGCCTGAAAAGCGACGCTTTTTTGCAGTTCTTCATCCTCAAGAGACAGGATGGCTCTGGCCTGGCCCATTGACAGCTTCCCATCCCGGATGAGTGTTTTAATCTCTGGCTGCAATTTGAGTAAGCGGATATAGTTGGCAACTGAAGCTCGGTCCTTGCCCACCCGATCGGCAACTTCCTGCTGGGTCAACCCCAGCTGGTTTACCAATCGCTCAAAAGCTTCAGCAATTTCTAGCGGATTTAAATCTTCGCGGTGGATATTTTCAATAAGAGAAACTTCCAGCTGCTTGTCTTCGGTCATATTTCTGATAATAACAGGCACCACTCGCAAACCTGCTCTTTGGGCCGCTCGCCATCTTCTTTCCCCGACAATCAGCTTATAATGATCTTCTTCCGGTACTACCAGCAAAGGTTGAATAATGCCTGTCTCTTTTATTGACGTGGCGAGTTCATTTATTGAGGCTTCATCAAATTGCGTCCTCGGTTGATGCGGGTTGGGTCTGATTTTTTCGATCTCCACTTCGGCATAACGGTCTTCTTTAAGAATCCCAAATTCTTCCGGTATGAAGGCCTCGAGGCCTTTGCCCAGCGCTTTTTTTGTCATTTGTTGATCAACTCCTCTGCCAGATTAAGATAGGCCTGAGCTCCCCTTGACTTCGGATCATATAATATAACTGGCTTTCCGAAACTGGGAGCCTCGGCCAGTCTAACACTTCTCGGTATTATCGTGTTTAAAAGAACCCCTTTTAAGGAATTTTTTATTTCCTCTGCCACCTGACGGGAGAGGTTGGTCCTCTCGTCAAACATCGTCAGCAAAATACCTTCAATATAAAGCTGCGGATTAAAATAAGTCCGGACCATATCCAGGGTACGAAATAAATCCGGAATACCCTCTAAGCAGAAAAATTCAGCCTGCACTGGAATAAGAATCGAATCGGCTGCTGCCAGAGCATTAATAGTTAAAAAGCCCAGGGAAGGCGGACAATCTATCAGGATAAAATTAAATAGCTGGCGCACCTCCGACAGGGCCATTTTGAGCCTTTTTTCCCTATCCGGAGCGTTAAATAGTTCGGCCTCAGCTCCACTCAGCTCTGGCGAGCACGCACAGAGGTATAAATTCGGTACTCCTGTATCCACCAGGCAATCCATGACTCCACGCCCATTTAAGATGACCTGATAAATGCCCTGGCCGTACGTCTTTGCCTGACCGAGACCCACTGTCGCCATCCCCTGAGGATCAAAGTCCAGCAAGAGAACTCTTAAGCTCTTCAGGGCCAGGGCTGCTCCTAGATTGATGGCAGTAGTGGTTTTACCTACTCCACCTTTTTGATTGGCAATGGCGATGATCTTATTCATCTAATCAGCAGCCTTATTTGTTCCACGTGGAACATTGGTTCCGGCCTGCCCTTTTTTAAAAACAGCCAGATACAGATAGATATTATATAGAGCTGCTGGCGTAATGCCAGATATTTTTTTTACCTCTCCCAGAGTTCCAGGTCTTATCTTTTCCAGTTTCTCAATAATTTCCAGACTTAGCCCGGGGATCTCCCTGTAGTTAATTGTCTCTGGCAAACTGATCTGATCAATCTTGTTCAATCTGGCAATCTCTCTTTCCTGCTTCTTGATATAGCCCTCATATTTGATTTCGGCCTCAATGTGTCTTTTCTCTTCATCAGTCAAAGTAAATGGTAGACTTACAAGTCCGATTATTTCATCCAGGCTGACTCCGGGCTGCTTTAAATAATTGACGGCGGGAATAGGTTCGTTTTTCTCAAGGCCGATTTTTTCTTTTTGCAATATTTCTATCGTTTGCCTGACTCTCGTCTGCTTTTCCAGAAACTCCCGATATTCTGCTTCTTGAATCAGACCAAGCCGATAGCCAGAGGGCAACAAACGAACATCAGCATTATCCAGCCTGAGATTTAGCCGGTACTCAGCCCTGGAGGTAAACAGGCGATAGGGCTCTTCTACGCCGTGCGAGATCAAATCATCAATCAGCACCCCAATATAAGCTTCGTGGCGAGCAAGTATGAAGGCGGGTTGCCCCCGTAATTTTAAAACCGCATTAATGCCGGCCATTAAGCCCTGGGCGGCGGCCTCCTCATAGCCTGAAGTCCCGTTGATCTGCCCCGCTAAAAACAGTCCATCTATTTTTTTAGTTTCGAGTGTTGCCTTTAACTCGAGAGGGGAAACCGCATCATATTCAATACCATAGGCTGGCCTTAAGATTCTCGCCTCCTCCAAACCCGGAATAGTCTTCAGAATTTCTCTCTGCACCCGGTAAGGCAGGCTGGAAGAAAGGCCATTGACATAGATCTCATGGGTGGTCAACCCTTCAGGCTCGAGAAAAAATTGGTGCCGGGCATGATGGGGAAACTTGACCACTTTGTCTTCGATTGAAGGGCAATAACGAGGGCCAATGCCCTTTATTTCTCCGCTGTAAAGAGGAGATTGGCTTAAATTATTGCGAATAACCTGATGCGTTTTTTCATTCGTATAACCAATATAGCAAATTATTTTGTTTTCAAGTTTTTTCCTGGTTCTAAAAGACATAGAAACCGGCTGTTCATCACCGGGCTGAGCCTGAAATTTTGTCCAATCAATAGAGTCAGCTGACAATCTCATCGGTGTTCCAGTTTTAAGCCGCAGGATTCTTAACCCGGCCTCCCCCAGAGCGACGGCCAGTTCATTGGCCGGTGGTTCGTTAGCCCGTCCGGCTTGATAATGATTGAGCCCTGAATGTATAAGGCCATGCAGGAAAGTCCCTGGAGCAAGAATAACCGCCCCGCCTTTTATTCGGCTTCCATCCCTGGTAATCAATCCCTTAATCTGACCATCCTCGATGATTAAACCGGTAACTATGGCCTGCCAGATTCTTAACCCCGGGACCTCTTCCAGCCATTTTTTCATCGTCTGCCGATATAAGGCTTTGTCGCATTGAACCCTGGGACTCTGGACAGCAGCTCCTCGACTGCGGTTTAGCAACCTGAAATGGAGCCCAGTTTCATCGGCCAGAAGCCCCATCCACCCGCCCAGCGCATCTATTTCTCTCACCAGCTGTCCTTTAGCCAGACCACCGATGGCCGGGTTACAGGACATCTGGGCGATAGTCTCAAGGTGGATGGTCAATAGACAGGTGTTAGCCCCCATCCTGGCTGCGGCTACCGCTGCTTCACAGCCAGCATGGCCAGCTCCGACCACTACCACCTCAAATTCTTCATCAAAATGGTTCATTTTTATTTTCCAAGGCAGAAGCGACCAAATATTTCGTTGATGACCTCTGAGGACTTAATTTCACCGGTGAATTCACCGATAGCTGGCAAAACCGCCTTTATTTCTTCGGCTATAATCTCCAGCCCATAACCAGCTTCCAGCCTGTTTCTGGCCTCCTCCAGTTGTCCAGCCATTTGTTCTATTAAAATTTTCTGCCGTTCATGCAGGATAATCTCTTCCTGACCGGATTCCGCCGGGCTAAAAGTGGTCAGCATCAGCCTTTTTAGCTGCTCAATATTTTCTCCAGTCAGGGCTGAAACTTCAATCCAGGGAATTTCTTTATTTTTTTCAATAATCAGCTGCCGATTAATGACTTTATCAAGGTCAGATTTATTAAAGACGATGATTCTTTTTTTACCCTGGAATCCCTGCAGAAGATAAAAATCCTCCTCACTCTCGGAGCGAGAAGAATCCAGGATAATGAGTAATCCATCGGCTCGGGTGGCAATGTCCTCCGACCGGCTGATACCGGCCTCTTCAGCTGCATTATCAGCTTGACCGAAACCGGCAGTATCAACCAGTTTTAGCAAGATTCCATCAAGGAGAAGATTCTCTCTTATATAGTCCCTGGTCGTACCCGGATAAGGAGTAACAATGGCTCTTTCCTCCTCCAGAAGCGCATTAAACAGAGTTGATTTGCCGGCATTAGTCCTGCCGACCAGAGCAATGGTCAGGCCTTCCAGCCTGGCCCGGTTCTGTTCGTAGCTCCAGATAATATTTTTGAGGTTACTTATCAGATGCTCGAGGTAGCTCTCAATTTCCTTCTGGGTCAGTCCGAGTTCATCTTCTGGAAATTCCAGACTGGCTTCTATATTGACCAGAAGTCCCACGATCTGCTCTCTAACTGCCTGGATTTTTCTGGACAGACTACCCTCAGCCTGACGAAACGAAACTTTTGCCTGCTGGAGGGAAACTGCTCTAATCAGGTCATTGATAGCTTCTGCCTGGACAATATCCAGTCGCCCGCGGAGATAAGCCCTGAGCGTAAATTCTCCGGGCCGGGCCAGGCGAGCTCCTTCTTTAATTCCCAGCCTGATAGCTTCGTTCAGTATTACGGGCGAGCCGTGAAGGCTGATTTCCACCACTTCTTCCCGGGTATAAGAGACCTCTGGCCGGAAATAACAGGCATAGCCACAGTCCAGTCGTTCGCCTTTTTCCCTGTCAACCAGGTAGCCAAAACACATCTGGCCTGGATGTTCGGCTGGACTTAATTTTTTTGGCTGGAAAATTCCTCTAGCAATGGCCAGGGCTTCGTGCCCGCTGATTCTAATCAGCCCCAGGCCTCCCTGGCCCGGCGGAGTAGAAACAGCAATTATAGTATCATCCAGGCTTTCATTCATGTCTTAATTCTATCCGCAGGCGGTAAGATAGTAAATAGCCGGTTACAGACTCAGTTAATCCTGATCGGGCCGCTTTTTCTGCCCGGAATTTTCAACTTTGAAAATTCTGATCTTTTTCAAAAAGCCCTCACCCAGGCTTTCCGTGGTAAGACCAGGTATCTGATTAACTGCGATATGGACAATTCGACGCTCATAAGGATTCATCACGTCCAGAATTTCTTCCTGACCGGTTTCTTTAACTTTTTCAGCCATTTCGGTTGCATATTCTTTGAGCTGTTTTTCTTTTCGGCGTCGGAAAAACTCACAATCAACCTGAACCTTAACAGAAGAAATTTTATTCAGCAGGTGCTGGATGGCCAGAAGGAGAGCTCCATCATCCTTTAGCAGCCAGTGCTTGTCTTCACCACCAAAAACAACATAAATAAGCTGATCTCTTCTCTTTATCTCGTAACTGAGATCAAAAGGCAGGAGCGCCAGCAATTCTTTAAGAAAGCTGTCAACAATTTGGATCTCATTCACCTGCCGGGGCCAGGCCCGAATGACAATTTCTTTGTTTTTTAAACCAAAAAGTCTGGTCTTTTCAGTAACTATTTCGTAGTCCAGCTCTTCCCGGGGAACCTTAAGAACATGCTCGGCCAGGCTGAGCACATCTTCCAGGCTTCTGCCAGTAAATTCTTTTTTTTCAACGACTTGCTGACCGTTTTGGCGATTGTTTTTTACTTCTTTTTCCATCTTTTTCCCTCTTGCGGGCCATCATCCTATTCATAATGGCCTGCTGACCTATTTGCAGGACGTTACTGGTCAACCAGTACAAAACCAGGCCGGCCTGAAAATTCATAAAAAAGAAAGTAAAGATAAGCGGCATGAGCAACATGATTCTCTGCTGACCTGGATCAGCCGTGGACGGAGTCATCTTCTGAGAAATATATTGAGTAATGCCCATCAGAATTGGCGTTATATAATATGGATCTTTAACTGACAGATCCTTAATCCAGAAAACAAAGGGACTGTGGCGCAACTCAACCGCTACTACCAGCATCCTGAAAAATCCCCAGAAAATAGGCAGTTGAACTAAAAGCGGCAGACAGCCACCAGCTGGATTAATCCCGTGCTCTTTATAGAGCTTCATCAGCTCCTCATTCATCTGGCGTCTTTGTTCCATATCCTGCTTGGCCTTTTTATACTTAGCCTGCAGAGCCTTGATTTTCGGTTGAAGCTCCTGCATCCTAGCCATTGATCTGGTCGAACTATAAGTGAGCGGGAAAAGCAGGATTTTGATGATAAATGTCATGATGATGATAGCCACTCCCCAGTTGGGGAAAAACTTATATAAAAATTTCGTGGCGATTAATAAAAATTCAGCAATGAAGCCGAAGAAGCCAAAATTAATTACCTTTTTGACTTCGTGTCCATAAGCCGTCAGCCGGTCATATTCTTTCGGCCCGAGGTAGGCCTCGGCAGGATGGGTAAAAGCCAGATAAAAATAGGGGACAACGGCCTTCTGACCGTCTGGTTGGATTTCTTCCTGATCAAGGCGAAAGGCATAAGACTGGCTTTTTATGGTATCTAAAAGAAAAATAGCGGCAAAATAATTTTCCTCGTAGGCTGCCCAGCCGAGTCCGCCGTAGCGTACGGTCTCGGACAAAGGCTTGATTTTTTTCTCCGGTAGCCTCTGTGCTTTGTGGTTGACCAGAAAAACCGCTCCCCGGTTGGCGCTGAATTTTTCCTTTAATTCTTCAGGAGACAGCGTGCCAATGCCCGGCCCCCACAGAATATAAGGCTCGACGGGCCTGCCATCTATTTCAACTGTCAGGTCGGTCTTAAAATTATAATTCTGCCCTTCAAAGGTTAAATATTTCTTGACTTTTACCCTATCCCCATCGGAATACTCGAATATTAGCTGCCCTCGTTGATCTGAGGATAATTCCAACCGCTCAGTATTTACCCGATAAAGGCTATTATTGGCCAGAGCAGTTAGAGACTCCTCATTGAGCAACAGTGAAAATGGATACAGCCCGGTAGTTGAAGCCGTTTCCGGCACCAGATCCAGAGGCTCTCGCTCGGGATTTTTCCGGTTGGGAATTTTCTTCAGGTGATTTTTTAACTTCCAGCTCTTCAGGACCCCGCCTTTATTGCTCCAGACAGCAGTATAAAGCGGAGTATCAATCGTGATCTCCTGTTCTTGCTCAGAAGTTATAATCTCGCCACCTTCAGTTTTCAGCTGCATAGACGCTGGCTTCTCAACCTCTTTGATTTCACCGCCGGCTGCTTCGTTTCCGACAGCCGCAGTTTCAGCTTCACTTTCAGCCGGCACAGGAGCCGCTGGTTGAGGCTGAGGCTTAACGAAAATCAGCTGGAAAAGGAAGAGGATTAAAAACGAAAGAACAATAGCCAGAATTAAGCGTTTTTCCATGTTTCCCTCATCAAGGCACGGGGTCGATGCCTCCCTCGTGCCAGGGATGGCACCTGAGAAGTCTCTTTCCCCCGAGCCAGCTACCTTTTACAAAACCATATTTTTTTATGGCCTGATAGGTATATTCCGAGCAGGTTGGATAATAACGGCAGCAATGTCCAAGAAGAGGCGAAACCAGTAGCTGGTAAAGTCGAATAAGCCCGAGGGCAATATATCTCAAAATTGACTCCGTTTTTCGATTCTAAGAGCCCAGCCGCCTGATCAAGACTTCGTATTCTTCCTTCATCTTCTGCCAGTCCAGCTGGACAATTTCTGGCCTGGCAATCAAAACCAGATCAAAATTTCCGGGAAGTAGAGACTTGTTTCTCCGAAAAAGCTCTCTAAATCTTCTCTTTACCCTATTTCTATCCCTTGCCGGGCCAACCTTCTTACTGACTACCACTCCCAGCCGGGAATAATTCAATCCATTTGGCACAAAGACGAGGACAAAATATCGGCCTTTTAGCCGCCGGCCCTTTTTATATATCTCGCTAAAATCTTTCTTATTTCTTATTCTCTCGATCGGTCTAAGACGCTCATCCATTAAGCAGAAAGTCTTTTTCTACCCTTGGCCCGCCGGTTTTTGATAACCTTCTGACCGCCCGGGCTACTCATCCGAACTAAGAACCCATGATTTTTCTTTCTCCGGCGATTATTCGGCTGAAATGTTCTCTTCATTGTCGGCACTCACTTCTTCTATTTTCATTTTGATTTAAGCTTGTATCTTAAACGAAGACAAGCAGTTCTGTCAAGTGGACCGAAACGTTTGACTAAAAATCAGAGGTAATCTATAATCAAATTAATGGATTCTTTCAAGGTCGGTGACAAAATAATTTATCCCGCCCAGGGAATCGGGATAGTCGAGGAAATCACAGAAGAAACTTTCGATGGGCAGTCTTGTCAGATTCTACATATCCGGCTAGTTGAAAGCAATACCCTGGTCGTTATTCCCAGTCAGTCAGCGGCTGAAATCGGCCTCAGGAAACCTATTTCACAGAAGCAGGTCACGAGCTTCTTCCAGTTTTTCAAAGACTGTCAGGTGGACATCAGTGCTGATTGGAAGGACCGCTATAAAGAGAACTTTGATTTGATGAAATCAGGTCAGCTCAAAGATATCGCCATCGTCTACAAAACACTTTATTTTCTGAGCCAGGACAAACCTCTGTCCTTTCGGGAGAAAAAGATGCTGGAAAAGGCTCGAGAGCTCATTGTCAGTGAACTGGCCGCTTCCTCTCTTCTCTGCCCGAAAAAAATCAGCCAGAGACTCGACCATATCCTGGCTGACAGTTTGAAAGTGCTTAAAGCCGACAGGGAATTTTGATATTTCCCCGATGATAATAAAGATAGGCGTTTTCTTTTTATTTCTGGCTATGAGCGCCTTTTTCTCTTCTTCTGAGACAGCGTTTATCTCCGTCAATCCTTATACTCTCGAGTATCTGGAGAAAAAGGGTTCAAAACGGGCCAGGCTGGTCAGGCGAGCTCTGGGCAGGTTAAATGACCTCCTGTCAACTATCCTCATTGGCAATACTCTGGTCAATGTCGCAGCTTCCTCCGTCGCCACTTCTATCTTCGTCGGGTTTTATGCTGATCAGAATAAAGCTATTCTTCTGGCTACCTTAACCACCACTATCTTCATTCTCATTTTCGCTGAAATAACGCCGAAAATTGTAGCCGCTCACCGACCGGTTAAAGTCTCGTCTCTTCTTATTTACCCCCTGAGGCTGTTATATTTTGTGCTCTATCCAGTCAGCAAGCTTTTTTCATTTATACCCCAGCTGTTCCTTGGTCCGGAAGAAAGAGCAGGGACGATTTTTTCCCACCGCTTAAGTGAAGAGGAAATAAAAATAGTGATCAGTTCAGGTGCGGCCGGGCTCTCCAAACTGAAGAAAAAAATGCTGTCCGGGATTATGGACTTAAGCCTCAGACCGGTTCAAGAAATCATGATCCCCAGGACTCAGGTCCGGGCCCTTCCCCTGGAGGCAACTCTGGAAGAGGTTTTAAAAACAATTCAGGAATCAGGTTATTCCCGCTATCCGGTTTATAATCAAACTATTGATAATGTGGTGGGTTTGTTCCACGCCAAAGACATCCTCCCCTGTCTTAACCACCAGCAACAATTCCAGCTTCAAAATTATATAAGAAAACCACTGTTTGTACCTGAGCTGGCCAGCATCGAACAGGTTTTATTGCAGATGCAGGAACGCGCTGTTCATCTGGCTTTTATCGTTGATGAGTTTGGCAGTTTCGAAGGCATAGTGTCACTTGAAGATATCATGGAAGAAATCGTCGGTGATATCCGGGATGAACATGACCAGAAAGCAGAGAACTGGTATCATAAAATAAGCGATAACGAATATCTGGTGCAGGGCCTGGCTTCAGTCAAAGAAATAAATGAATTATTAGATCTTAAAATCCCGGAGAGAAAAGACTATACTACGCTGGCCGGTTTTTTTCTCTATCACTACAGACACCTGCCGGCTGAAAATTCCTCAATTATAGTTGATCACCTTGAATTTACCGTGGTTAAAATGAATAAGAGGCGCATTTCACTCGTCAGAATAAAAAAACTCGAACCGTCTGTTGATGAGGGAATGAATGAAAGTAGTGGCAACCAATAAGACTGCCTATCATGACTATGAAATCCTGGAAACCTTCGAAGCAGGACTGGCCCTGGTCGGCAGTGAGGTTAAATCCATCCGGGAAGGGAGAATAAGTTTAAAAGAAAGCTATGCTGATTTCAGCCAGGGAGGACTTTACCTTTTTGACTGCAATATCAGCCCCTACCATGCTGCCAATATATTCAATCATGACCCTTTGCGGCCGAGAAAACTCCTTCTACATAAAAGAGAATTAAAAAGGCTGGCTGGCAAGGTACAGGAAAAAGGACTGACCCTGATCCCGACCAAGGTCTACCTTAATGACCGCGGCTTGGTCAAACTCGAACTGGCTCTGGCCAGAGGTAAAAAAACCTACGAAAAGCGTGAGGCTATCAAGAAAAGAGATGTCGAAAGAGAGATCAGGGCCGAGATGAAAAAAAGATGGCATTAAGGACATAAAATCATCCGGGACTGCCCCTGTCTTAACTTCCACTCTTTATTTTTTTCTGGCAACCGAATTTCCAGGCTAACCAGATAGCCTGTTGGAAACTGGCAGGGGAAGCCAGTCCCAGGCCAGCCAGTTCGAAGGCTGTACCGTGATCAGGCGAGGTTCGAACAAAAGGCAGACCAAGAGTCAGGTTGACCCCGCGGTCAAAGGCCACAAGCTTAAAAGGTATTAAGCCCTGGTCATGATATAAGCTGACCACCAGCCGGTCTGGACGATCAAGTCCCTGTCGAAAAATCGTGTCAGGCGGGAGGGGTCCTTTCACCTCCAGCCCATTTTTTCTTAACTGGTCTAAGGCTGGAATTATTTCCAGCTGTTCTTCCTGACCAATCGAGCCATCTTCTCCGGCATGGGGATTAAGCCCGCAGACCAGCATTTCTTTTATTCCTGTTTCTTTTTCTTTCAGATCCCGGTCAAGATTCTGAAAAAATCCAATCAGGTTATCCTTTTTAATTTTATCTATTGCTTCCCGCAGAGGAAGATGATGGGTAAAAAGAGCCACTCGCAGCCTGTCTGACCAGAAACTCATAATGGCTTCTGGATATAGCTTCTCCAGATACTCGGTGTGACCTCTAAAGGGCAGGCCACCCTTAACCCAGGCAATTTTAGAAATAGGGGCAGTTACCAGAGCCTGAATTTCTCCTCGCCGGGCTGAATCAACGGCCGCTTCAAAAAAAGAAAAGGAAACCAGCCCCTGCTCGGCTGCAGGCTTGCCAACTATCACCATCTCCAGAGGCTGGCCCGTTTCCCTTAAAGAAACGACCCGCCCCGAGGCCGGCCAACTTGACCGCTGAGGCTTCAGCTTGAGCTTTTCTGACCAGAAGTCAAGAAGCGACTGCTGTCCGAAGATGATAAATTCAGCCGGTGGCAGCTCTTCCGGCCGGGAGAAGAGTTTGAGGATTAACTCTGGCCCGATGCCTCCGGGATCGCCCAGGGTCAGGCCAATCTTATCTGAAGTCATTTATTCTTTTTATTATCCATACTGCCAGATTTGTCTTTAGCCCCTTTTTCTGACTCTGTTTCTGCCTCGGTCTCCAACTTGTAAAGGTATTTTACCTGACGTTTATAAATAAGAAGATTGGGAGATTCCCGGCGGTTTAGCTTGAAACAATTCCGATCATACCACTCTATATAGCCTTCTACCTGTTCGCCGTCAGCCAGCACAACCGCCATCAGCGTTTTTTTGTTCATCTGTTTTAGAAAATAGTAATTCTCAGCGTGCGTGTCAGTCGGGGGTGGGGCTTTCTTCTTGGCTGCCTCCGTCTCCTTGGCCTCCCTGCTCATTTTTTCCTTCACTTCAGAAAGATTAGGCCGCATAAGTCTTCTTTGCATGAATCCCTCACTTAAAACTGGTAAGCGATTTTGATTACTCAAATGCTAACATGATAAAAATCAATTTGCAATAAAAAGTTTATCAGCAGCCAGAACTGAATCTTCAGCTGTATAATATTTTTGACAGAATGAAAGCGAAAGCTTAAAATCTCCAGTGATGCAAAGCAAGCCAAGAGTCTGGGTTTTTATCCTCTTTATGATTCTGGCTGCTTTTTCGCTAACTCATATTGTTGTCCATGATTTTTTCTGCCATGAAGAGTTTCACCATTTATTAAGCCCAATCCATCACGCCTTTGGACATCCCAGTTTTAGCTGGCTTGATTTAATTCAGTCCGCGGGCGGTGAACCCCGGGCCATCTATCTGGAGCAAAGCTCTCTCCTGCCATCAGGCTTTTCTCCCGTCATTTTCCATCCACCGGATTAAATCCCCTTTTATTTTTCTCCTTCGATAATTTGCCGGTGGAGGTGTCTATGTCAATTTTAATTGTGTTTTTATCCATGCTGTTGTCCTCACCCCAGGGGGCTCCCGTTAAATCAGTCAATCTGAGCCTGGAGGAAGCAGTATCTGTGGCTTTCGAGCGCCAGCCCGGACTGAGGCTTTTAGAACAGGAAATACAGAGAGCCAGAGCAACCACTCTGATCGATTCAGCCCTGCCAGCAGCTGAGGCCGGGTTATCTGTAGAAGGCCTGGGCCTCAGTGAAAAAGCCAGGCGAAACGATCCCGAATACAGCCTCGGACTGACCCAACCCCTGCCCTTTCCTGGCAAGCTTGGTCTGAAATCGAGCCTGGGAGAAACCTATGAGCAGGAAGCCAGCCTGCAACTTGAAAAGGGGAAAATATTGCTGGCTGCCCAAGTTAAAAAAGCCTATCTAAAATGCCTTTTGAGCCAGCAGGCAGTTGACTTTATGAGCCAGAATCTGGAAACCTTAAATGATATCCAGCACAATGCTCTTTCTCGCTATTCTCTGGGAAGCGTGCCGTACAGCGAAGTCCTGCGATTGAAAATAGAATTGGTCCGCAGCCAGAATGATCTCTATGCGGCCAGGCAGGAACTGGCAGCAGATTTTTCGCGCCTGAAATTGCTACTTGGGTTTGAAGAGGAAACGACTATTAACCTGACCTCAGCCCTGACCTACCAGGAACTACCCGACAGACCCGAGGCTTTGCTGGCCAAGGCTAGAGCTACCAGCCCTACCCTTAAACTGGCCGGTTTAAAAAAGGGCCAGTCTGAATTACTTGTCAAACTTGCCCGGAAGGACAGATGGCCAGATTTTTCTCTAAGCTTCTTTACTCCCAGCCGCCGCTGGGGCGCGGTTGGTTTCAGCCTGGGGGTCAACTGGCCGCTCTTTTCGAGAAAAAGTTTAAAAGGAGAAAAACTCCTGGCTGAATCTGAACAACAAAGGGCTCAGATCAGCCTGGAAGCAGCTGACAGGTTTTTTGACAGTCAGAAAAGACTGGCTTTGGCTGCGGTTGATCAGGCCGGTCAGCGGGTCAAAATCTTTGAAGACAGCCTGCTTGAAGACTCGAAGGCTGAACTTGAAAAAGCACTGAATGCTTACCGGCTCGGACAGCTGGATTCTCTCCATTTGCTGGATCTGTTCCAGGCCGCCCGGCAGATGAATTTCGAATATCAGCAGGCTATCTATTTTTATTTGTGTGCCCTGGCCGATTTCTATTCGGCCGGAGAAGATTATGAATAACGCCAATTACTCAGTTTCAAAAAAATCAGAGGAAAAAATGATAACCCAGAAAAGAATGGTTACTAGTTTATATCTTGTGCTTCTGGCCTGCCTCCTGGCGGTTTCTGCCGCCTGCTCGGGTCCGGCTCAGGACAGAGAAGAACCGGGCTCGGAGAGAGAGCAACAGACTTTAGAAGAAAATCAGGTCAAGCTGTCGGCCGAAGCCATCAAAACTTTTGGCCTGGAGGTAACCGAGCTCAAGCCGGTTAAAATCAAACAAGAACTTCCAGTCCCGGGTGAAATACAGTTTAATCCTCAGACCTATGTCCGTCTGACGGCCAGGATAGCCGGCCGGGTGGAAGAGCTTCTCGTCTATGAAGGTTACTCGGTCAAGGAGGGACAAACAGTGTTGAGGCTTTTCAGCCTGCCCTTTATCGAAGCAGTTTCTGAGCTAAAACTGGCCCGGGAAAGATATGAAAAGCTGCTCCGGTTAAACTCAACGGAGAGGGAAGCCGCCAGCGCCCTGGTCAGTTCGGCTCGAAAGAAGCTGGCCTTAATGGGACTCAACACCGAGGAAATTGAAGCCTCCGGGGCTGCGGAGGAGGAAGACCTGCTGTTCCCGGTCACTTCGCCATTATCCGGTCAGGTCATTAAGTGTGACCTGCTTAAGGGGGAGAGGGTCGAAGCAGGCAGTGTGCTGATGGAAATAGCCAGCCTGGATAAGCTCTGGGTCGAAGCCAGAATCCAGGAAAAAGATTTAAGCCTTATCTCCCCGGGCCAAACAGCAGTGGTCACGGTTGCTGCTTTTCCCGGCCATACTTATCAGGGTCAGATTATCTATATTTCTCCTGTCCTTGAGGCGTCAACCAGGACAGTTCGAGCCAGGGTGGAGGTTAACAACCAGCAGGGTGAGCTCCGGCCTGGCATGTTTGCTGAGGTAACTGTTTTTCTTCCCCAGATTGAATCACTGGCTGTTCCGGAAGAGGCGGTCCAGATCATTTCAGGCCAGCCGGTAGTCTTTGTCGCCGAAAATCAAGGAATTTTTACCGTCAGGAAAATAGAAACTGGAAACGGGATCAGAGGCTGGCGGCCGGTTCTAAGCGGCCTGGCTGAGGGTGAAAGTTATGTGAGCCGGGGAGCATTTATTCTAAAGTCAGAGCTTCTTAAAGGTACTTTTGGTGAGGAGTGACAGACAACATGATTGATAAGTTGATAAGATTTTCATTAAGAGAACGACTGCTGGTCGTCATTATGATTCTTCTTATTATGGCAGCAGGCATCTATTCTTTTTTGACCATTCCGGTTGATGCTTTCCCCGATGTAACCAGTGTTCAGGTTGAAATTCTGGCTTCAGCGCCTGGCTATTCACCTTATGAAGTAGAAAAATTTGTTACCTTCCCGCTGGAGACAACCCTACGCGGGCTGCCCAGATTAAGGCAGCTACGCTCAATCTCCAGAGCGGGATTATCGGTGGTAACAGCTGTCTTTGAAGATAAGACAGACCTTTATTTTGCCCGGCAACAGGCCTTTGAAAGATTGACCGAGGCCAAAGAAAAAGTACCCGCCCAGGTCGAAATCACCCTCGGGCCAATTGCCACCCCGATGGGTGAAATTTATCAATATACTCTCGAGGGGAAGTTACCCGCTGATGAGAAAGAACAAGTCAGATATTTGACTGAATTAAGAACCATTCAGGATTGGGTGGTTGCTCCTTTTTTCAAAAGTCTACCCGGGGTAAGTGATGTTAATTCCTTCGGTGGTTATATCAAACAATACCTGATCAAAGTCCAGCCCGAACAACTTCTCCGCTACAATCTGACTCTTCACGACATTGTTGAAGCTATTCAAAACAACAATTTGAATGCTGGCGGTAACATCATAGAAAGGGGAGAGCAGCAATTCATTGTTCGCGGAGTCGGCCTTTTCCGCAATCTGGATGATATCAATGAAACTGTCCTGAAGACCGATCATGGGGCCCAGGTGACGCTCCGGGACGTGGCTCTGGTCGAAGAGGGGCAGGCTATTCGTCAGGGTGGCGCGTTAAAAAACGGTGAAGCCGAGACAGTCGGTGGGATTGTTCTAATGCTGGCCGGAGAAAACAGCCGGGAAGTGGCCCGCAGAATTGAGAAGAAAGTGGCAGAAATTAATGCGAGCCGGCTGCTGCCTACCGGCCTGAAAATTGTTCCTTTTTATAAAAGGACCGAAATTGTCACTGCCAGCATCCGGACTATCGTTGAAGCTCTGCTCTTAGGCGCATTGTTCGTTATCATAGTGTTATTCATATTCCTTCGCAGTTTTAGAAGCTCTCTGATTGTTGTTCTGTCTTTGCCTCTAACCATTCTGCTGACTTTTATTATCATGAAACGGGTCGGGCTGACTGCCAATTTGATGACACTGGGGGGATTAGCCATATCAATTGGCATGATCATAGATGCCTCTATTATTCAGGTAGAAAATACCCAGCGGTATCTGGCTGAGACCGGAGTAAAAGATGAGTCAATATTTTTCCAGGCTATCGCCGAGGTCAGGAAACCGAGCATTTTTGGCGAATTGATCATCGCTCTAACCTTTCTCCCCCTATTAAGCCTGCAGGGCCTGGAGGGGAAGATGTTTTCTCCTCTGGCTCTGTCTCTATCGATCGCCATTTTATGCTCCTTAGCTATCTCTCTGGTGATCACGCCTGGCCTTTCTTATCTTCTCCTCAAACCACGTTCGGGGAAAGAGGATGGCTTGATGGTCAGGTTAAATAAACTCTATTCTCCTTTACTCAGGTTTACTCTTCAACACGGGTTACTGGTAGTTGTGATTATGATTGGTCTTCTGTCCGCCGCCATTTATCTTGTCCCCCATCTAGGGCGGGAGTTTATCCCGATCATGGATGAAGGAGCCTTTGATATGGATTTTCAGATGCTACCGGGGGTCTCGTTGAATCAGGCCATGGCCACTACCAGAGAGATAGAAAAAAGATTAAAAGAGTTTCCCGAGCTGGAGACAATTGTCTCAAGAACCGGCCAGACTGGCATTGCCCTGGAAGCCAGGGGAGTCGAGAAGACCGGTTTTGTGGGTTCTCTTCGGCCAAGATCTGAATGGGTCTCAGCCAGAACACGGGAAGAACTAACTGATAAAATGCGGCAGGCCATTTCTGATATCCCTGGTATTTCGTTCTCTTTCAGCCAGCCCATTGCCTGCCGGATAGATGAGCTGGTAGCCGGTACCAGGGCTCAGCTGATCATCAAGCTTTTTGGAGATGATCTGGAGACATTAAAAAACAAGGCGGAGGAAATTTCCAGAATTGTGAGTCAGCTACCTGGTGCTACCGACCTGGTGGTAGAAAGAATATCCGGTCAGCCCTACATGATAGTAGAACTGAACAGGGACAGTTTAAAGAAATTTGGTTTGCGGGCAGCAGATGTCCTTGGTCTGGTAGAGACTGCCATCGGTGGAAAGGCAGTCACGACGATGTATGAAGGAGAAAGAATGTTTGACCTTGTTGTCCGCTACCCTGAAGACAGAAGAAATTCCATTGATAATTTGAAAGAACTTCTGATCGACACCCCGGCCGGCTACCGCCTCCCCCTCGGTCAATTAGCCAGAATTGACCTCGAAGAAGGTCCCGCCCAGATCAGCCGGGAAGCCGGTTTCAGACGAATTGGAATAGAGGTTAACGTCTCCAACCGGGATCTCAGTGGCTTTGTGGCTGAAGCTCAGCAGAAAATAAAAGAACAGGTCAACCTGCCGGCTGGCTATCGGCTGGAATGGGGCGGCCAGTTTGAAAATCAGCAGAGGGCCATGAGACGACTGGCCGTCATTGTTCCCCTGACCATTGGCCTGATTTTCTTTTTACTCTTTTCCACTTTTGATTCCTTTAAACTGGCTGGACTGGTTCTGCTCAACCTGCCTTTTGCCCTGATTGGCGGGGTTTTTTCTCTCTGGCTCTCAGGTTTATATCTGTCGGTCCCGGCCTCGGTTGGTTTTATAGCTTTAATGGGAATAGCCGTTTTAAACGGAGTGGTTCTCATCAGTTGTTTTCAGCAATTGCTGGCTGATGGCCAGCCTCTTCAGACTGCCATCATTCTGGGGGGACAGAGAAGACTGAGGCCGGTTTTGATGACTGCCATCACCACCCTTCTGGGCCTGGTTCCACTTATTTTTGCTCAGGGGCCCGGAGCTGAAGTGCAGCGCCCGCTGGCTGTGGTGGTTATTGGCGGGCTGGTCACGTCCACCATTCTGACTCTGTTGGTCCTGCCAGTTTTCTATCAATGGTTGATGAAGAAAGAGATCATAAAAAAAAGCCAGCTGGATCAATAACTCTGATCCGGCTGGCTTTTGGTCAGAGAATTTACAGGCAGAGTGGTCTCAGTCAGAACCCGCCATTTCCATCACTTGAATATTGCGGTTCTTCAGGCTTAATCCTAGAACTTTCTCCAGGTTGGCCACAGAAACATTATAATCAATGATGGCTTTTAGTTCCGAGCTCCGAGCAGCAGCCAGGTCTCGTTGGTACTGGAGAACGGTATAATTGGTACTCTGTCCGACTTTAAGTTTCTCTTCCTCAGCTGCCAGTTTTTGCTCTTGCAGTATCCGGGCAGCCCTGTAAGCTTCTACCCCGTGGAGGTTAGCCTCCATTGTTCTCAAGGCAGTTTTTACCTCTAATCTGGCCTGCTGTTCCTGCTGCTTCAAGTTGAGCTCGGCCTGCTGGAGGTTCAAACGGGCCTGGGCCACACTGGCCCGCGAAATAGCATTTCCTAATGGGATATTCAAAGTTAACCCTACTGACCAGTTTTCATATTTAAATTTAAAAGCATCTTTTAAAGACTGGCTTCTCGGGCCAGGGATCACATCCACTATTACCCCGGTCAAGGGATTATTGTCCTGATAAATCAGTCTGTTACCGGACAGACCGGGGCTGTAATAAGAAGCAACCAGATTTAAGGCAGGTAGCAACTGGTTTTTAGCTACTTTCAAATTGAATAGCTGCGTATCAGCACTAACCCGGAGGTTCCTCAAATCCGGTCGGTTTTCCAGAGCCAGTGATTCCGCTTCTTCTAAAGACATAGTTTTTTGCTCATATTTAGGGAGATCAACTGGCATAATGGAAGTGTATTGCTTTTTTTCTTCGTCTGGCATATTCATCAGGATCCAGAGCTGGTCTTCGGCATTCTTAACAGCGACCTCAGCTCTGATAATATCAGCTTCCCTGGTAGCAACTTCGGACTGAGCACTCAGAACATCGAGCGGAGCCAGTGTGCCGATTTCCACTGACCTCTGATTTTTAACCAGAAGTTCACGGGCTAATTTCAGCGATTCCTGTTTGACCTTTAAATCTTCAATAGCATAGACCAGATTCCAATAGGCCTGTTCGGCTGAATAAATAGTATTCATCATGGCCAGTTCAGTTTGGGCCAGAGATGATTCAAGCCCTTTCCTGGCAATGATAATTTCTTTCTTGCTTATGTCCAGGCCAAAATTCTGCAGCAAAGGCTGGTTGAAGTCGAAACGCAGTGTGCTGTAATAGCGGGGGTTCCAGGTCTGATAATTCTGGGTGGTAGAACTTTTATAAGTATCAAGAGTGACGTTCAATGTCCCGCCGAAAGGAATAAATTGAGAAATCTGACCATTGACATCGTTGTAGTCAGTCTCATAGCTTTCCACTGCTTCCAGTCCTGAATAAGAGGGGTTTACGTTACTTCTCCGTGTATAGCCGAACTGCATCGT
>JAKPCG010000084.1 GCA_029553365.1 Acidobacteriota bacterium | reverse complement strand
AACTCCACCACGCCACGCAGCAGTTCATTCTCATCTTTTTCAATGATGCCTTCTTCTGTAGCTTCATCAATGAATGTTTCTATTTCCTGATCAGAAGCTTCGTGACTGCGATCGGTGGCCTGTCTGCTTTCTTCTTTTTTTAACAAGAAACGAGGTAAAAGAAGAATCGGAGTCAGAAGCCAGATCAAGACTCTCAGGACCGGCAAAAAGATGGCGAGTCCTCTGCCCTTCAGGCAATAAAAAGTAAGACGTGGCAAATAGTCAAAAAGAACTATATAAATAAGGACCAGTCCCAGAAAAAGCCATAAAGGCCAGAGGTTAACCTTAGGCCAGAGGCGATAGGTATAAACCACAAAGGCCAGAAAAAAAATCAAGCGGGCATAATCAACGGCGATTTTGAGCTCATCATAGTGATCAAGGACTTTCTGTTTGATCTCGCTCTTTTCATGATCCAGTAACCGCGAAAAACCTATTCTGGAGTGGTAAGAAAAAATTATGTAAAAAACTGACATCAGAAAACAGATCAGGGCGCTGATTACCAGACCAAACAGTTCAAGCGCTGAAGACGAACTCATCTGGATTTCTGCCCTCCAGGCAGCTGTGATTTATAAGCTTTTAATAACCATGACCTGACTTTTTCTTCTTCTTCTTCCATTTCAGCCGAATGTTCTAAGCCCAGAAGATGAAGAAAGCCGTGGATAGCCAGGATTTCCAGTTCGCGGGTTAGAGAATGGCCTTGCTTCCTGGCCTGACGACTGGCCACCTCCGGACAGATAATTATATCACCTAAATAATACTGCCCATCGGGCCCTTTTTCTTTCAGGGCAAAGCTCAGGACGTCAGTTGGCTTATCCTTATGACGGTATTGCCTGTTAAGGCGGCGCATGGTTTGCTGGCCAACAAAACTGACCACCACTTCGGCCTGCTCCATCTTATATCTTCTGCTTAGTTTTTCCAGCATCTCTTTAATTTTTCTGGCTGGTACCTGTTTTTTCCTCAGCTTGTTTATTATTATGACCATTATTCTTTTTCACCTCTTCTTTTTTCTCGGACTTATCAGCCTTTTTTTCAAAATCAAATCCAGGATAAGTAGGGCGTGGATGATAAATAGCATAAAGAGTGATCAGGTAAGAATTGGCAATGACGCGCAGGTCCTTAAGGGAAAAGCCGCATTCATCCAGCTGGCCATCTTGAAGATGGGTATTGAAAATCTCAGTAATGACCCGCTTGAGATTTTCTCTGGTTGGTGATTTAAGACTTCTGGCTGCTGCCTCGACTGAATCAGCCAGCATGATTAAACCAGCTTCCTTGCTTTTGGGTAAAGGCCCTGGATAACGAAAATCTTCGGCCTCAATTTTATGCAGCTCCGGATCATATCTCTCTTTAGCCTTATGATAAAAATAACGGACAATGGAGGTGCCATGATGCTGTCCAATGATATCAATAATTCTTCGAGGCAGCCTGAGTTTTCTGCCCATCTCCACTCCATCCCTCACATGATTGATAATGACCAGCGTGCTGAGGGAGGGAGTCAGCTCACGGTGAACATCATAGCCAGGGGTCTGATTCTCGCTGAAATATTCGGGTCGTTTTAGCTTGCCTATATCGTGATAAAGACCACCAGCTCTGACCAGAGCAGCATCAGCTTTGATTTCTTCGGCTGCCTTTTCAGCCAGAGTGGCCACAATTAAAGAATGATGATAGGTGCCCGGCGCTTCCAGGGCCAGACGGCGGAAAACTGGCAGGTCAGAATTACTGAGTTCATACAACTTGGAAGGAGTCAGAAAGCCAAATATACTTTCAAAAACTGGTATTAAGACATAGGCAATCGCCGCTCCGAGCAATCCTCCAATTATCGCGCTTAAAATCTCTGTACCCAATAAAGAGATATTCTGGAAGCTCTGTTTAATCAGGCCAATTATTAAGACCAGAATAACCTGGAAAGGAGCCAGGACCATCAGGCCGGTCTTCAGGACAGTACTCCGGCTCTGCGGGAAAAAGTATTTAAGGCCGTAAATGACTGAGATTCCGCCCAGAAGAATATAGATGATTAAAAAATAATCGCCGTTGAGAAGGTAGCCGGTGAGCAGGCTGTTGATCACACAATAAACGACCGCTGTTTCAGCTGAAGCAGCCAGGGTAATCAGAAAAGCTCCAAACTGAAGAGGAAAGGCAAAGACCAGAGCTTCTTTTTCCAGGGTAACAGCCAAGGACGAGCTGCTCAGAGCCTCGGCCAGGAAAAGGCTGGCTTTGGTTATCAAAAAGCTGATAAGAAGAGTCAAACCCATCATAACCAGAATGGATAACTTGTTTTCGGCTGCCGAGGCCGACTGAATAACCAGCCAGATGAAATAGAAAAAGATAAAATATAAAATAGCCAGACCGGCAAAATTAAACAACCAGTGAGGTCGCTGGCTGATCTTCTGGTTAACAAGCATAATCTGCTGAAGGCTTTCAGAAGTTACTTCATCGCCCTTTCTGATGATGACTTTGCCTTTTTTGATGGTATAAAAAACAGGCTCAACTGAATTTCTGATTCTAAATTTTCTGGCCTCGGTTTCGGCCTGGTCATAACTGATGGTCGGTGCCAGCAGAATTGGTAGGAAGGATTTCAGTATGGACTTGGTCCTGGTCGGAATTTCCAGGCTATCAATCTCATTTAAAAGTTTTTCTCTGGCTTCTTTAAGATCAATGATTTCTCCAGCTTTAAACAGTTTTTCTTCTTTCCCTCTAATGATCAGGAGGCCCTTTTCTATCTCACCATGATTCATGAGCTCCCGTGACAGAATTATTTCCTGATTGAGAATAGAAGCTATAATTTGGGTTGATAGATTCTCCAGTTCAACCGGGAACTTTAGTTTTAGCAGCTGGTCAACAGTCCGGTTATCGAGATCAATAGCCAGGTTCTCGGACAGTGATTTTTGCAACTCTTTAATAGTGCTGTCGGTGGGGCTGGCAGCGGCCAGCCGGCCCAGGCTGAACATCTGTTTTATTTTTTCCTGAACACTGGAAATAATCCTCTGGTTATAAAAATAGACGGGAGGAACTGTTTCTTCAGCCTGGCTTCTTCTTTTTTCGGTCGCCTGGACATCTTCGACAGTAATTTCTATTGGCGAGACAATATCCTTGGTGGCAATTTCGCCGACTCTGGGTAGTGGCAAAGGCCTGGCCGGGAAAAAAGAAATAACAAAGGATAGAAGAACAGAAAAAATTGCGATGTAAAAAAACGGGCTGGAAATAATGTTTTTAATCCAGTTGAATTTTCCCTTAGGAGAGGGCTGAGTTTTTTTACGGAAAGGTATTATTTCGTCGGCTTTAAACAGGCGGAGTTGCCGGAAACGAATAATTTTCATCTGGTTATATAATTAAAGCGATTGGGATTCTGCCTTGGCATAGGCTTTGATGATCCTGGCCACCAGGGGATGGCGGACCACATCCTTTTCCGTGAAGTAGACGAAGGCAATCTCCTTTATCGAGGACAGGACTTTAATGGCCTGAAGTACACCCGATTTTTTTGGCTGAGGAAGATCAATCTGAGTAATGTCGGCGGTAACCACCAGCTTGGAATCAAAACCCAGCCTGGTCAGAATCATTTTCATCTGCTCCCGGCTGGTGTTTTGAGCTTCATCCAGAATGATAAAAGCATTATTTAAGGTGCGGCCTCTCATATAGGCCAGGGGGGCAATTTCAATTACTCCCTTTTCTAACAGGCGATTAGCCTGTTCATAGGAAGTTAGATCAAATAACGCATCATATAAAGGTCGCAGGTAAGGATTTACTTTTTGAAACATATCGCCCGGCAGGAAACCAAGCTTTTCACCAGCTTCAACCGCTGGCCTGGTTAAAATGATGCGGGTTACCTGCTTGCTCTGTAAAAAAGACAGGGCCAGAGCCATGGCCAGATAGGTTTTACCTGTTCCGGCCGGGCCTATACCGAAAACCAGATCAAAGTTTTTTATAGCTTCCATGTACTCTTTCTGGTTCAGGCTCTTTGGCGCCACTGATTTTCGCTGGAGGTATAGAGGCTCAGCCGGCGAATATTCTTCGAGTTGACCTCGATTTTCCTCCATCAAATCCAGAGCTATCTGGAAATCTTCTTCCTTTAGATGGTAGCCTTTTTCTTCCAGTTCCTGCAGTTTGTCAAAAAACTTCCTGGCCAGCTGGACTTTTTCAGCCGGTCCCTCGATAATTAGTTTATCTCCTCGAAGGGATAAAGTGATTCCTAACCGGCCTTCAAGGCGTTTGAGGCTTTTGTCCAGGCTACCTGAATAAGAAATGCCCTGCAGAAAATGATGGGTTGTTTTTTCCATCTTAGAAGGCCAATTTACCTCTTTCCTATATTATCCTCATATCAGCTTATAGAAGCTAAACTGAAAAAATTAAATCATGCCTCTAAACTTTTGTCAAGGAAACCTGGCTGAGGTGAAATAGTGCCGGCTTCAATTTTGTCTGTAAGTCCAGCCTCAATTCGGTTGAAAAAAAACTCAGTCTGTTATATAAAAACTTCTCAGGAGGAATAATGGAAAAAGAGTTCACTTCAGTTTCGATTCCAACATCCCTTTATAAAAAAATTGAAGAAAAGATCAAGGGCACCGACATCAGCTCAGTTTCCAGTTATGTAGCCAAAGTCCTTAGAGAAAGTCTGGCCAGGGAACAAGACAATAAAGAAGTTTTTACACCGGAAGAAGAAGAAAAGATCAAGGAAAGGCTAAAGGCTCTCGGCTATATTGACTGAACAACCAGGACCAGATTATCAGCCCCACTTAGAAGGAGAAAACAATGATCTCACCACACGGGGGAAAACTCATAAATCGCTTCCTGGAGGAAGATGAAAGACAAAAGGTACTGGAGGAGATAGACCGTCTGCCCTCTCTGACTCTTGATCCGGATCTAATTTCTGACGTGGAGAATATCGCCACGGGAGTTTATTCACCTCTGGTCGGCTTTATGAACAGGTCTGATCTGGACAGTGTTCTGCAGAACATGAGGCTGGCCGATGATCTGCCCTGGACTATGCCTATTGTCCTGGATGTTGACCGCCAAACGGCAGACCGGCTGAAAATCGGAGAAAGAGTAACCCTGCGCTCAGAAGATGGTCAGCCGGTAGCAGTGCTCAATATTGAGGACAAATACACTTATGATAAAGAGCAATTTGCTTTGAGAGTTTATGGCACGACTGACCTCAAACATCCGGGAGTAGCCAGGCTGTCTGCTATGAAGGAGTTTTTGCTGGGCGGCAAACTGGAAGTGGTCAATCTGATTCCTACTCCTTTCGACCGCTATCGTCTGACCCCCAGAGAAACCAGGCTCCTGTTTCGGGAGAAAGGCTGGAAAACAGTCGTCGGTTTTCAAACCCGAAATACACCCCACCTGGGCCATGAATATGTTCAAAAAACCGCTTTGACCTTTACTGATGGCCTGTTTATTAACCCGGTGATCGGTCGCAAAAAAAGGGGTGATTTTAAAGATGAGGTCATTCTGGCTGCCTACGAAGAGCTTATCAAGCACTACTACCTTAAAGACCGGGCGGTCATGGCCATCTTAAAGATGGAAATGCGTTATGCCGGGCCTCGTGAGGCCATTCATCACGCCATTATAAGAAAGAATTTTGGCTGTACTCATATCATCATCGGACGGGATCATGCCGGGGTTGGAAATTATTATCCTCCTTATGCGGCTCAGGAAATTTTTGAGCAGTTTCCGGATCTGGGCATTGTTCCTCTTTTCTTTACCTCTTTCTTTTTCTGCCGTCAATGTCAGTCAGTAGAAAATGAAAAAACCTGTCCTCACGACCGGTCCATGCATGTGGAATTTTCCGGAACCAGAATCAGAGAAATGCTGGTTAAAGGAGAAGTGCCTCCGCCAGAGTTAATGCGACCGGAAGTGGCCAGGGTGATCTTGTCCTTTGAGCAGCCTTTTAATGATTGATTGAGGATTAAAGCCGGTTAGATAATGAAAGGTAGCTGAATTGAAAGACAAAAGACTTCTGATTATTGGTCTCGATTGTGCTCCGCCTTCTTTGATCTTTGACCGGGCAGAAAAGTTGCCTCATCTCCGACAACTTATGGCCAATGGGATTTATGGACCGCTGCGCAGTTGTGACCCGCCAATTACGATCCCGGCCTGGATGGTCATGGCCACCGGTCGCGATCCAGGCGAACTCGGTCTGTATGGCTTCCGGCATAGAAAGGGTTATGAGTATAACAGGATGTGGATTGCCAACTCAACGGCGGTCAAAGAGAAGACTGTCTGGGATTATCTGGGGGAGCAGGGGAAAAAGAGTATCCTGGTTGGTGTTCCACCCAGTTATCCGCCCAGGCCGGTCAAGGGCGAGCTCATATCCTGCTTTATAACGCCTTCCAATGAAAAGTCATATACCTATCCGGAAGAGCTCAGAAAAGAAATAGAAGAGCATTTTGGACCTTTCCTTTTTGATGTCGTTTTCAGGACAGAAGATCGCTCTGAAGTCCTGAAAGAAATTTACCGCATGACTGAAAATCATTTTCAGGTGGTTGATTATCTTCTTGACCGCCAGGATTGGTCTCTGTTCTGGCTGGTGGAGATCGGGGTGGATCGTATGCACCATGCTTTCTGGAAGTTTATGGATAAAAACCATCACCTCTACCAGCCCGGTAATCCTTTTGAATCAGCTATCTATGATTATTATCAATTTCTTGACGAAAAAATCGGACAGCTCTTGAAGAAAATAGACGAGAGCACTGCCGTCCTGGTCGTTTCGGATCATGGGGCGAAGGGAATGAAAGGTGCTTTCTGTGTCAATGACTGGCTGATCGAGCAGGGGGATCTGGTAATTTCAGAGCCGCCAGCCCGTGGTCAGAGCATCGATCACCTGAAAATTGACTGGAAGCGGACAAGGGCCTGGGGCTGGGGTGGTTACTATGCCCGCATTTTCTTAAATGTCGAAGGGCGGGAACCTCAGGGCATCATCCAGCCCGATGATTATGAAACGGCGCGCGATGAACTGGCTGCACGTCTGAAAGCTATCCGTGGGCCAAAAGGAGAAGAATGGCAGACGGTTATCATCAAGCCTCAGGAGCATTATCCCGTGGTTAACGGCGATTATCCTGATCTGATGGTTTATTTTGATGATTTATACTGGCGTTCGGCCGGCACCCTTGGCTATGGCAGTCTTTATCTTGAGGAAAATGATACCGGGCCGGATGACGCTGTTCATGATTACAATGGAATCTATATTCTTTATGATCCAGATTCTCCAGGTGGGAAGGTAAAGCCGGCCAATATTATTGATATAGCTCCGACTGTTCTTCAGCTTCTGGAGGGACCGGTTGTCTCTGATTTAAAAGGGAAAGTTATAAGCTGATTTTAATTTCCTGGACAAGAGCCGGCGATAAGTTTAATCGGCCGGGCTTCAGGGATGGAGAACATCTTATCAAATGGTTTTAGATGGAACAGACAGAAAAGAAAGATATAAGCTGGAAGTCTGAACAGGGAAACTCAGTCCCAAAAATTAAGGAAGCAGAGCAGAATACAATGTTCTGACCGCCAGGAAATGAGAAAGAAAAATCAAAATTGATTTAGGATAAAAGACAAAAAAGGAGCAATTTTATGTGTCAGGAACAAAAAGGATTTACCCTGTGGTTTACCGGCCTGCCCTGTTCGGGCAAGACGGCCATTGCTGACCGCTTAGCCCAGGTTCTTAAAGAGAAAGGTTTAAAAGTTGAGCGTCTGGACGGGGATGTGGTTCGCCAGAGCCTCTGCCGCGATCTTGGCTTTTCCCGCCACGATCGAGACGAAAATATCCGGCGGGTGACTTTTGTGGCCAAGCTGCTGACCAGAAATGGTGTGGCTGTTCTGACCTCTTTTATTTCACCTTACCGGGAGATAAGAGATGAAGCCAGGCGCGAAATAGGTGACTTCATTGAGGTCTATGTGAAATGTCCGCTGGAAGTCTGCCTGGCCAGAGATGTCAAGGGGATGTACCAGAAAGCTATAAGGGGAGAAATTAAAGAATTCACCGGTATCTCTGATCCCTATGAAGAGCCACTTCAGCCGGAACTGGTTTTAGAAACAGACCGGGAGACTATTGAAGAAAGTGTCAGTAAGGTCCTCAATTATCTCCGCCAGACAGGCTACCTCGAAGACCATATCTAACCCTGGAAATAAAACAATGGCCGAGTATAAAAAATATCTGGTGACAGGTGGTGCCGGCTTTATTGGTTCACATCTGGTGGAAGAACTGGTCAGACGTCAGTATCAGGTCAGAGTCCTTGATGATTTTTCAAGCGGTAAAGAAGAAAATCTGGCTCCTTTCAGCTCAAAAATAGAAATAATCAGGGGTGATATCAGGGACAGGGAAACCTGCCGGCGAGCAGCCGCCGGTATGGACGTAATTCTTCATGAAGCGGCGCTGGCCTCGGTACCCAGATCGATATCCGAACCTTTTCTGGCCCATGAAATAAATTTAACCGGAACGCTAAATTTGCTCCAGGCGGCGGTCGAAGCCGGGACCAAGAGCTTTGTTTTCGCTTCTTCCTCGGCGGTCTATGGCGATGATCAGGTCTTTCCCAAGCAAGAAGGAAGCGAAGGTAAGCCCCTCTCTCCCTATGCCGCCCAGAAGCTGGCCTCTGAAAAATACTGTCAGGTTATGAGTCTGCTAGACGATTTCAATGCTGTTTCGCTGCGGTATTTTAACGTCTTTGGCCCTCGTCAGGACCCGAATTCTCAATATGCGGCTGTCATTCCCATTTTTATCAAGTGCCTCCTGGCCGGACAACCACCGGTCATATATGGTGACGGTGGGCAGACCCGCGACTTTATCTACGTTGGCAATGTGGTCAAAGCTAACCTGCTGGCAGCTCAGGCCGAGTGTTTCAGGGGAGAGGTTTTTAATATCGGTTCTGCGGAGAGAATTACCATCAACGATCTGGCCAGAGAAATTGCCAGCTACCTGGGACAATCGGTCAAACCAGAATATGCTCCACCACGTCCGGGTGATATCAAGGATTCCTATGCCAGCCTGGAAAAAGCCAGAAAGCTTCTTGGCTTTGAGCCGGAGATTGATTTCAGACAGGGCTTGAAGCTGACCGTTGACTGGTATAAAAAGCGAAGTGGGTAATATCGGGTAATACTGATTAAAAGGTTATCAGTTTCAGCAAATTCTGGGAAGAAGCTCTGAAGTCAGAGGCTCGAGCAGCCGTAAGCCACCAGTCAGAGTTTCGAGCAAAGCTTCTCCCGGACGGCCAATTCTGTCTTGCACCTCGCCGATAATGGCCGCTTTTTTCCCTTCCGGCCGGGACCTGAGTTTTTTTAGAATTTCATCGGCTTTTCGGGCAGGAACAACCATCAGCGCCCGGCCTTCACAGGCCAGATAAAGAGGATCAATGCCCAGAATTTCAACCGCTCCTTGCAGTCTGGTAGAACATGGAATTTTTTCTTCTTCTACCAGCAGTGGAAATGAAATGGTCTGAGCCAGCTCGGCCAGAACAGTAGCCAGCCCACCCCGGGTAATATCCCTCATCCACAAGACACCTTCCTGCCAGAGGGGAAGAAGAAAAAGAAGAGGGGCGCAATCACTTTTAACCCCGGTTTTCAATGGAAATTTATTTCTGCTCAGCATGATGGCCAATCCGTGCTCTCCAATCTGGCCGGTCACCAGAAGCTTGTCACCGGGTCTTATTTTAGCTGGCCACGGTCTGCCCAGCAGGCGGCCGACTCCGGCCGTGTTGATATAAATTTTGCCTCCCTGTCCCTGGGGTACAACCTTGGTATCACCGGTTACAATTTCAACTGAGGTGGCTCTGGCCGTTTTTTTTATGGATTCCAGTATTCTTTCCAGCTCTTCGAGCTCAAGGCCCTCCTCTATAATGAGAGCCAGAGATAGATAGGACGGTCTGGCTCCTGAGACTACCAGATCATTAACCGTGCCGTTAACACAGAGTGTCCCGATATCTCCTCCCGGGAAAAATAGTGGATCGACCGTATAAGAATCAGTGGTCAGGGCAATTCCCCACGGAAGGTGAGCAGCATCATGAAGTTCGCCTAAAACCGGATTCTTAAACCGCGGCACAATTCTGCTGGCAATAAAATCCCTCATCAACCGACCGCCGCTACCCATTTCAAGACTGATTTTAGTCATGGCTTTCCGCTCCGGAAAACTTGTATTCTATAAGACAGGTTCCCTCATAAGAAACCATACAGGGCCCCTGGGGGCTGTCCGGTCGGCACTGCCGACCAAATAGAGGACAGTCAGCCGGACTGATCAGCCCTTTGAGCACATCTCCACACCGGCAGGCTGTTTTGGGTGTTCTGGAATCTGGCTCCAGCTTGAGTGAAAATCTCTCGACCGCCTCGAAATCAGAATATTCAGGTCTTAATTTAAGCCCGCTATCCGGGATAATTCCCAGTCCTCGCCAGTCAGCGGCTGTCCTGATGAGATATTTG
>JAKPCG010000083.1 GCA_029553365.1 Acidobacteriota bacterium | reverse complement strand
GAAGGCTGATGCTGGCTATAATTATGAGGGACCATGGGAACATCAGCCGCGAAATATTTCGCCCTCATCGATTGTCGGACTGCCCGGAGCTCCGATAGAAGACGTTACCCTGAAGAATATTGAAATTCATCACCCGGGCGGAGGCGATCCAAATTTTGCCCGGATCGGACTGGATGAACTGGATAAAGTGCCGGAGCTACCGGACAGTTACCCTGAATTCTCGATGTTCAGGGAACTGCCGGCCTGGGGCTTTTATCTCAGACATGTCAAAAACCTGACAATGGAGAATATCAAACTGGTGGCTGAAAAGAAAGATTACAGACGGGCCATCGTGATGGATGATGTCGAGGGAGCGAGAATTAAGGGGCTTGAGGTCAAAGAGCCAGGGCCGAAAAAAGACCCCATCTTTGTTTACAAATCAACCGGTATAAAAACAGAGAAATGAAAAGGGGATGTGATACTCTGTCCCTTTTTACAACACGTGCCCTGTCTGCGCTAATTTTTTCACAAAAATGGGAAATATAGACTGCGCCTGCATTTTTATGTCCACGTTTTTAAAGATTTTCGGCGTAGGTGAGAAAAAGTTGTCCTGGTTGATCGTCTAACTGATATGATTGTGTCAAGGGGTTAAAAACCAGGATATATTGGCTCTCTGTCGACACCGGATTTATTATTATCCTCACACTTTTTTATTAAGCTGACAATTTCTGGCTGTTTAGTTTTCAAAATTTTTATTAAGCAGCGAAGGGATAAAACATGTCACCGCCCGAAATCATGTCAAAGATCTTCGAGGTCATTATTGAGGCTATTCAGGCTGATTGTTTTGAACTGGTGGCTTTTGATTATCGGCAGCAGCCCTTCTTCAGTCAGTCAAAAGGTAGGGAGCCAGCAGTTTCCGAAAAAGACAGGTCGGATCTTATCAACCGGGCTTTAAAATCCGGCCAGCCGGTCGTCAGCCACCTGGATCATGGGCAGGATATTCTTGTTGCCTGCCACCCCTATTTTTTCCAGGGAAAAGTGTATGGTTACGCCTACTTTGAAAAACCCAATAAAGGCAATTCCTCACCTCAAGAAGAGATGGAAATTCTCTCTTCCGCCCTGCCGGCGGTCAAGCTTCTCAGCCAGGAAGCCGCTCTACCTCACCAGCTTCCGGTTGAAAATGATGAAGGGCAGCTCGAATTTCTCGGTATCAGTCAGGCGGCGAGGCTTATCCGGGAGCTCATCAATAAGGTCAAAGATATCGACTCACCGGTTCTCATCAGCGGGGAAAGTGGAACCGGCAAAGAACTCGTCGCCAGATTAATCCACCAGACCGGCCACCGCCAGCGAGGCGAGTTTGTAGCCATCAACTGCAGCGCCATCCCTGACAGCCTTCTTGAATCAGAACTTTTTGGTTACGCTCGTGGCTCCTTTACCGGCGCCCTTCGGGATAAACCCGGGTTGATTGAGGAAGCCAACGGTGGAACCTTTTTTCTGGATGAGGTTGGTGATCTGAGCTTGCCCCTTCAGGCTAAGCTTTTAAGAGTTCTTCAGGAGAAAGAGTTGAGGCGTCTCGGCGAAAATCGTTCCCGACGGATAGATGTCCGTTTTATCAGTGCTACCAATCGCCAGTTGGAGGCAGAAGTCAGCACCGGCCGCTTCCGGCAGGATCTTTACTATCGCTTGAAGATCATGGCCATTGACATTCCACCTTTACGGCGCCGGCCAGAAGACATTCTTGTTCTGGTCAATCATTTTCTCGACTTTTATGCCAGGGAAATGAACAGGCCTCGTGCTTTTTATACACCGGAGGCGCTCGAGCTTTTGCTTAAATATGATTGGCCGGGCAATGTCCGGGAGCTTCAAAACGAAATTCAGCGCAATCTGATTCTTTCTGGCGGTGAAAAAATCATCCAGGCTGACTATCTGTCGACGCCCATTAAAAACGCCAGAGACAAAGTTCTAACTGATCGCTGGGATTACTCCCAGGCCAAAGCTGAATTTGAAAAGAAATTCCTGGGTGAAGCTCTGCGCCATTTTAATTATCACCGGGCCAGAACTGCCGCCGCCATTGGCTTGACCAGACAGGGACTTTTCCGCCTGTTAAAAAAACACGGGCTGGACCAGCCGAAAAATTGAGTTGAATCGACCAGCCTTTTTTGTTAAAACTCTTAATCATGGAAGAAAAAACAAAGGGTGATAAAAAGGAAAAGGTCTTCCAGGTAACCTGCCCTCATTGCGGATCCAAACTGTGGGTTGATTCTGATTTAATGGCGGTTATCCAATCGGAAAAGGGTGAAAAGAAGAAAGCCTCTTTCGACGACCTGCTGCTTAAAGAAAAGAAAAAAACCGAGGAACTGGGAAAGAAATTTGAATCGACGGTTGAACTCCGCAAGAAGAAACTTCAGCAGGCCGAGCAGGAATTTAAAAAGGCCTTAAGCCATCTGGACGATCTGGAAGAAGAAAGTAAGGAAGACAAGGGAGACGAAGAAAAAGGCTAGCCTCCTTGTTTTCTAAAGCTTATAAGAAGATTATCACACTGTCATTATCTCAAGGCTATCAAGCGTAAACTCAACTTCCAGCCTCAGTTTCATCTTCTCGTTTTCTTTTAGCCATGGTCACGCCGGTCAGGCCAAAGATGGCCAGAATAATGACTGCCAGATAATTGGAAAAAGCCCAGGGCAAATAGGAAAGAACAGGAATGCCCAGGGTTCCGGTGACGTAAACTCCGGCCATGCTCCAGGGAATTAAGGGCACAATAACCCCGCCTGCTTCATCGATTATTCTGGACAGGTTTTTAGCAGCCAGTCCTTTTTTCTTAAAGGCATCGCCCAGAAGCTCAGCTGGAATAATCATGGCGAGATAAGAGCTGCCCGTAATAAGAGCTGACAGAATTGCTGTTCCAATGGTGGTCAGAACCAGGCTCCAGACTTCTCTGGCGAACTTCATTATCTTCTCAAGAATTGCAGCCAGCATGCCAGTTTTCTGCATGATGCCGCCGAAACTAAAGGCGGTGAAAGCCACCAGCTGAGTTTCCATCATGCTCATTAAACCGCCCCGCGAGAGTAACCCATCAACCATCTCCACACCAGTTTGGGCAGCATAGCCCGAATTCATAGCCTGGGCCACACTCACCAGTGAGGTCTTCTGGAAGATAACAGCCAGGATGGTAGCTACCAGCGAGGAAACCATCATCCCCGGGATAGTCGGCTTTTTCGTGAAAGCATAATAAAAAACGATGAGTATAGGTAAAAGCAGTAAAAGATTAAAATGAAAATTTTTTTCCAGGGTGGAAGCAATCAGCTGAACGTTTTCCCGGTTAAATTCCCGGCCGGCATATTTGAGTCCCATAAAAAAATATATAACCAGACCGATGAGCCAGGCTGGTACCCCTGACCAGAGGGTATGCTTGATATGATCAAAAAGGTTGGAGCCAGCGGTGACCGAAGCCAGGTTGGGTATATCAGATAGCGGTGATAGTTTATCACCAAAATAAGCGCCGGCGACGATCGCTCCAGCTGCCGGTCCAAGTGGAATCCCCAGACCGGAAGCAATGCCGATAAAGGCCACGCCGAGCGAACCAATAGTCCCCCAGGAAGTCCCGCAGGCCAGGGAGGTTATTGAGCAAACAAAGCAGGCTGTGACCAGAAAATATTTAGGAGAGATGAGCTTTAGCCCGTAATAAATAATCATAGGAATGGTGCCGCTGGCCATCCAGGTAGCTACCAGGACACCAACCGTGAGCATAATCAGAATAGCCGGCAGGGCTTTTCTAATACTCTCGACAATACCTGACTCCATCTCTTTCCAGGAAAACTTAAGCAGTGCTCCCAGACAGGCAGTCAGGAAAGCGGCTGCTACCAGCAATACCTGAGCCTTAAGATGGTAAACGCCATAGCCCACTCCGAGGAGAATAGCCATAGCAATGATGGGGATGAGGGCCAAACCGAAACTCGGTTTTTTTGTTCCCTGAGGCAGATTTTGCCCGCTCTTGTTTTCTGAATGTTTCTCTTCCATGCTTTCCTCCCGGCAGTTAAGGGTCAGTCATTGTTTTTTGTTGACTTCTGATTCTCCCGTTTTGCCTGTATATTTCTGTATATCAGTCTTGCCAGAATCATTGGTTTAAAGAAAAAGTGCCTTTGACTTTCAACTGGCCTTTTTCTAGGAGTGCTTTCCCCCGGCTGAAGACGTATTGAAGTTCCGCCGATTCATTGATGGCCAGAAGATCAGCTTCAAAACCTGGCTGCACCTTGCCTTTTCCAGGCAGCTTGTAAAAACCGGCAGCGTTGGTTGAAAAAACCTGGATTGTTTCCTGCCTGGTTAAAATATTTTCTCGCCAGATGTGTTGAAAAGTCCGGAGAAAATCTCTTTGATTGGCGACAGTCAGGCCCATCAACTCGCCTTTCTCATTAAATACTGGCAGGCTACCATTCGAATCAGAGCTAACTGTCACATGATTTAGCGGTAGGTGAGCTTCCTTTATCCGCTTCAAAGCATCGCGGACGCTTATTTCTCCTTTATCTACCGGCTCGGGGCCCGTGGTAAGATCAATAAACCCACCGAGTTTTAGCCACTCCAGGGCCTGCTCAAAGAGCTGCTGATTGCGGCTGGTATGGGTAGGAATAACCTGAGTGACTGGAATTTCAGTCTCTTTGACCATTCTAAATAGATATTCCAGCCCGCGCTTCCCATCACCCAGATGGAAGTGTGCTAGGCCAGCTTTCCCGCCGAGCATCCCTCCAACCCGGCACTCGGCCACCAGTTCCAGGAACTGTTCATAAGTAGGCTGGGAAGAACGGTGGTCAGACAATGCGATTTCTCCAGCCCCGATGACTTTATCAATCAGGACAAGATCAGAACGGACACTTCCTGTTATAGTTGGAGTTGGCAGGTTATAGGCCCCGGCATAAATCCAGGCGCTAAGGCCTTCTATTTCGAGGGCTCTGGCTTTGGCCAGAAGAGAAGATAAATGCCTGGTAATGCTGTCTGTTCCCAAACAGCCTATTACTGTTGTAACTCCAGCCAGGGCACAATCCTCGACCCTGATTTCCGGGGCTCTGGTCGCCGGGCCACCCTCACCTCCGCCGCCCAGAATATGAACGTGGGGATCAATAAATCCTGGCAGAATTATAAGTCCCGAGCCATCGATCCTTTTGAGCTCCAGTCCTTCGATTTTAATCTTACCCGGTTCTTCGATAGCTGTTATTTTTTCATCAGCTATTAAGATATCTTTAATTCCAATGTCCTCCGGTGAAAAAACCCTGGCCTGACTGATAAGTTGAAGCATCTTTATCACCTCTTTTGACCTTTAATTAAAAATGACAGATTTAAACAAAAACCTGATAAAAAAGATATTATCATCATTTTGTCATCAGATTTAAATTAACTTAACACGGTTTGGGCAGACTGACAAGATAATTTGAAGAGCTGCCCTGATGCCAGCTGTTCGTTGTCGTCAGCCTGACCAGTCACCAGCAGGATATCTGATGAGGCTTTATAGTAAAGGCGACTGTTGTTCAGCCTGGCTGACCGGTGGTTGAGTTCTATTATGTGTCTTAAAGATAAAGCTGAGTTAAAATTATGAGGTCAGAGCCAGAAGGAAATAAACGTTATTCCGGGCACAGTCGTAATATCAGTGAAAGCCCGAAGAGAGGTGAGTTAAGGAAAAAAGAGCAAGTTCAGGTTATTCAGGCTTGAATGGAAGATAAAAAAGACCTGCTGGAATTTCTGGAAAAAGAGGGAGGAAGTCTTATGTCTTTTGCTCTGGGTCTGCTCAAAAACTGGCCTGATGCTGAGGACGCCTGTCAGGAAGCAATTGTCCAGCTTTTGCGGCACTGGGATGGTTTTGACCGTAATAAGAATTTAAAAAGCTGGGCTTTAACCATACTTTATCATAAATGTCTGGACCAATTGAAAAAACGTCAGCGGTTCGGGCGGTTTTTTAAGCGGGCAGCTGAAAATTACCGGCCGGCGAAAGAGGAACCATCAGAGGAATATATCGACCGGTCCTGGCGGGAATCGGTTTTTAATCAACTGAAGCCAAAAGAGAGAGCCTGCCTTCTTCTCTGGGGGAAAGAAGGTTACCGGGCCGAAGAAATAGCCGGCATCCTTGGCTGTGCTACCGGGACGGTCCGTGTTCATCTTTTTCAGGCCAGGAAAAAATTAAAAAAATTGATGGAGAAGGGGAATGGATAAAAGAAATAGGAGAATTAACTGCTTCTTGATTGGCCTGCTCTGGAAGCTGGTCCCGCTCACCAGCTTCCGCTGCTGGCTGCTGGCTATTCATCTTGAGGCCTGTCCTCACTGCCAGCAGGAACTAGCCAGCAGAGAGAATATAGAGGCAATAGTGGAAGACTTGAGCAATGTGAAGCTACCCACGGCTCTCATCACCAGAGCCTCCAGGCAGGCAGACGTGGCTGAAGACAGAATACCGCCTGTTCCTTCTGGCCGAATTTCTATAATCCTGACCAGAATTTATGCCGTCGTCATGACGGTTGCCATCTTTGTTCTGCTTCTTGGCTTTGGCTGGTATTTCAGCCAGCCCGGGCCGGAATCAGTGGCATTTTCTCCGGGGGCCAGCGATAGAGTTAGTAGCTATTCGGCCAGTAATTATTCCGCTCTGTCCCTGAACTATGTCCGGGCCAAGGGGCAGCCGGCGGATAGCCTGATGATTTATAGAACCAGTGAGCCTGAGATGATCATTATCTGGGTGCAGAGTCAGAACTGAGGTAGTATTGAATTTTTAAATAATAAAATCAGAAAAGACAAAAGGAGATTTACATGAGACAAAAAATAATGGCAATTTTATCAGGAACTTTGTGCCTTGTACTCAGTGTATTTCTGGCGGGGGAAGCTTTAGCCCAGACGAAAAGGACTACCTCGCTACCAGCCAGTCCATCACCTGCGGTTGAAATGCAAATTAAAGTCTTTGAGGGATTGCGGGGAGGAAAAGTTGAACCGGTTAAAACGGTCACCTCTTCTTTCTGGCGCTACACGCTGTCGGCCAGCATAAAAAGCGAGGATACAGCTGATAAAGAAGAAAGCCAGATACGCCGGGTCTTTAACCTCAAGGAATTGAGGCTTTTAACTCAGGACAATTTTAGCTGGGTTAAAACCGGGACCAAGGACTTCCACATCTTCCGCCTGGACAGCAAGGAATATGCCATTATGATTACCTGGCTTAGAACCCTGTCCGGGGAAAGAGTCACTTGCCGGGTGGAAGTCTTCGAACAGGATCAGAGCCAGAAAACAAGTCTTCTGGATACCGAACTGACTCTGGAGAAGAATTCCATAACCGCTTTTGGCTTTGAAGATGCCTCCGGGAAACCATACTTCCTTTCGCTGAAGATAACTGCTGTTCGCCCCATGTCAGGGGAAACATTATTCGGGGGGAAAATTGAACCTCCCGTTCGGGGTGAGGTGGGAGGGGTGCTGGGAGGCGAACTCAGAGGAGTCGTCGGCGGAGAAGCCCTGCCTCTGGATACGGTCAGAGCCCTCGGCGGAATCAAGCCACCACAGCTGATAAAAAGAGTTGATCCGGTTTATCCCGAGGCGGCCAGACAGGCCGGCGTGGAAGGCACGGTTATCCTGGAAGTTACAACTGATATTTACGGTCGGGTAGCCAACATCAGAGTTTTGAGGTCCGTACCATTACTTGATCAGGCGGCGATTGATGCTGTTAAACAGTGGGTTTATGAACCTCTAATCATTGATGGCCAGCCCAAAGGGGTCATCTTTACCGTGACGGTCGACTTCAAGTTGCGGGAAGAAGAGAAGAAAAAGGTAGAGGTGATGAAGGTAACCTGAGCCCCGCTTATTTTTTGTTGTTAGATGAATTAGATGAATTTGGTGGCTTATAGAGCCTGGAGAAGAGATCTACCCCGCAGTAGAAAAGATGAACTGGACGGAGCGCTGGTTAAAAATGCTGTTAGATAATGCCGGGGAAGGTTCTTAGACTTCAATGGGGACCCAAGAAGAGAGCGGAGACGAAGTTTTTCTAATCGACATAAATATTTATTAATGTTTATAATACCTGAGGAGGGGTTGAAGACATGAAAATGGTGGCTATGGTTCACGCTTCTGTTAAAAAAGTTCTGACCGGAAAGCTTAAGCTTTTAGCTCTGATTATTGTGCCGCTCACGATGACGATCATCAATTGCCGGACAGACAAGGTCATGGTACCTGTAGGACCAGTCTCGCCTGAAAAAGAAGCAAAAATTAAAGCCGAAGATCTTTATCAAAGAGGTCAGGCCGAGCTCGAAAAATTTGCTATTCCCGGCTACCAGGAAGCTATAAAATATTTTGAACAGGCTCTCCGTCAGCAGCCAGATTTTTACCAGGCCTATGGGCGCCTGGCGGTTACTTATGGACTATGGGCCAGGGAAAGGAAAGAACTCGGCCTGGGCAACCTTGATCAATGGGTAAAAGGCAGCTTTTATGCCTCCAGAGCGGAAGAACTGGGACTCCATCAGGATTATTTAAAAGCCGCAGCTTTGGTACTTAACGCGAAAACTTTCATGACTGATTCTGAATACAGGGAAATCTTCCGTTCTTACTATCGTTATCTGCGTGGAGAGCCAGCTGAAAGGCTAATTCCCTACTTAAAAGATCTTTTTGAAAGCGGTTCTTTTAAATACGGTACTGTTGAGCCGGCGTTGAAGAACCTGGATGGAGTTTTGAAGGATAATCCGGAAGAGCCGGAAGCCCTGCTTTTTAAGCCGTTGGTAGAGATGATGACGGCTGATGATGATAATTTAAAAAAGGTAATGAGTTTAAAGCCGGAGTGGCCACTGCCTTATTTTCTACTGGGACGTTTCCAGAAACTCCGCGGTGAAATCCCTGAGGCAGAAAAATGGTTTAAATTGACGCTGGAAAAAAATCCCCGGCACCCTCGTGCTTTAACTGAACTGGGTGAACTGGCTTTTCTTGACAGGAAATATGAATCAGCTGAAGAATTTTTAAGGCAGGCCCTGGCTCTTGATAATGAGATGCCGCGGGCTCATCTTCTCTCCGGATTCATAAACAGAGAAAAAGGCAACTATGAAGAGGCTCTAGCTGATTTCAAGGCGATAACCTCGCTGCGGTCGGATGACGAAGAGGGAACCTATCAGCAGGCTTTAATTTTAATTGAGTTGGCCCGCTGGCCGGAGGCAGTGGACAGTCTTACTACGCTCATTAAGCTATCCGGCAGTTATGAGATGTTTGGCTATGCTCTAAGAGGTCTCTCCTATTTAATGCTAGGTAAGCTGACTGAAGCTGAAGCCGATTGCCGCCAGGCTCTGACCATCAGTCCCGGCTATTACCTGCCTCATTATCTTTTAGGGCTTATTTGTTTTAAAAAAGAAGATTTTAAAAAAGCCAGTGATTATTTTCTGGAGTCACTCAAGGTCGATAAGACCCTATCCGACTGTCATTATTACCTGGGACAGACCTATCTCGAACTAAAAATGGTGAAAAAAGCGGCAGAAGAGTTAAAAAGAGCCGTTGAACTGTTCAATTTTGAATCAAGGCAAATTGATCAGCAAATAGAGGAGGCCCTGGCCAGGGGCTGGACGAAGAAGGTTGAACGACTGGCCGGAAGAAAGAAGGAACTTGAGGCTAAAATAGCCTATTGTCAGGAGCTTTTGGACCCAAAATAGATTTTGTTTTTTGGTTTATACTTCTTTTTCCTCTTTATTAAGCGGTAGATCAGATGATTGATCCGTTTCTTTTTACCGGGCTGCCAGAAATGAGTGAAGTTTTTTTTTGAATTTAGGCCTTTTCTAAGCTAAAATTACTTTCTTATGCCAAAAAGCTTTGAAGAGGAACTCCAGAGTTTTCAAGGTATTATCCAAAGGCTAAGCAGTCTGGCTCTGACCTCTAAGAAGCTAATAGTTAAGGGGGCAGAAGATTTTGTCCTCAAGGGGCCTAATATAATTGTTGGCAACCATGTCGGCAGTTATAAAGATGTGGCTGTCCTTTTTAAGGTGATTCCCAGACCAATTTTCTTTACAGCTAATAAAATGATTTTTAACCGTCAGGAGTTTAGCTTCCTGGTTAAAAAGCACCTTTACCGCAACATGAAAGATGCGGGCCTGTTCTTACATTTTCTGCTGGCTCCATTTTTTTCAAGTATTGTCCGTTATGTTTCAACCAATATAGCAAAAATTGGAACTATCCCGGTTGATCTTTATACTGGCCGGGCAGAAGCAGTCAAGAAATGTCAGAATTATCTGAAGCAGGGCCGGGCCATTATTGCTCTGCAGGGTCGGGGACATTTTAATGACAGCGATCGTAATCCCTACATCCCGCGCTTCCGTCATGGAGCAGCCGTTATGGCCTATAACCTTTACCAGGAATCACGGCTGGATGTCCCTGTCACGACTATGGCCATCTTTGGAACTCATATCCCGCTGGGGGTTCCAGGCAAAATATGGGTAAATGTTGGTCAGCCGATGTTTATCAGTCACTACATTTCAGATAAAGGTAGTGAAACGGTGGATAAATTTCGTCAGGCCATGGAAAAAAGAGTAAATGAACTTTTTTTTGAAATCCTGAGAGAAAGGCATATGAAGTAAAATCAAACACAAACTTTAACTAAAGGAGAAAAATAACATGTTCAAAGGCCACCCCAAAGGCTTGATAGTTGCTTTCTTTGCTAATATGGGCGAGCGTTTTGGGTTTTATACTATGGTCAGTATTTTCGTCCTCTTCATGCAGGCAAAATATGGTCTCAGCTCAGCCACGGCTGGTACTATTTATGGAATTTTTATGTTCTGTGTCTATTTTTTCCCTCTTCTTGGCGGTTATCTGGCTGACCGGGTCTTCGGCTATGGCAAAACCATCAGTCTCGGTCTCATCGTCATGTTTTTGGGGTATCTGCTGCTGGCCATTCCCACTCGCTTTGAGACTGGCTTTGGCCTGGTGCTGACAGCTTTGGGAGTGATTGCTCTGGGAACAGGCCTATTTAAAGGTAATCTTCAAGCTCTGGTTGGCAATCTCTATGATGATCCTAAATACAGTGCGCTTCGTGACCGGGCTTTTAATATCTTTTATATGGGAATTAATATCGGGGCGATGTTTGCTCCTTCCGCCTCAGAAAAGGTTTGCAGCTGGATTCTGGCCAAGGGTAATTTTGTCTATGATGCCCGCATACCGCAACTGGCTAACGATTTTCTGAAAGGTAAGCTGAGTGATGTTAATCAGTTTCTCGATGTAGCTAGAGCTCAAAACCCGGCTATTACTATTGATTCGCTCCGGCAATTTGCAGAAAGTTATCTGGGAACATTGAGTAAATCCTATCACTTTGGTTTTGGTGTGGCTTGCCTGAGCCTGATAGTTTCTATGTTGATCTTCTGGGGCTTCAGGAAATACTACCGTCAGGCTGATGTGACTGAAAAGCAAAAAGCGGCTTCAGCTGAGCTAAAGTCGCAGGTGGTTGAATTGACTCCCGAGCAAACCAAAGAGAGGCTGGTTGCTCTGGGCCTGGTCTTTTTCGTGGTTATTTTCTTCTGGATGGCTTTTCAACAGTCGGCAGTTAGCATGACCTTTTTTGCCCGGGATTATACTGTTTCTCACGTTGATAAACTGACCAATATCTGGTTTGACCTGACAGCCTTAATTCCTTTATATCTGAGCCTGGTCGGACTATATTATCTTCTCAGGAAAGGAACATCCAGCCGAACCAGGCTGGCCGGTGGGTTAGCTTTTGTTGTTTTTGCAGTGCTGACCTATCTGCGTTATCGGACTTATCCGGAAATTAATCCTTTCCAGCCGCAGCGCTTTCAGCATTTTAATCCGTTCTTTATTGTTTCATTAACACCACTGGTTATTGCCTATTTTGCCTATCTGAATAAGAAGGGAAAGGAGCCATCAGCACCCAAAAAGATTGGCTACGGCATGATACTGACGGCAGCTGCCTTTACTATTCTGGTCATTGGTTCAATTGGATTGCCCAGCCCGGCTCAGCTTGGCGGCCAGGTGGCTCCGCCTCAGCACCAGGTTTCAGTTTACTGGTTAATCAGCACTTATTTTCTGTTAACCATAGCCGAGCTTTTCCTGAGTCCGATGGGTATTTCTTTTGTCTCCCGCGTTGCTCCGCCCAAATACAAGGGTCTAATGCAGGGCGGCTGGTTCGCGGCTACGGCCATTGGTAATTATCTGGTCGGGGTAGTTGGCTGGCTATGGATGAAACTTCCTCTGTGGGCTCTATGGTCAATTCTCGTCGTCGCCTGCTTGCTGTCTGCGACTTTTATGTTCAGCATCATGAAAAAATTAGAAAAGGTTGCAACTGACTAAAGCTGGTTAAAATTTCAGGAAGTTTCTGGTTCGCAGATGATAAAGGGCAGCTCTCACCTTAGGTTGGTACTCTTGATTTTATCTCTCGGACTGAATCTGAACTGGCCACTTCTTGCCGGGCAACCGCCTGAATTTCCAGCCGGACCGACCGGAAAAGGCAATTTGATCTTCAAGCTGGAAAACGATGTCTGGCTCGACCAGGATGATGGCTATACCAATGGACTGTTCCTTGGCTGGGTTTCTCCTCCACTTGAAGAGAAGTCTAAATCATCCTGGCTGAGGTTTTTGTATCGACTAAATACAAGACTTCTGGGAAATGATGCCAGAATGGAGAGCCCGGAAAATTGCCTTGATCCAGAAACTTCAGGCCAGCGCTGGGCAGCTCTGTCGATTGCTCAGGGCATGTTTACGCCGGCTGATCTGACCAGAGAAGAGATAATCAGTGACGATCGTCCTTATGCCGGGCTGCTTCTGGCCAGCCTGACTTTTGTCCGCAATTCTGGACGAACACAGACCAGCTGGGGAGGCGGTCTGGGAGTAGTCGGACCGCTTTCTTTAGCTGAAGCAACTCAGAAATGGCTGCACCGGACTTATGGCTGGACCGAACCTCGAGGCTGGACCAACCAGCTTAAAAACGAGCCGGTGGTTGATATCTGGTTGAGCCGTTTCTGGACAATTTGGAGTCCTGATAAAAAAGAAGCAGGCTGGAATAGTGTTTTTAAAGCCGGCCTGGGTGGGCAGCTGGGTAACCTGATGACGGGTCTTGAAGCCACTCTGGATTTTCGATTTGGCCTAAATGTTCAACCGGGGCAAGAGGTTTGGCTTCCCACACCACTTTGCAATCAGATATCCTTAACCGGAGTAAAAAGAACCTCTATCTATGCCTTTTGCCGGGTAACCGGCCGGGCTCTGGCCAGAAACCTCTTAATTGAAGGAAATACTTTCGTCTCCGGTCACGGTCAGTCGCTCCGTCATTTCTACGGCCAGTTGACTTCGGGGCTGGCTTACGAAAGCCAGCAGGCAGTCTTAAGTTTTTATGCTGCCATCAGAACCAAAGAATTTAAAGGCCAGAAATATTTTGACCCCTATTGCGGATTGAGTTTCAGCCTGGCTTTATAATTTATAATTCTAGCAAGATCATCTGCTGACCGGTTTATTCCTGAAAGAAAGCTGCCGCATAGCCCAGTATAGAGGGAAGCCAAGCAAGAGAAAAACTGTACCGAGTAAGGCAGAACGTGGTTGGCTGACCAGGACGCTGATGGTGATGGTTAGAAGAAAAAAGATAAAAATAGCAGGAAGCAGGGGGTAAAAGGGTAGTTTAAAACCTACATAATCCTGATTGTTTCTTTTTGCCTTGCTTCTTAAAACAAAGATAGTAGAGGCCACGACGGCGATGCCCAGGCTGTCCAGAAACATAACATAGTTGACGATGTTTTCGAAAGTACGGAGAAAAATCAGGCTCAAAAGGATAAAAACACCCAGAAAAAGCAAGCCGAACTCTTGAACCTGGGTCCGGGGATTTAGCTTTTTGAAGATGGCGGGCAGAGTTCCGTCTTCAGCCATGGCCAGATAAGTGCGAGGGAGCTGGAGCATAATGGCATTCAGAAATCCGAGGGCTGAAAGGAAAATAGCCAACGAGACAATATTTGCTCCTAGCTGTCCAAAGACTACACCAGCTGTTTCTGCAGCGACCAGTTTGGCCGAGGCCAGGCGAGGCATTCCCAGAGTTCTCCAGTAAGCGACGTTAATAAGCAGATAACAGCTGATAACAATGATCATGCCGCCCAGTACTGCTCGAGGTAAATTTTTGGACGAATTTTTTAAGTCGGCGCCAAGGTTAATGGTTTGTTGATAGCCTCCATAGCTAAAAAAGACAGAGATAAAACCAAGTCCCAGGGCCGACCACCAGCTGGCTGGCGGAGACAGAGACGCTGACCTGATGTCAGGAGTGCTGTGCTGGCTGAAGAGTCCGGCGACAGCCAGGATAAATATCAGAATAACCTTGGAAAGGCTCAAAACATTTTGGGTCCAGGCTCCTGATTTTATACCAAGGTAATTTAACAGTACCAGCAAGATTATCATGCCAGCAGCTATAAAAATAATATTTTGAGCTGTGCGTAATCTATCAGGAAGCAGGAGATGTGCCAGATATTCAGCTCCTATCAAGGCTACACCGGCTCCACTGGCGGTATTAATGATAAAGACGTTAGCCCAGTTAAGTAAAAAAGCCAAAAGTGAGCCATAGCTACTGGCTACTACCTGATAATAGGAGCCGGGATGAGGGAACCGAGAGCCAATCTCAGCGAAAGTTAGTGCACCCAGAAGTGTGATCAGTCCCCCGGCTGCCCAGGCTGCGAAAAACAAAACCGGCGTTCTGGTAACTGCAGCGACCATCGCCGGTGTCCGGAAAATGCCAATGCCGATGACCAGGCTGACCACGATCATAGTGACGTCAAAGGTATTAAGACTGGCTTTAATCATCAGTCTGTCTCGATTTCTGGCTATTGATTTCAGGCAAAGAGCTGAAAAATTTCCCGCTTCTTCCACAGGTAGTAAATTGACCAGAGACAGAATAACAAACTGGGCAGAACCAGAGATAATTTAAAAAAACCGGTCAGGCCACTAACCAGCAGTGAATCAAATAGCCACATGCCGCTGGCCATCAGAGCAAAGATATAGCCTGTTTTTTTGAAGCGAAGAAGACCGACAGAAGCGATTAACAGAAAGGCAGCCAGAACCAGGTCTGGTAGAGCAAAGGCATTATAGAGATTATCTGGCACCGGCAGAGTCTTAGGAAAACGGTTGCCAACCAGATGCCCAATCCAGAAGGAAATGGTCATCAAACCCGCAAACAGGTCAATAACGGCAATGATAACCAGCCCCAGTACGAATCTTTTTTCTTTGTTCATAATAACCTCTACCTATAAAATACATCAGAACAGAACAGGTGTAAAAAATTCGTAAGCTTCTTATCTGCCGCCAGAGCCAGGACTACTTTTTATTGAGGCCTTTGTTGAAGATGGCGGCGAGAAACCGCTGGTCACGGTCAGACAGCGTCATTCGGCCGAAAAGGTCATAAAGTAAATTGGTAACATGCTCACGATTGGTGTCGTGGACAAAGCCATTTTTTTCCAACTTGGCTAAAACGATCTGGAGGCAGTCAGCCTGTTCTTTGTGGGAGACTGGAGGCGGTAATTCAGCTACCAGTTCTGAAGCTGACTGGCGGAAAAGTGTATAAAGTGTAATCAGAACAGCAGCAGCCAGGTTGTAGGAAGGCTGACGGCCGGCTTGAGGGATGAAATAGACAAAATTAGCCTGCCTTAGTTCAAGGTCGCTCAACCCGGTTCGCTCATTTCCGAAAACGAGACCAATCTTGATATGGTCGGGGAAAAGCCTTATTTTCTCGGCTGCTTCGTCAATGGTGATCACCCGAAAAGCCTTTCTCTGCCGGGCAGTTGAAGCCAGTACCAGATTGAGATCGGCTACAGCCTCCGGCAGACTCTGGTAGAAAATTGCTTTTTTCAAAATATCTTTGGCATGAACTGCCGGGCGAAAGGCTTCCTGTTCAAACTTCTCGAGGCCAACCAGTCTTAACTCAGAAAAACCTGTATTTTTCATGGCTCTGGCGACCAGCCCGATATTTTCCTGATTCTGGGGATTAACCAGGATGATCGAAAAGCGAGAGCGGTTAAGTGAATCAGAGGTAGTTTTATAAGGCAATTTCATAATTAAATTATAGCTGATTAGCTGGTTCGGAGTTCGGTTACTGCCTTTTCTATCCGCTGCAGAGCCTCTGTTAATAACTGGCGCGGGCAGGCTAAATTCATCCGTTCGAAACCCTCCAGTTCCTCACCAAAAATCGGCCCTTGATCGAAATAGACTCGGGCCTTTTTCAGGAAAAAGTCGTTGAGTTCTGGTTGAGGGAGGCCGAGCGAACGGCAATCAAGCAGGGCCAGATAAGTACCTTCCGGTTTAAGGAATTTTATTTCTGGCAGCCGTTCCTCAAAAAAGCGTCGGGCAAATTCCATATTACCCTCAAGATATTCGACCAGTTGTTCAATCCAGGCCTGACCATGGGTATAAGCTGCTTCCAGAGCAACCAGCCCGAATATATTGCCGGTCGTTAAACCCAGGTTTTCAGTCTGGATATTATAAAGGTTCAGCAGCTTCTCGTTGGGGATAATAGCGATGGAAGTGGTCAGTCCGGCGATGTTGAAAGCTTTACTGGCCGCGGTCAGGGTAATTGTCCTGTCAGCTATCTCTGGGGAAAGGGAAGAGATAGGAAGATGTTTGAAGCCTCGATAAACGTGTTCTTCATGGATCTCATCAGAGACAAGCAACAGATCATGTTCTATGATTATTTCAGCCAGGTCTTCCAGTTCTTCCCGGCTCCAGACCCGACCAACCGGATTATGTGGACTGCATAGAATCAACATTCTGGTTCGCCCGTCGATTTTTCTTCTCAGATCGGCCAGATCCATCTGCCAGCGATTGTCCTTATAAATAAGAGGATTCTTAACAATCCGGCGGCCATTATTTTCGACGGCAGAAAAAAATGGATAATAAACCGGACTTTGAACAATAATTTTATCTCCAGGAGAGGTGTAGGTCTGAACACAGATATTGAGCGAAGGCACTACGCCAGGTGCTCTGGTTAACCAGTCTCGCTTTATTTCCCAGTTGTGACGATTTTTCATCCAGTTAATAATGGAGGTCCAGAACGAATCGGGAACAAGTGGATAACCATAGGCTCCGTGCTCGGCCCTCTTTTTAATGGCTTCTACCACTTCTGGAGGAGCAGGGAAATCCATATCGGCCACCCACATTGGTATCACATCAGGTACTCCCAGCACCTTCTGACAGAAGTCCCATTTAAGAGAACAGGTATTCCGTCTGTCAAGTGGTTGGTCAAAATCATATTTCCTGGCATTCACTTGCTTTTCTCCTGTTTCTTATTACAGATTTTTTTCTCGGCCTTATATTATCTTTCTCTTCAAGCTGCTTGCCGGTTGGCTGGTCGGGAAGAAAGGCTTTATTCTTAACCTGGAAACCAGCTGTCTTCGGCCAAAATGAATTTAAATTTTAGACAAGTCATAAATAAATAGCAAGTTGCCACTGGAAGTTCCGGGTCAGTTGGTCATCTTGACTTATTTTCAAATCTGAATTATATTTTTTTGACTCTGGCAGGGAGAAGGCTGCCGATAATTAGCAGTAGTCAGTCAAGTTTGTCTGACTTAAACCTTAGTCTGGTTACTATCTGGAAGCTTCTGTTTTCAGAAATATATATATATCATTAGCTGATAATGATATAGCTGAAAATATGATTTTGCCAGCCAGGCAAATTTTAAGATTTTAAAGCGGAGGGAAAAGTGCACGCTATTGTCTGTATCAAGCAGGTCCCGGATACCACCGAGGTTAAAATTGACCCGGAAAGAGGAACTCTTATCAGAGAAGGAGTGCCCAGCATTATCAATCCTTTTGACACTTATGCTATTGAAGAAGCTTTACGAATTAGAGAAAAAGTAGGCGGCAGGGTAACAGTAATTACCATGGGTCCTTCCCAGGCCCTGAGTGCTCTAAAAGAAGCCATTGCCATGGGGGCTGATGAAGCTATTCTTTTAAATGACAGGGAATTTGCCGGTGCTGATACCTGGGCCACGGCTTATACGCTATCGAGAGCGATAAAAAAGATCGGCGAGTTTGATTTGATTTTCTGTGGACGACAGGCGATTGACGGTGATACAGGTCAAACCGGGCCGGGGATAGCTACCCAGCTCCAGATAAGCCAGCTAACTTATGTTTGCCGCGTGGCCAGCCTTGATTTTGATAATAAGACAATCGAAGTAGAAAGACTGGTGGAAGAGGGACGCGAGTTGGTTAAATCTACCCTGCCCTGTTTAATTACTGTCGTCAAAGATATCAATCAGCCCAGATACCCGACGATTCTCGGCATCAGACGCTCTCAAAAGGCCCAGATCCCGGTCTGGACCTCAAAAGATCTGGATGTTAATCCAGATTTAATTGGATTGAAAGGTTCACCGACCAGGGTGGTAAAAATTTCGACACCGCCACCGCGGGCCGGTAAGTGTCAGATAATTGAAGGTGAATCGGCTGAACAACAGGCAGAACAGCTGGCTGAAAAACTCCTGGCGGAAAAAATCATCATCTGAGGAGAAAGAATAATGGCATTACTGGAGATAAATAGAGAAATTTGCACAGGTTGTGGAGCTTGCGTTCAGGTTTGTCCTTTCGGAGCCCTGAGCCTGGACAGTGAAAACCTGGCTGTCGTTAGTGAGGCCTGCACAGGCTGCGGTGCCTGTTTACCCGAGTGCCCGGTTGAGGCTTTGAGCATACCGGAAGTAGAGAAAAAGGAACAGGTCCCAACCGATGAATACAGCGGAGTCTGGGTATGGGTTGAACAGTATAATCATCAGGCGGGGTCTATTTCCTGGGAAATGATGGGTGAAGGAAGAAAACTGGCTGACAGAAGAGGGACAACACTGTCGGCCTGTGTCCTTGGGTATCAAGCCGAGCCAATTGCCAGACAGGCTATCGCTTATGGAGCAGACAGAGTTTTCCTGGTGGATGATCCGACTCTCGAGGTTTACCGGACCGACCCCTATGCCCGTATTCTGGTTGAGCTCGTCAGGAAATACAAACCCGAGATCTTTCTCCTGGGTGCGAGTACGAGGGGAAGGGACCTGGCCGGAGCGGTGGCTACATATATCTACACCGGACTGACAGCTGATTGTACCGGGTTGGAGATTGAAGAGGGGACCAACCTTTTACTGCAGATCCGTCCTGCCTTTGGTGGCAACATAATGGCGACTATTAAATGCCCTGATCACCGACCACAAATGGCCACAGTCAGACATCATGTTTTCGAAATGCCAGTACCGGACGAGTCGCGAGAAGGGCAGATTATCCGGGAAACGCCTGTTTTGCCCGAAGACAGAATAGCCAGCAAGGTTCTTGACCTGATAGTTGAAAAGAACGAGGTAAACCTGGCTGATGCCAAGATTATCGTTTCCGGCGGGCGGGGCTTAAAGGGACCGGAGGGATTTACTATTTTACATGAGCTGGCCGATGTCCTGGGAGGCGCAGTTGGCGCGTCCAGAGCGGCAGTTGATGCCGGCTGGATTTCTTATGCTCATCAGGTCGGACAAACAGGACGAACGGTCAGACCAGATCTTTATATCGCCTGCGGTATCAGCGGTGCTATTCAGCATCAGGCTGGGATGAGGACCAGCAAGGTTATCGTCGCCATCAACAAGGACCCCGAAGCTCCTATTTTCCAGATTGCTGATTATGGGATTGTCGGTGATTTATTTACTGTCGTTCCGGCTTTAACCAGAGCCCTCAAGCGGCGCTTGAATAAGGCTTGAAAGAAAGATTGATAGAAAAATAAATATAGAGAAAAAACAGTCTTTTTAATTAGTTTTGCTTTTCTCAAGGCGGTAAACATCCGGTTCCCGAGCTGGAAGGCAAAAGGCCAGCGATATTCCTTGACTTTGACTGGGGCAGTTAATTAGACTGAAGATGTCCTGAGTTAAATATTTCCCTAAAAACCAAGGCTATGACTGGCGGCCTGTCAGCTAAAAAGGAGAGTGGCCTGAAAAAAATGGGACCAGGCATTTCAAGGTCAAAAAAGCTGATAAATCTTTAGCCTTTCAGGAGGAGGTTTAAATGAACATCAGGCAGGAAAGAGGACTGTGGTTCAGTCTAATTTTTATTCTGGTCTTGATTTTTATTTCTCTACTGCTTTACTTACTCTTATCTCCTCTAAGTAAAGCCGACACGGCCACGATTGTCTGGAATGACCATGATCATGATGGACAGGATTCGCCTGGTGACACCCTGGAAATTTCTAATAGCCTGGTTTATCTCCGGCTTGATTATGTTGATGTCTGGCAGGGACACGAAGCCTTAAATCCTTTTGAGACGCCGCCCGAAAAACGCGACCTTGACCCACGGTGGAACGGTTACTACCTGCAAGAGCTGCGCTATCGAAATGAAATCTGCTACCGTTACCTGGGCTGGGAAAAAGCCAGAGAAATCTATCCAACTCTCAGTTCAAATGATGTTATTGGACTGGTTGGTCAGCCAGAAAGTTATCCCGATAATCCCTTTCTCTCCATGTGGAATGCTAAAGAATCGGAAACCAACCCATCTTATAAATGGTATGTCTATTTTGAACGGCATGAGTTACAGGAAAAAAAAGGCCAGGGGCAGATGCTGGTTCTCAGGGCTGATAAGGGTGGAGCTTTGAGTCATGAGCTGCATATCAGTTTAAGAGGGAAACAGATATTTTTTGATCACAGAGTGACAAATAAGAGCCAGCAGGAAATTGAGTACATAAATTTACTAACTTTGCCAGCCAGTAGAATAATCGATACGAATTTTGGACCGAGAGATCTCCTGTCCTGCCGAAAGATTGAGCCGCTGGGATTTTCTGACCATTTTACTTTTACTGTCAGTGGAGATGGTCTGGCTGGCTCCGGCATGTTGCCGTGGAAAATCAAACGCGATACAAAGAGTAATTATTTTACCGGGGGCTGGTGGCTGCTTCATCAGCATGGCCTTTTTGTCTGGAAAGCCGCCAGGCTGAAGCCCCGGGAAGAGGCCAGGTTTGACCTGACTGCTACTTTTTCCGATGAAGATATTTACTCCCGCTACCAGAGCTATTTAAAAAAGAATGGAATTAATTTTGAAAAAATAAAGCCTCAAGAAGTTGAAGACTATCTGGTCAAAAATGTACCCAGAACTATTACCAGAGAGGGCTGGGTTTATCATGCTTATGAATGGCCAACCTATGACTGGCACAATGAAATGACCGGCAAAGCTTTCATGACCATGTTTTATGCGACCGGTGATAAAACCTGGCTGGATTACACCATCAGGGCCAATCGTTTTTATCTGGAGAAAATGCGCTGGAATTCGCCGGAGCATCCTTTTTATGGCTATTTTATGGACCAAACAGTTGAAGGAAAACAACGCCAGTGTTTTCTCTGGTCTCAACCCTATAACGTTGAATCGCTGCTGGCTGAATACCCATTAACCGGCGATCAGGTAATTAAAGAGGCTTTGCTGCTGAACTTCGAAAAAGTATATTCTGGCTTGATGTGGAATGATCGGGCTGGCCGCTGGTACTGGAGGGGTGTGGTTGATCCTGCGGTTAAGCCGCCCAGGTTAATCTGGAAAGATGATCTCAATACTTTCGATTCTTGTGAGTTTGGCATTGATGTTATGCTCAATGCTTATGCTTTTACCGGTGAGAAAAAATATTTAGAAAGGGCGGTTGAAGCCATGAATAATCAGCTTCAGGTTCTGGACAATTATGGCTTGTTGCTGGAAGATCATGCTGGCGAACCGTCAGTTAATGTCTATGCTTTTGCTGCTAAAGAGCTCTATCGCCTTTTTGATTATACCGGCCAGGAGAAATGGCAAGAAAACGCCACAAAAATTCTTGATGCTATGCTAATGTCCTTTATTCACATGGATAAATATGAGGGAGAAAATAGCTGGCTTAAAGGGGGAGTAGCCAGAAAAGACGGCGATTGGACAGGTCAGTTCGGTGAACCGACCACGGGCACCGATTCTTCGGTGGCCACCGCCCCGACTTATATTCCCTGGATCATGGAAGCTCTGGTTGCTGGTTTCAAACACACCGGGAAGCAGATGTATCTTGATTACATCCATCAGCTCTTATGGCATACGGTTGAAGCAAATAAGAAAATGAAGGCAGCCACCGGCGGCAAGTTTGAATTTTGCGGCCATTTCAATACTTACAAGAGGCAATTTTATGAAGATGATGACGGCCTGGTTATCGTCTCTAACCTGTATGAAATGCCTTATCTAAAGGTCTTTGAGCAGGGAATAAGGGTTGAACATTTTGATCTTCAGGAAATATCAGACAGCAGCAGCCTGATAAGGATCATCAACCCGACAGGTGCATCCTGGCCCGCCGTTGTTCACTTACCGGCTGACTGGCAAAAACTGGAAATAGTCAGGCTCGGCCAGATAAACAGTTATTTTACCGGCGATAAAAATGCTGTTCCGGGTGCTGTTGAATTTACCTTAAAAAATCAAGCTGTTACCTTTTCCACTGAACCATATTCAGTTTACCTCCTGAAAAAGCTTTAAGACGTTTTTAGCTTTAGGTCCACGGGTAGGCAGAATTCAGGAGATACAGAGCTTCATAAAGAGCTGAACAGGCCTCGATGGCTACGGCCGTTGCGATTATGTTCAGGTCAGCGGTAAGAGTTCGAGCAATACATATCTCGAGAATACGGCGATAGGGTTCAAGGGGAGCACTGGCTTCTCCTGGCGCTGGATCAAATAAGAAAATATAAACAGTCAGGATTAATAAAAGTAAAGTGACCACACCTTTTCTCGCAGACATTTTTTATCTCCTTTCGATCTCATTCAGTGCAATTTTCATGCCTGGGACAAATTACGATCAATATTTGGTAGCTGTCAGAAAGAAGGCTATCTTTCTATCTGAAGCAGAAGTTTGTGGCCTGAGGATGACTTACCTGAGGTTCATAGAGGGGCGAAATAAATGTAAACCTAATTTTACCCCGGCTTGGATACTGACAACAGATTTTGACTGTTTAGTAATTGGCTAACAGCTTTTTACTAGCTGCGAATAAAACTATCCAACCAACAAAAGCCAGCCAAAAGTTTTATCCATGGCAGATGAGTTTCACGTTGTTTGCTGAACCAGGCTCACTAATTCACTTAATTTCGGAGAGGTGTTTGATCAGTTCCCTGGCCAGGGTGGCATCAGGATCATCAGCTGGAGCCAGCTCGACCACTTTATTAAAGCATTCTATTGCCTTCTTAGTATCACCCTTGTTAATCCAGGCGTAACCTAATTTCATATAGGTTTTCGGCCGGCTGGGGTCGGCCTTGATAGAGAGTTCATAGTATTTGATGGCTTCATCTGTTTTTCCGGCATTCATCATTATTTCGGCAATATTAAAAGGAATAGCTGGGTCTGATTGATCTATCTCCACGGATTTTAAAAAATAACTTTCCGCTTCATCAAGTTTATCCTGCCTCAAATAGCAATCGCCTATAGCCGCATAGACCTGGGCAATTAACTTGTTGTCTCTCTTTTCCGGTGGTTGGGCATTAATCTCATCCAGCAACTTTAGATACTCAGTAACAGCCTGGTCATATTCTTTTAGCTCTATGTAGCAATTGCCGGTATTTAGCTTCAGCATATATAATCTGGGATCTTTTTTCATCAACTCTTGATAAAGAGCCAGTGCCGATTGATACTGGCCCTGATCAAAAAGTTCATTGGCCTGGGCTAAAATTGGCTTAAGACTATCAATAGACTCGCCCGTTCCTGATAGGTCCGCTGAGCCCTTCTTTAAGACAATCTTTAAAACTGGATTCTTATTGAGACCGCTGACCGGAATTTGCAGGCTGGCGGGGGCAAACCCTTCCTTTTCGACGGTGATATTGACATTCCCTTTGCCTAATCCAAAAACAGACCATTGCCCCTTATTGTTGGAAACAGCTTCCAGCTGATAAGTGTATTCGATATACTGAATCTTGATCTTAGCCTCGCTAATTGGCTGATCTGCCTCATCGACGACTATTCCCGAAAGGCGTCCCTGTCCACGGCCTTCCTGGCTCCTGACCTCAATAGGCAGAAACAAGGCTACCATGATCAGTGTTAAAAAAACGGCTAAAACCCTTTTCATTGATTCCCTCACTGTCTATCCAGATTTACCTAAAATCATAGCCTTATAATTTGCTATTGACATAACTATTATAGCCTATTTTCAAAAAATTTTCCTTTTTATAACAGCCGACAGGTAGCGGCCAGCCGCAGGAAATTATCAGGAGGACAATCAGCTGACATAAAAAAAGGGAGCCATGATCACCATGGCTCCCTTTACTGCTTACTCTAGATTAGAACCCGAACCTGGCGCCTAAACGGAAAATTCTCGGATCATTGATTCCGGTCTGCCGCATGAAAGGAGTATTGGGATTGTTGGAAACCATATACATGCCGGTGATAATCATTTCATTAAAAACATTGAAGCAGTCAGCAAAGACGCTGAAGTAGGTCCCTTTAATTCTAACTGTTTTTTCCAGATGGAGGTCAAGCAGCCATTGGTCGGGAAGACCCCATGAACCTCTCTGGTCAGCGTAAACGCCAACATTGCCCTGTCTGGGTCTAAAGGCAGTCGTCGTGCCCTGAATATAGATATTTCTATAAGTAGTATTGATTGTTCTGGTTGTTCTGGTTCCAGATAGAGCTCGGAAATAGCCACTCAGGGTTATGTCGAAAGGCAGCCGTACCACGCCCGTAACCTTCAGCTGATTCCTTCTTTCCAGGGGGAATCTCCCATAGGCATTAGTATGGGCGTTAGGATCAGAATAAAAGTAACCTGCGCCTCCACCCAGCGATTCACTATTTCTGGCCGTGGTGATTAGACCCCTCGACTTAGCCCAGACGTAAGAAATATTCATCGAATAATTCTTAGAAAATCTCTTATCAACAGAAACTTCAAAGCCATCATAATCTCTGTTAGCCCCTGGAGGATTAATAATGTGAAGGTCTTGAGCCATAAGGTTCTGTTTTTCATAGAAAACTATTGGCTTCTTGTTATAGGGGTCAATACAGGTAACTGGTGTCCAGTTCTTTGACCAATCAAGCTCGCCCTTGGTCATCAGTTTATCCAGGTCAAGTTGAGCGGCATCAACAATATATGGTTGTCTTCTGTCCCACTTTTTAATGTATCTAAGGGCTAATGTCCAGTCCTTAGCCAGCTCTCGCTCAAAAGCAACTGTCAATTCGTCAGTATAACCGGCTTTAAGCTTGTATTCCTTGCCCTGAGCATCAGTATAGCCGATGACTGCACCGCCATTCTTGAATCCGCCGGGCATAGCCCAGGGAATAGTCATGGGGTTGCCGTTTTCATCATACATAATGCTGCCATCAGGGTTGAGAAGCTGGATGTAACCGAACCAGCCATTAGGATGAGCTAAGTTAATCCAGCCAATTTGGTTGGGAAGAATATAGCGGCCCCAACTGGCTTTGAAAACATTCTTGCCGTCACCAAGAATATCATAGATGATGCCCAGGCGTGGAGCCAGATTAAGCCAGCTATACATTTTGGTGTTCTCGGGAATACTTCGGTCATAAGTTTTGCCCTGAAAAGTAATGGGACCTTCTTCTGTATTCTGCTTGGGATAGACAATACTGTTATACTCCAACCTCGCGCCAAGGCTGATATTCAAATGCCTGTTGACTGACCAGGTATCCTGGAGAAACCCATGGATGTCAATCATATTGTCTTTACGATTGAAACCATTATTCACCAGAACCAGGCAGTCCTCGTAGGCTCCATTGTTAATGTCATAATAGCAGCCGATCTCCAGCCCGTTATCGCTTGTCCAATCACCGACGCCATAAACGTACCAGGTAGTTTTTGCAATCTGAGTTTCAAAGCCGCCTTTTATTTCGTGGCTTCCCAGAAAATCATCAAGGAAATAGGTCGCGTCAGCATTAAATTGATACCGATTTCTGGTATAGTCGTCTTTATTTCGCCAGTAACCGCCCCAGATTTTTTCAAGAGGTAATCCGTAATCATCAAAGGTTGGCTGATCGTTTTTGGCATGTAGATTCATGGTAAAAAGAACCATGCCAAATCTGACGTTGGTAAAGAGATTTGAACCAAAAGCTCTCGTCCACTGAACACTTAAGACATGAGTTGGTGTTGTCTGTTTAATCGTTGCTTCTTCAGTATAGTAGAGACTGGCTCCTCTATCGTTGGTTCTTCGGTCAGAATAGTTATAGGTTAAAGAAAATTTATTTTCCTGGTTGGGCTGGAAGCTCAATTTAATGAAAGGATAAGGTAACGTTGTCTTAACTGGCTTTTCCTTTCCCGGTTCGACCCCATAAGGATAACCAGCCACGAAGTTTTCATTTTGCTGAAAGCTAAGGTTCGTGAAAAACCAGGCTTTTTCCTTGACAATGGGTCCACCCAGTGTCACCACAGGCTCTATTTGATACTTAGCACCACTCTTGCTTCCTTCAAATGGAGTCCCCTTGGTGTTATCAGACTTTAGTTTCTCATGATCCAGGAAAAATTCGGCCGTGCCGCTAAATTTATTTCCACCGGACTTGCTGACCACGTTGACCACGGCTCCACGGACGCTGCCATATTCGGCTGGTAAACCACCGGCCTGTACAGAGATTTCTTCCATAATGTCCATACCGAAGTTGACATTAGGAACACCAGTAGCTGGATCGACCATGTTAATACCGTCCAGGTTATAAGTATTGTCCATGGTTGAACTCCCATGTGCTGTATCGCCGGTGACACCTGGAGTCATGTTAAAGAATGTACCGAGGTTACGTGTGGCAGGCAAACTGCTCAGATATATCACATCCAGGTTAGTTGGACGAGTTGTTTTCTGCTTATCAATGTTTGGAGCTGCAGCTACTACAGTTACCTGTTCTTCCATGGTTTTTGGCTTCATGGTGATATCAACGGTTATAGTCTGAGCTACCCTGATAACCACATCTTTCTGAATAACCGGCTGAAAACCTTCCAGTTCGAACCTCACCTCGTAAGTGCCAGGTGGCAAGGCCATAAACCGGAAAGCACCCCGTTGATTCGTCACAGTAGCCTGTTTGCCGATGATCAAAGCTGGAGAGGTAATCGTAACTGTTACCCCTGGTAAAGGCTCGCCGTCAGCTGTCCGGACCGTTCCTTCCAGGTTCCCGGTCTGCACAACTTGGGCGACCAGCAAGCCGCAGAAAAGGAAAACTAGGCTGATTACCCCCACTAAAACTCTTTTTGCCAATTTTTCCTCCTTTTGGTTAATTCTTATTAAGCCCTAAACCCTAAAGCCCATTACAGTTATTGGATATATTATTAACCCCCTTTGATCCATCACCTCCTTTTTTCCAAAATAAAATGGTTTTTAATAAAGCGCATCCGGTAATTTGCCCCTTATCTAGGGGCTCGCAGGTGCTACATGCAAATTATGTGCCATCTTAGCCCAAAAACCTATCTTCTTATATATCAATAGCTTATAAGCAAATAGTCTTAAATTTTTTGTTTATTATTTGGATAATGATGCAGAAATTTGGATTATATAAATTATGTAATATCAATAAATTACAAAATATGGCAATTTACAATCCAACAGATTGAACAATTATGCCCAAAACTGCCCATCCTTTGATTTTGGCTCTCGAGCATTCCAGCTCTGCCGGTCCTGTCTGGGCCAGCCCTTAATAGACTCGGAAAGATAGAAATCAGGAATTAGCATAAAGTATCAAAGTATTAATGAGTATTAATCTCAGGAGCCCATTTCGTCCAGATCAGGTTTACTCGATGAATCTGATTTCTTTAATAGCTTTAACGGCCCGGTCAGAGAAAAAATCACCTATCGAGAAAAGAGAAAAACGTCCTCCATTCTGCTGGCCTCGATCGCAAATAATAGTTTCCTGGTTATCATTTCTGTTAAATATTTCCGAAGCTGTATAGACTGCCCGATAGCCGTCATCTCCGATTATAACCAGATGAGCGGTTCTATAATTTATAGGCTGAGAGCCAAGGTATTTTTCAAGCACTAATCGCAGGGGTACCCCTTGAAAATAATTGACTCCGTGAAAGCCCTGACCGCGCCCAAAAAAGACGGCCGGTAGATTTAAAATCAGAGTATCCTGAGGCAATTTGTCCAGGCTGCCTTTTTCTTCGCCTTTGATGTAAATCTTTATCTGAGGAGAAAACAAAGGTTTTTTGCCTTTTTCTGTGGCCATCGCCAGAGGAAAAGATTTGACGGTGATTTTAACCGGGCTATCCAGGTTGCGCTCAGAAAAAAGGTCGTTAGCCGCCACAATTTTGGGGTTGGTCGGGAGTGGCCAGGTCTCGCCAGTGGATGAGGGTATAATCGGAGCTACTTTCACTCCAATTATCTGGCGATGAAGAACCGTCGGATAAAATATTTCACCCCAGCTAAAAATTACCTGCTCACCCTTTTTATTTTCCACTATGACCATCAAATCAATGGGCGAGCTGAACTGGTCTTTATTTTTTTTGGCCAGGATTTGATCCTTGAGGATATCAAACAGGGAATAACCCTGGTACACATAGGCACCAATAAACTTTGTCTCAGTACCATTTAAAACGGCTTCGCGAACCATAACCTGGTGCAGAGGCAGGCCTTTCAAGCTCAATCTGCCAGGAGAAGTTACTTCACCCGCGATTTCAATACTATCGAACGGTAGTTCTTTGAATGGTACATTATCATAGAAATCGTTATTCTCGGCCGGTTTTATATTTTGAGCAGCTGCTGGCCAGGACAGGCCAAGCCCTATAAGGGTCAGAACAATCAGGACAGATATCTTAATGTGATGTTTTTTCATTTAGCTCCTCCTAATTTCTGGTTTATTCAGTCTGCTGGGCCAACCCTGAATGTAAATCCTGCTTCCAGCCGGCGACAAGCGCAGGGATAACCGGGCTCTGTGTAATAAGCTTTATTAAACAGGTTTTCTACTCTAAAAAACAGTGATCCGCCTCTTAAATATTTCTCAAAGGACAGGTTGGCTACTGTATAGCCGGGAACGGAAACTGAATTTGAGCTGATCAAAATTTCTGACCTGGAAGTCATTAATACCCAGAGGGTTAGACTAAAGTTTTCTGGCAGGAGGTAACTGGCCAGAAAACTGGCTTCAGACTCAGGAACAAGATCAAGAGGTCGATCATCAGTCAGGTTTTTAGCATCCAGGTAAGTATAATTAACCTGGAAATTAAAATTCTTCAGGCTTTTGGAGACATAGGCTTCCAGACCTCTAATCCGGGCCTCGCCGACATTAATATATAATTTTGTTCCATTGGGCTGGCGAATAACATAAATCAGGTCTTTATAATCTGAAGTAAAACCGGTCAAACTGCCGTTTAACCAGCCAGAATAATCAGCTCCGAGCTCGAAAGACGTACCCACTTCGTCTTTAAGATCGGGGTTGCCGCTGGTTGTACTGTATAGTGAACGCATTGAGGGGAAACGTGATTTGCGGGAGAAAGAGAAATGGAGATTGGCCTCATTAGTGACTTTAAATTTTAAACCGGCGATGGGGTTAACGGAACTACTTTCTTTACCTCCCTGCTTTTTTAAATAATCAAAGCTCAGTCCGCCAATTAGACTCCATCTGGGAGTGAGCCGCCACTCATCCTCAATTCCTGCTGAATAAACATGATGCTTGTATAATTCCCAGGGGGAAGTGGCTGAACCTTGCTGTTCAACATGTTCATAGCGACCATTCAAACTGAAGCGCAAATCGTTGTTTTTGGCCAGAGGTATCGCCCCTAAGATGAAGGCTCCAGTCTCATAGTTATCATAGATAGATTCCCAGTCGAGAGTAGTCATAGAGGAATTAGTATAAGCATCAAGAACATTATAAAATTTTACATAATAGGTTCTTATCTTGATTGTTCCGGTCTTAAACAGAGGAAAAGTTCCGCCCAGACCCAGCACAGTTCTTTCCCAGTCTTTAAAGCGCCAGTAGCGAGGAGAATAATATGCGGTCGCAGGCGGAATACCATAGGAAGAATCATAATAAGAAGCCTGTAATAGTATTTCACTTTTCTGGGTTGGGTAAAAATAAAATTTGCCGTTAAAAAAGTCGTTTTTATAGTCGGAATTGGGAAGAAGAATATCCGTATCAGATTGGCGGTATTTATAACCCTGCGATTCGTTATGAAGAGCTGATAACTTAAAGGCAAATTTTGGACTATAAAAAGTGCCTGTGCCGGAGAAATCGAAGGTAGAATTCTGGCTGAAACGGGAGTTAAGCTCCAGACTGGTCTTTTCCGGCCGGCGAGTTAAAACTTCCACTATTCCGCCCATAGTATTTGCCCCGTAAAGAATAGAAGAGGAACCCTTGGTGACCTGGATGGTATCGATATCCTCACTGGGAATGGTCTTTAGATCATACATATTATAATAGGGTTCATAGACTGGTATACCATCAAGTAAGAGCGTTGATTTGTCATTATCGAGCCCTCTTATCTTGATGTGGGATTCTGACTTAGCCCCAACGGTGACATGGGTCCCGGGGACAAAAGACAGAACCTCAGAGATATTTTTGGTTTTAAGCAGCTGAATGGTCTGCGGTTCGATGGTAGACACAGTGGCCAGAGGTTTTTCCTGAGGAGCGCTGGCCGTGACCATAATTTCTTCTGTTTTTACTCTGACCGGCTTCTCTTCTTTTTCCTTCTTCTTTTCCTGGTCTGTATTTTCCTGAGCAAAAGAGATAGCAGTCACCAGCGAAATTGATAGGACGAAAATGAGACAGGTCAATAAAAATTTAGGAAACTTTTTAGAGGCAAGCATCTTACTTCTCCTTTCCTAATGGGAGGCAAAGCCGTTTCCGGCTTTACCCTAACGGCCCGCCGGCCTGGCCTTTGGCTTTAGCCTGGTGGGCTCGGAGCAGAAGTTCTTATAATACACTTTAAGCAAAAAATCAACCGTTGACCGCCAAAGAAAAACTTTTTGAGATCTTAACCAACCGGTAGTCAGAAACCTGCTTTCAAATTTTAATTTAAAAATTTAAAGCCTAACGGTTTCGATGGTCGGACCAGGCTCGTATGTTACGTTAAGCTTAATTGCAGCAGAGCCTCAGCTCCAGACCTTCAATTTTTATCAGGCGAAGACAAACTAAAAAGAAACTGCTTGGCTTTTTCTCTTCTTAAAGAATAATCGAGAAGGGTATTATCATAATAGACCGCTTCGTTCCCAACCAGGATTACCAGGAACGGTTCAAGCCGGACTTTGTATCGCCTGTACAATTTTTTCTCCAGATCGTGAATAATCGGATATGGGAAAGAATAACGGACAGCGAACTTTTCCAGCTCTTCTTTCTCATCGGTGGAAACACCTACCAGCTGAACCGGCAAAGAAAATTCTTCTAAAAAATCCTTCATTTCAAACAACTCGTCCCAGCAAACATGACAGACAACTGAAAAGAAAACCAGCAGTACCGGCTGTGATGAATTCCTGCTGACTTCTTCCAGGGAAGAGTAAATTCTGACGGCTGGGCGAGAAAGATGTTGATCCGCTGTTTGCTGTCCATAAAAGAAGTCTGAAGATAGCAGTAAACCTCCAGGCCGGCACATAATAAGACTTAAAATTAAACAGCCTATTATATTATTCATTTTATATTCAGCTTAAAAAGACGAAGTTCGTCTTCGGTATCAAGAGCATAGATTTGATCTCCATTAACAGCCAGCTTTTTGATAGCCAGAGGGAAATCAATTATACCGGTAATGTTTCCTTCTTCGTTAAGTATTACAACTTTTTTGCCCGGCCCAACATCTTTATCGGCCATCTCTTCCATGGAAATCAGATAAAAGTTATGATTGGCAACATCGACGTTCCAGCAGATACCTTCCAGGACTCTTTTTTCCTTTCCTGGCAAATTAATAGTTTTGACCGGATAATCTGCGCCGATTTTTATCTTCTTTATGATCTCGCCGCGGCTATCAATTTTGAAAATATATCTATTGTTATATCTCCAGATAACATAAAAAGTATCCGCTTCCCCTTTCCTTAAGAATATCTGGTTACAAAATGAATCATATACCCGGTCACCGGAGGCCTGTGAATCCAGGATGGCCCACAGCCTGGTGCCATCAGTTTTATAACCATGGAGCAATTTTTCAGGTCCATCTAAATTTCTGACCGGAAAAGAGACGACCAGAACCCTACCACTGAGACAGACAATATTTTCCGGGAAAGATGGAACCTTAAAAGCTGCCAGATTTTTCCCTTCCTTGCTGAATATTTGAATCCGGTTGTTAAAGGTATCAGCCACAAAAATTTGCCCCTGGTTAACATCCAGACAGGAAGGAGAGTCAAATTCACCCGGGCCATTGCCTTTCCGACCAATCTCTCTTAATTGGATGCCGTCCAGATTGAAAACCCGAATTCTATTATCTCCGCTTTCCAGTAGGTAAAGCTCCTGTTCGTTAAGAACCATAGCCACTGGGCGATAAAAAAATGGACGATTTTTAATTCCCTTAATTTCTAATTCTGTGGCTGTGTAACGAGTTGTATTTTGAGCTCCCAGCCAGCCCCATCTGGTAATAAAAGTCAGGCTGGCCATCAGCAAAAGTCTTGTAGCTAATTTTTTCATCAAGCTTAGCTCCTTATCTTATCTGAGTTAATAGGGGAAAGCCCCGGCTCCAGGGAACCGGGGCTCCGCCTTGCCTTACTTACCCAAGATTAAGCATCTACCCAGACCAAGATCACAGGAGGTCAGAGCCATTGTCGTCCTGGCAGTTTCCAGGTCAGACTGGAAGGCCCTGGCCCGGCATCTTTCCCAGTTATCCCAGCATTGGTCAGCTGGAATTCTAGCGTGTGAAGCTTGAGGCAAAAACAAGAAAATAGACAGGATAAAAATTAGTGACAGTGTCAGAGAAGTGAGTTTTTTCATGGCCATCTCCTTTCATTCCAATAATGAGCAAGAACTATGCCAGCTACTGCCTGGGTTCTAAGTAATTGCATAATCGAAAGAAACAATCCACATAATGAATTAATTCCTGAAACAAATAACAGAAAAATAAATAATAGACGAAATAGACAATAGTAAATCATCAATATCTAAAGACGTAGTTTATAAAAAAATGTCTCACTTCACCCCCCTGGCGATTATCCACTGTACTAAAAGTTAACTTTTATTGACGTCAGACAACCCAGCTGGCAAGAACCGTTTACTTTTAGATCAGGTTAGATCAGGTACTTCCCGTTTTTAGCAATGTATTTGCCTTTGGCGATAATCGTTGCTTTGTCTATTAAAGCATCATAGTGATGTTGACTTTTATTTTTACCAATACCATAAGAGTCGCCAATAGCAAAATGGACCGTTCCGAAGGCCTTTTCAGCTTCTAACATGTTGGGGCAGATCTGCGCACCAGGATTAGTCCCGATGCCAAACTCGCCGATCATCATACCTGTCTGGTCAGAACCGATATTTTTGACAATAGCCTCAATCCCTTTGCCTTTATATCGGACAAGTCTGCCTTCTTTAAATTCCATTTCCCCGTGCCCAACCTTATCGTCAATCAGACTGATGACCAGCTTCCCATTAAAAGTTTCTTCCACCGGGCAGGTGTAGGCCTCACCGGCCGGTAAATTTCCATGCTTGCCCTTTTTACTGATATCGCCATTATCATTTTCCCATTTTCGCCCCTTAACACTGAAGCTAATCTGAGTCCCGGCCTCATTTTCTATTATCACCCGTTCGGCATCTTTCATGGTCCGGATGACTTTATTGGTGAATTCATTCATTTTAGCAAAGTCAATATTGACCAGCCTTTCCATCATGTCTCTGGTAATACCAGGCATCATGCAGATTCGGCTGTATTTTCTTCCCTGACTGACCATAAAACTGCGAAACGGCTTCTCCTCTATCCTGCTCTCAAGTAAATAAGCTATAGCCTGAGCTTTTTCGGTCAGAAGTTTGAATAGCCTGGTTGGGCCGGTAATGGGCCGTAGAGTCTCTGTCATCAAATAGGTAGTTGTTTCTGCTCCAGCCTTTTTGGCGTAAAAGGCCAGAGCTTCTGCTATTTCCAGTTTTTGTTGATCAGTCACCAGCAGAAAGCTTTCACCTGGTTTTAATTTTAATGATTGGGTAATAGCCTTCTCGGCTGCCTGATAAAGTTTATTAGCTTTCATTTTAACCTTCCTTTCTTTTAATTAGTCTTTTATTTTTTTATTTTTCCTTTTTTGCTTCTCGGTAAACAAAAGCTATTAGCAAAATAAAAACGGCCAGACTGATAATCTCCCCGTACTGAGCAAACCAGCCGGCAGGCTGGCCATCAACCCATTTACCATTTTCCAGTACCATCGGAATGCCCAGGCTGATGTAATGATCAACTTTGGCCAGCTTCAGAACGGCCAGGACAATACCCATCAGGGCCCCACCGGCAATAAAGCCTGAAGAAATTAAAGTGCCTCTGTTATGCCGTCTTTCAGCGAGTTCTTTATCCCTGGTCGATTTCTTGACCAGATGGGAGAGAAAACCACCAACCAGTAAAGGTGTCGTCAGATGGAGCGGAAGATACATACCAAGAGCCAAAGGCAGGGGAGGAAGGGCAGATAATTCAGCCACTATAGCTACCGCTGCTCCGACACCATATAGCAGCCAGGTGACTGGCTCTCTGGACATCATGGATTTAATGACGGCGGCCATCAGATTAGCCTGAGGAGCAGCCAGAGCCCCGCTCTGGAAAGAAAAAGCCCGATCAAGAATAAAGATAGCCACACCGACGGTGAGAGCTGAAACAAAAATGCCGGCAAATTTAAATCTTTCCTGATTACGAGGGGTAGCCCCAATCCAGTAACCTATCTTCAGGTCAGTAATAAAACTGCCAGAAACAGACAGGGCTGTGCAAACCACTGCTCCGATGAGTAAAGCAACGGCCATTCCTTCCTGTCCTGACAATCCGGCCCCGATTAAAATCACGCTGGAAAGAATAATGGTGATTAGAGTCATGCCCGAGACCGGATTGGTTCCGACAATAGCAATAGCATTGGCAGCGACAGTGGTAAAAAGAAAGGACAGTAACAGACAGATAACCACGCCAATCAGAGCAAACTTCAGATTGGATATCCAGAGAAAATAAAAGAAGAGAGCAACTGCCGTCGCCCCGATGCCGATAATAATAGTCGACATTTTGAGATCACGGTCTGTTCGAGGAATTTCAGTTACCTCTACGCCTTTTTTACCTTTGAGAATTTCTTTAAAACCCAGTGAGAAAGACCTAACCATAATTGGCATTGATTTAATGATGCTGATCACACCGGCCATAAAAATCGCACCAATGCCGATATTACGGACATAAGTATTAAAAATTTGTACTTCGGACATCTGACCGATGGGAATCGTGCCAGGATAAACAGCCTGAGGAAAATGCTGGCCTAAAAACCAGATAACCGGGATAAAAGCAAAGTGAGACAGTAAACCGCCGGCGACAATAATCGCATTATAGCGGAAGCCGATAACATAGCCGAGGCCAAGAAAAGCAGAGAGGGCATCTATCTTCAAAACCATTCTGGTTTTTTCAGCCAGCCCGTCCATAAAAGGTATGAACCTGAAAGTTATAACTTCATTCCATAACCTGACGCCGATGGCCAGAAATTCATAAATGCTGGCGACCACTACTCCCAGTATCAATGGTTTAGCCTGGTCTTTTCCACCTTCACTTGAGACCAGAATCTCGGTGGTAGCGGTGGCCTCAGGAAAAGGGAGTTTCCCATGTTGCTCAACGCAAAAGTAGCGGCGGAGTGGAATCAGGAATAAAATTCCCAGACAGCCGCCAAGAAAAGTAGACAGAAATATCTTAAAAATATCGATCGGCAAGCCGATGATGAAGAGAGCTGGAATGGTAAAAATAGCCCCGGCTACCAGGGCGCCAGAAGCCGCTCCTATTGACTGGATAATAACGTTTTCCAGAATGGTGTTTTTTCTGGAGTAAGTGTAGCCGATGCCGACAGCCAGAATAGCAATCGGTATAGCCGCTTCTGGAACCGTGCCAACTTTAAGACCCAGATAGGCCATGGAAAAAGTAAAGAGCAAAGCCATGACCAGGCCCCACAGAACGGAGCGGGTGGTAACTTCGGGAATTATTTTTTCGGGAGGAACAAGAGGCCGATATTTTTCTCCAGGGGCCAGCGGACGATAAGCTTCAGGCGGCAGAGTTTCCTTCCTGCTTTCCATTTGCCCTCCTTTATTACTGAATTTTCAGTTTATGGTCAGATGGAATTTGGTCTCTGCTTGCTCACTCGCTAAAGCGGTTTAAGACCTCATCAGCGGTTTTACTGAACAGATCATAGTTTACTTTGATTTTCCTTTCCTGAATAGCTTTCTGGAGATAGCTATAAAGAAACATTTCCTGGGCCTCGCTCAGTGCCTTAGCCATTTCTTCTCCCTTAACCTGTTCAAATTCTTCTCTGGAAACTTCTTTCCTTTCCAGGACCCTGACCACTGCATAACCGTTGCCGACATTTATTGGTTCGCTGGCCTGGTTAAGAGGTAGGGAGAAGACCAGTCTTTCTACTTCAGACGGTTCGTCAATCAGGCTCAGGTATTGTCCGTGTTTATAGGTTTCGACTCTCTTATATTCGAGGTTATTATCTTTAGCCACTTCTTCCCAGTTAGCCTGCGGAGACAGGCGAATAGAGTTAAGCCTGGTTCGGGCTAATTCTATCTTTTTCTCCTTGATTAAATCTTCCTGTACCTGAGCTTTAACTTCCTCCAGGCTGGCTTGATGTTCTGGATCCTTCTGTGTAAATTGCACTACCGCCACACCTTCATAGGTGAAAATAGGAGATGAAATTTCCCCTTCTTTAAGTTCAAAAAGCGCCTGGCTGAGAGCCCCGGATGAATCCACTACCGGCAACGGATCACCGTTTTTAAGCCAGCCAGTGTCCTCAACACTTAACCCTTCTCTTCTGGCTGCTTCCTCCAGCTTCCTGGCTTTCCTGGCAACCTTAGCCAGGTTTTCCATCCGCTGAGAGGCCTTATCGCGGGCCTTTTCTTCCTGCAGATGATTCAAAATCATAGCCTTGACTTCTGCCAGGGATCTGGTAATTTCCGGCATTTTTTCAGTAACCTTCAAAATGGCCACGCCCTGTCCGAGGTCAATTACACCTGATATCTGGCCTGCTTCCAGCTGATTGATGGCTTCCAGTTCAGCTGGCGAAAGGTTTTGCCAGTCATAATAGCCCCAATCTCCGCCGTTACTGGCCTTTTCATCTTTGGAATAAGTTCTGGCCAGCGAGCCAAAGTCCTCACCGGCGTTCAGCCTGGTTTTTAATTGTTCACCCTGGCTCAGAACCTGTTGTTTATCAGCCTCAGTGTAGGGTAGATAGATGCGGCTAACTTTAATTTTGGCTGGTTCTTTGAACTGATTGATATTGTCTTTATAATATTTTTCAATCTCGGCGTCTGAAATGGTGATTTCCTTTTTCAAATCGTCAATTTTTAGAAAAACATATTTGCCCTGGCGTCTTTCAGGCACCCGGTATCGCTCTTTATTCTTCTCAAAGTAGCTCTGAATCTCAGTTTCAGAAGGGCTGGAGTCTAATTGAATTTTGTCAATGGTTGCCACCAGATATTCAATCTTGGCTGTCTCATTCTGATTCTTATAATTTTCCCAGACCTCATTTTCACTTACCGTACATCCGGCGGTCAGTAATCTGGTAACTTTTTCCAGAAGAATTTCTTCGGCCAGACTCTGTTCAAATTTTTGTATGGGAATATGGTTCCAGTCCAGAATTTGCTGATATTCCTTAAAACCAACGAATTTACCTTCTCTCTGAAAGACTGGATAGGAGATAATTCTCTGCTGAATTTCTTCAGCAGTTGCTTTAAGTCCCAGTTCCCGGGCAATATCGAGAAGCAAATATTGCTGGACCAGTTGCTGAAGTATCTGCTGTGGCAGATTTAACTGGCGAATAAGATCAGCTTTTAGGTCAGGGTACTGATTCCTCATGGCTGAAATTCTTTGATAAAGAATCTGGGCAAACTCCTGAGCAGTCAGTTCATGACTTCCGACCTGAATGATGGAATTGGCCTGGCGCGATTCACCCAAACGCCCAGCACCTCCCCAGACCGCAAAAATAGCTATGATAAAGGTCGCTATGACGATCCACAGTATCGGGCTCAGCGATTTTAGGTTCTTACGCATAGTTTTGAGCATGGTTTATTTCTCCTGTTTCTTTTCTTCACGGGCAAAATAAGGTTTGAGGCGCTGGTAAGTAGTCTGCAGATCCTCACAAAAGACTCTGGTTTCGCCGATAATCGGCATAAAATTAGAGTCACCTGTCCAGCGCGGGACAAGATGTAGATGAAAATGATCAACCACGCCTGCTCCCGCACTCTGGCCGAGATTCATCCCCAGATTAAAGCCGTGAGGCCGGTAAACCTTTTTCAAAATACGAATAGTCGCCGGTACCAGCAGAGCAGCTTCCTCCAGAATGTCCAGCGGCGCTCTGTCCACTTCAGCCAGATGGCGGTAAGGTGCAATCATTAGATGCCCGGTGGTATAAGGATAGCGATTGATCAGCACAAAATTATGCTGGCCATGGTAAAGGATCAAAGCCTTCTCGTCGTCTTTTTGTCGGAGCGCTTCGCAGAAAACACAACCCTTCATCTTGCCTGCCTTTTGGACATAGGCCTGTCTCCAGGGTGCTGTGCAGTATTTCATAATAATTTATTTTTTCTTGGTGGCCAGTGCTTCTCTCAGCAGCTTGGAGGGCTTGAAGTACAGGACTTTTTTAGGTGGAACCTTGACCAGTTCGCCTGTTCTGGGATTCCTTCCAGCCCGCGGTGCACGCTGTCTGAAACGGAAGCTGCCAAAACCACGAATTTCAATTTCTTCGCCCTGAAGTAAAGCTTCCTTGATGACCTCGAAAAAGAGATTGACTCCCGCCTCAGCTTCCTGCCTGGAAATATTAAGCTTGCGGGCAACTGCATCTACCAGGTCAGCTTTGATCATTATTCGCCCTCCTTTTTGTGGTTACTTTTCGGGGTCAGGTTTTTCAGCTGCTCTTTTAACAGATCGCCCAGAGTTAATCTATCACTCTGACCTTCCAGGTATTTTTGAAATTCCTTTTTTTGTTGTTCTATCTGAGCCTGGCGAAAACTCAGGCTGATTTTTCTGGCCTGAGGATTGAGCTTGATGATTTTGGCCATTCTTTCTTCGCCGATCTGAAAAGCCTCAGCCGGGTTGTCGGGAAGGTTATCGCCCAGCTCAGAATTGAAAACTACCCCTTCAATACCAGGCACTATTTCAGCAAAAAGACCGAAATCGGTGATCCTGACGATTTTCACCTTTACCATATCTCCAACCTTTTGCCTGGAGAAAAAGTCCTCCCAGATATCCCCCTCCAGTTGTTTTATGCCCAGGGAAACTTTTTGTTTTTCGAGATCAACATTCAGCAGGACAACTTCAATTTCTTCGCCAGGTTTTAGTTTTTCGGAAGGATGCTTTATTTTTTCCCAGCTGATATCAGAAATATGGACCAGTCCTTCCACGTCCTTATCAACCTGGACAAAGGCCCCGAAGTCAGTCAGGCTGGTTACTTTTCCTTTAAGCCTGGATCCTGGATTATATTTTTGGGCAAAAAGTTCCAGGGGGTGAGGCGTTGCCTGTTTCAGACCAAGTGAAATCCGGTGAGTTTGAGGGTTAACTTCCAGCACCTGGACGGTGACCTGTTGGCCTACGGTCAGGACTTTTTTGGGATGAATCATCTTCTTCGACCAGGTTAAGTCTGATATATGAACCAGGCCTTCCACTCCTTTTTCGAGTTCAACAAAAGCCCCAAAATCGGTCAGGCTGACCACCCTTCCGGTTACTTTTGTCCCCGGTCGGTATTTTTCCTCAACGCTTAGCCAGGGATCGGGAGTCAGCTGCTTATAACCAAGTGATATTTTTTCTTCGGTCTCGTTGAAATCAAGGACAACGACTTCCACTTCCTGGCCAACTTCGAATAGCTCAGAAGGCCGGTTAATTTTTCCCCAGCTCATATCTGAAATATGAAGAAGGCCTTCGACTCCTCCCAGGTCAATAAAAGCACCAAAACTGGTTAAAGATCTCACTACTCCCTTAACCTTTTCACCTTTGACCAGGTGGCTGAAGACACGACGTTTTTTTCTTTCCCTTTCATCTTGTAAGAGGAGTTTTCTGGATAAAACGACATCTTCCTCTGCCCGGTTAAATTTCAATATTTTAAACTTGAGAGTCTGGCCAAGAATAGAATCAGGATCTTTCAGTGGCTTCAGGTCGACATGAGCCTGAGGCAGAAAGGCTGGCAGACCAACATCAACCGTATAGCCATTTCTGGTCTTGGCGAGAACCTTGCCTGTGACCCAGTTGCCTGAATGATAGGCAGCTTCCAGGCGTTCGAGGGCTCGCTCAATGTCTGCCTTCCTTTTTGACAGAAGAAAATAGCCATCCTGCGGCCTGGATTTTTCCAGAACGGCTTCAATTTCATCGCCAATTTTAATCTCTTCAAATTCTTTCGGGTCACGGAAATCCTCAAGGGGAATAGCTCCTTCCGTTTTATGCCCTATATCTAGCAGTATGAAGCCAGGAATTTTTTTGACCACCCGGCCTCTTACGACCGTTCCGGCACTTAGCTCCTGGTCAGAAAGATGATATTGATCAAGCAGTCTTTCATAGTCTTCAGCGGTCATCTGGTCATCGGGTTTGGTGTTCTTTTTGGTCTCGATCATGGGTTACATTCTCCTGATTTTAATTCTGCTGGCAGCTATTATTGATAGCCAGAACAGTTTTTTTAATTACCTCAGGCGGGGTAGAAGCACCACCTGAGATGCCTATTATTTTAGCTTCCCGGATCATGTCGGGAGTTAATTCCGCTGGTGATTCAATAAGATAAGTTCTTGATTGGTGACGGCGTGAAATTTCATAGAGCTTATTGGTATTTGAGCTATTTTTACCGCCGATGATAATAAGGGCATCAACCTGGCTGGCCAGCCTGGCGGTCGCTTTCTGCCTGACTCTTGTTGACTGACAGATGGTATTATAAACGGACAGTTCTTCTGTTTTTTCAGCCAGGCAGGCCACTATCTTTCCGAAAAGCTCTGCCTCCTGAGTGGATTGAGCCAGGACTGCCCTTTTTTTCTTGACAGGCAACTCCCTGGCCTGCTGTTCATTTTCTATGACCAGAGCCTGACCGTGACTGTAGCCCAAAAGCCCCTGGACTTCTGGATGATGCCGATTACCAACTATTATAATTTCTATTCTGGCTTGCCCGAGCTTTTCAACCTTTTGCTGAATCTCCTTTACCTTGGGGCAGGTGGCATCCACGATGTCTATCTTCTTTTTCTGAAGGGCTCGGTAAATGGCCGGAGAGATACCATGACTCCTGATAATCACTGTATCGCCTGGCCTGAGCTGGGAAATGGAAGTTGTAACTTTAATCCCTTTTTTATCGAGATCCGAAATGACCTGAGGATTATGAATTAACTCTCCCCAGGTAAAAATCCTTGATTTTTTTTTATTAGCCGTTTCCCTGGTCAGGTGCAAGGCTCTTTTTACTCCGTAACAAAAACCGCTGTTTCTGGCGATAATGATTTCCATTGAATATTAATATCGAAGAATAGCCTCTAATACTATAAAAGTAAGAACCCTTTGTCAACTCTAAATAGCCACTATATCTTTATTTAGAGCTAAGAAATAGTTTGTTTTTCTTCCTCTAAAATTTTAGCGATTTCTTCTTCTTTGGGCAAATCATCCAGGCTGTTCAGGCCAAAATACTCCAGGAACTTTTCACTTGTTCTGTAGACCAGTGGATTGCCCGGCGCCTTTTTCCTGCCCACAATTTTAATTAATTTTTTCTGGAGCAGATTTTTAATCGAATAAGTGGAGTCAACACCGCGAATAGCCGAAACCTCGGCCTGGGTTATGGGCTGATGATAGGCAATCACACTGAGAGTTTCCAGGGCAGCTGAGGACAACCTGCTTTTCTTTTCTATTTGTAATAATCTTCTAACCCATTGGTCGTGATCTGGCTTTGTGGTAAAGAGATAACCACCAGCGCTTTGAATAATCTCTATTCCGTGGCTTTCCTGATTAAAATCAGCCCGCAAAGCGGCCAGAGTCGCCTGTAATTCTTCTTCTGGCACTTCTCCCAGGACTTCTTTAATTCTGTCCAGGGTCAGTGGTTCCTGGGACAGGAAGATGAGAACTTCAAGGATTGCTTTCAGCTGATCATTCATGACCGGGTCCGTGAATTTGATGAGTTGCTTTATCTTTTCTTAGCCAGACCCTGATTGTCTGGAACAATTCTTCCTGAATGGCGACGACCAGATGGTTTTTAACAAGCTCCAGCAGGCAGAAAAAGGAAACCAGGGCTTCTTCCAGGCTATCCTGAGAAGAAAAATACTCAAGAAAATCCATCGAGCCATTTTTTCCCAGGTAATCTATTATCTCTTTTAGCTTGTCTTCGACTGAGACGTCCTTTCCTTTAATTATTCTAAGACTTTCTCTTTCTTTTCTCTTCATGATCAAAAAGAAAGTCTCGGCCAGATCGAACAGACTGACTTCCAGCAGTTCCAGCTCGTCTGGTTTTTCCAGAGGCGGGCGGAAAGTTCTCCTCCAGCGCTGGAGTTCGACTTCCTCTTTTTCCCTTAAAAGGGAAGAGGCAACTTTGATTTTTTGAAATTCGAGCAGCCGGTCGACCAGCTGCTGCCTGGGATCATCCTCAGCCAAAGCTTCTTGCTCTCGGGGCAAAAGCATCTGGGATTTAATATAAATCAGGAGAGAAGCAATAAACAAAAACTCGGCCTCTCGATCCAGATTGATCTGTTCTTTTTTCTCCAGATATTCCAGATAATCTCTGGTAATAACAGCCATCGGGATATCGTTTATGTCAATTTTTTTCTTGCGGATCAGAAACAACAAAAGATCCAGCGGTCCTTCGAAAAACTCAAGTTTAACCTGGTAGCCGTCACCTGCCGTCTGCTGGTTGACTTCAGTTTCTGCGGTCGGTAATGGCCATCCCTGGTTTTCTTGTTCCATCCTTATTTTCCTGGTTAGCGGCGGCCGGTTGGAAAATCCAGGCCCAGAACCTGCCGGACTTCTTCCATTGTCTTCCGGGCGACTTCTCTGGCCCGCGCACTTCCTTCGTTAAATATTGTCCAGACCTCATCTGGATGTTGTTCATAATAGGTTCTTTTTTGTCTGAAGGTTTCGAATTCTGTGATCAGAGCTTCGATGACCACCTTTTTGCATTCCAGGCAGCCAATAGAAGCTGTCCGGCAGCCAGCCGCTAATTCCTGACGTTTAGCTTCTGGCACAAAAGCCTTATGAAGGGTAAAAACCGGACAATCATCAGGTTCTCCAGGATCTGTCCGTCGTTTTCTCCTGGTATCAGTCACCATAGGCGAAATCTTTTTTCTGATGGCTTCGGGCGAGTCTTTAAGATAAATGGCATTCCCATAGGATTTGCTCATCTTCCGCCCGTCAGTCCCGGCTAGCTTGGGGACTTCAGTCAACAGAATCTGTGGCTCGGGGAAAACTTCGCCATAAAAACGGTTGAAGCGTCTGGCCACTTCCCTGGCCAGCTCGATATGGAAGGCCTGATCTTCGCCAACTGGTACCACCTCGGCTTTGTAGAGGATAATATCAGCCGTCTGCAGCATAGGATAACCCAGAAAACCGTAGGTATTTAAATCTTTATCCTGGATTTCCTGTTGCTGTTCTTTAAAAGTTGGAACCCTTTCCAGCCAGGGCAAAGGTGTAATCATCGATAGAAGAAGGTGAAGCTCGGCGTGCTCTTTGACTTCTGATTGAATGAGGAGCACAGCTTTTTGCGGATCGAGTCCAGCGGCCAGCCAGTCGAGAGCAACCTCAAAAGTAAAGTCCTTTATCACTTTTGGATTTAGATATTCAGAGCTCAAAGCGTGCCAGGGAACAATGCCGAAAAAGCAATGGTGAGTCTCCTGCAGTTTTACCCAGTTTCTCAAGGCGCCAACGTAGTTCCCCAGATGAAGCGCTCCAGTTGGCCTCATTCCGCTAAAAACTATCTTTTTCTTCGTCTGAGCCATTACATTTTCCTGTTTCTAAAAAAAGATTAGACCGAGAATAAAGAGTTGTATAGGTCGGATTATGAGATCAAGAAAGCCAACTGAAATCAAAATTAGAACAATAAAAAAGCCGAAAGGACGAAGGCGCGAATATTGTTCAGCCAGGCGATCTGGCAGCAAGCCTTCCAGCACCCCGCTGCCATCGAGAGGATAAATAGGAATAAGGTTAAAAACAGACAGATAGGTGTTAATTAAAACCAGATAAAACAAAACAATCAGTAGACCCTGCAAGGGCTGCAGGCCATGAGGCAGGTGACCACTTGATGTTAAAAAATCATAAAGAGCGGCGGTCGTAACCGGGCTAATAGCTTTAAGGAGCAGAATTAAGAGAAGGGCAATAACTGCGGCTAGAATGTTAGCTGCCGGCCCGGCCAGCGAGATCCAGAAGCCATCACGCCTGGGATTTTTCAGGAATTGTGGATTAACCGGCACCGGTTTAGCCCAGCCAAAAACCGGAGCTCGGAAGAGGGCCAGTAGCAGGGGAAGGATAATTGTGCCAAACAGGTCGATATGAGCTACAGGATTTAAGGTTACCCGGCCTGCAGCCATGGCGGTTGGATCTCCCAGTTTGTAGGCGGCCCAGCCATGCGAAGCCTCATGTATCGTGATGCAAAAAAGCAAGATGACAAAACTTACAATACTTAAAATCATTTTACTTTTAATTAACTTTGTTTATTTCTTTTCTTATATCATAACTCCCAGTCTAAAGTCTATGGGAGAGGTCAGGCAGATTCTAATTTATCGGTCCTTTATAGTCTCCAGGAAAAGACTGTGAGCTTTAAAGCATCGGCAGATATCTTTTAATCTCATAAGGGCTGACCTGTTCGTCATACTCTTCTGGCACGCTTTTTAAATAGTCTTCGATCTCCTTTTGCTTGTTGGCCAGGAATTTTTGGAAGATGTGCTCACCCAGCGTTTCTCTGACCAGCTGGCTCTTTTCCATCATTTTGATCCCTTCCTGCAAATTTCTGGGTAGAAGCTGAATACCTGCTTTTTTCTGTTTCCTGATGCTCAGCTCATAGATATTTTCTTCAACCGGGGAAGGCAATGGAATTTGATTTTTAATACCATCCAGGCCAGCAGCTAGCATAAGAGCCATAGCCAGATAAACATTGCAGCCCGGATCAGGTGAACGAAGTTCAATTCTGGTTGCTTTTTCTTTACCAGGTTGATATTCAGGTACCCTGATATAGGCCGACCTGTTCTTCTGACCCCAGGCTATATAGACGGGGGCCTCATAGCCCTCGATCAGCCTCTTGTAGGAATTGACCCATTGACTGAGAACGGGGCAGATAGCCCGGGCATGGTACATGATCCCAGCGGTATAATGCTGGGCTTCAGGTGAAAGATGATAGGTTGAGCCTGGGTCAAAGAAAGCATTATGGTTGCCCCTCCACAGTGATTGATGGACATGCATACCGCTTCCGTTCTGGCCATTGATCGGTTTAGGCATAAAAGTGGCGTAGAGATTGTGCATTCTGGCCACTTTTTTGGCCATATAGCGGAAAATCATAACCTTATCGGCTATCTCGACCGCGCTTCCATAACGAAGATCAATTTCGTGCTGACCGTGAGCCGCTTCATGATGATCAAATTCTGACTCAATGCCCATTTTCCTGAGTAAAAGCTGGATTTCCTTTCTTATTTCCCCATATCGGCCGGCAAAAAAATACTCGCCGGCATCAGTGGGAACAGGCTGCTGGTCGTCAGGGAAGATAAAAAATTCTAATTCTGGCCCACATTTAAAATCATCAAAGCCGAATTCCTCTCTGGCCTTAGATAGCATCTTTTTAAGGACAAAGCGGCTGTCTCCAGCGTAATGCGCATGCTCAGGCGTGTAAATATCACCGAACATAATTGCTTCTCGCCAGACGGTCTGGCCGTCAAAACCGGTGTAGATCCAGGGAAAAACTCTGAAGGTTCTGGCTTCAGGCACAATAACCAGATCACTTTCTTCGATCCTGACAAAACCTTCGACTGATGACCCATCAAACCCCTTGCCATCTGAAAAGGCCCGCTCCAGCTCCGAACTGGGAATGGAAAAGTCCATCGGCCGGCCGAGAATATCCGGAAACATAATCCGGACAAACTCAATCTTCAGGTTGGGATTATTGATTACCTCCAGCACTTCTTTTTCTGAGGTCAATCCATAAAGACTATCTAAACTTGCTGGCATCTTTTTTCCTTTCCTGTAAAAAATCCAGTAAAAACCTTAATAAGGCTAACGAGATATATCGGACATTGGTGGTTATTTTAGAGAAAAGATAGTATTTGTCAATAAAGCCAGGCCTGAATAAAAGGAGGGAGGCAAACAGGTCTTAAAACGACCTGAATCCAACCGGTAAAATTTGTTGACAGGAAAATCATTTGTGCCATAATCAGGGTGTCAATTTAAAGTGGAGGAATTGAATGACCAAAGAGTTACATTCCACCATTGGCCATCATTATATCGTTGAGGCTTCAGGTTGCGATCCAAAGATTATTGGTAGCGTGGAAAAGGTCCAGCAAATCCTGGTTAAGGCGGCAGAAATAGCTGGTTCCCATGTCTGGGCGATTTCTTTCAGCAAGTTTCCGCCCAACGGTGTCAGTGGCGTGGTGGTGATATCTGAATCTCACATCTCGACCCATACCTGGCCTGAGATGAGATATGGAGCACTAGATATCTATACCTGCGGTAATAGCGGCGATCCAGAAAAAGCAGTTATCTATGCGGTCGAGGCCTTCGGGGCAACGACTTCACATATTACTGAAATCACCAGAGGTATTGATGAAGGGGATGCTATTTTCTATCACAGCTTTGTTACCTGGGAAGAGTACCTGAAAAAGGAAAAAAAAGATAAAGAAGGGTCAAAGCCGCAGCCCGGAGTGTAAATAAATTTTTTGCTGTTTGTAAAGATTCTGGAAACTATTGCCATTTATTTGAATAAGCTTGCTTACCTTCTTGATAAAAATATCTCCTTTCCTGACCTGCTTTTACTTATTTTCGATGATTGGCCAGCCCCCCGGCTGGCTGGCACAAAAATTGCTCCAGTCCAGGTGAGCAACAGGAAACTCTTCGCCTATAATATATAATAGACAAAAGAGGAGGTAATTGTGGGGTAGGCAAGATTATTGGCCGGCTGAGCTGGTTGTCCGGTCTGATTTTACTCCTTCAACTGAGTTCCTGGCCGGTCCAGGCGGAGTTTCCCTCCTACCTTTTAGCTTTAAAAACCTACCTTGAAAATCAGCAATTTGAAGACTACTTAAATTTATACAGTCCAGAACTGCGAGTTAAAGAGAGGGAGAATTTAGCTGAATATTTCGGGGCCTCTGGTTTCGATTCTGTCCATGTCCGCCCTGCCGGGCAAAGTCAGGATAGCTCGGGCCGAAATAGAGCTTTTTTCCAGGTTCTTTTTCAAAACCAGTACTCTGCCAGTATTGAAATCTGGCAGATTACCTATGAGCTCAGGCCCTCCGGCCTGGTTATTATTGATAAGACTGTCAGCGGCAGCATTTCACAACTGTATCGCCTTCGCTTTCCGGGCAAGAGTGACTTTTTAGCCAGAAACCTCAGTTTGACCAAACAGGATCTAATTATTACCTTCAGCCAGGCTCATGTTTTTATGGATAACCTACCGGAAACCAATACCGCCCTGATCATTATCGGTGAAGGCCGAGCTGTCTTTCGTCCATCTGATGAGATTGAAAGAAACCAGCTCCGTAGAAGATTTAAAAAGCCCTACTGGGAAAAAAAGCTTTCTGCGATTTATGTTCGAGGTACACCCGGTTTTTTTAATGATAATTTAAAATATGAGATTTACGCCGGGAAGCAGCCGGCAGCGGCCCGGCAAAATGATGAACGACTGGTAGCTTCCATCTTTGCCCGAAATTATCCCAGGTCCTTTACTGTCGAAAACTCCATAACGGGAGAATTGCTGACTTTCTTACCACAGTCAGGTGAAACAGTAATAGAGATGCAGGCCGGACGGAAAGACGAATTTACCTATATCTACTCTCCTTTTGCCCAGGAGGAAGTTGTTTTTCTGGATCGAAAGAGGGGCCTGCTTTTGAGCAGCTATTCTCCCTCAAGCCAGGCTCCTGACCTCAAAATGATGTATGTCAGGTTTGAGGAAAAATATGAAATTGAAAATTACCAGCTCGAAGTCAGCTATAATCCTGATAATAACTGGATGGCAGGCTGGGCAGAAATAGACTGTTTACCGCTCATGGAGGAGCTGGATGGAGTCCAGTTCAGGCTCAATCCAGACCTTCAAGTCAGGCAGATCCTCGACGATCGAAACAGGCAGCTTTTCTACAGTCGTGACCGTCTGAGGAAGCTTCTCTATATTTACCTGGCGGAAGAAGCCCACCAGGGGCAGGCTGTCAGTATCAAAATTTTGTATGAAGGCAGGATTGTGCCGCCACCGCCTCTGACTGATGTTCTTGATTTTCAACTTCGGCCTGACTTTTATGCCAGGGATAGCTTGCTTTATGATAGTTATCTGTTCACCCAATCCTCGGAATGGTATCCGGCCCCAACTTCTGAAAAATATTTTACCTTCAGCCTGAAATTATTTGTTCCGGACAATTATTATGGACTGGCCAGTGGTCAGCTGGTAGCTAAGGAGCCAATCAGTAACGAGGTCAGGATTCCAGAGCAGAATAGACCCGGGAAGTATTTATATAAATATGAGAGCAAAAAACCGGTAAAATATGTTAGCTTTTTGGTTGGACAACTCAGACCCGGGCCTAAAATATCCGGAAAGGTAAAGCTTGAATTATTTGTTTCCAGGGGTAGGCTAATTGATGATACTAGCCAACTGGCCGAGGCTGGAAAAATTATCGAATATTATGAGAGTCTCTTTGGAGACTATCCCTATGATCAGCTGGCCATTGTGCAAAGATTCTGGCCGACAGAAGGTGGAGTCTCCCCACCAGGTTATATCGTCCTTAATGAACGTCCGAGCGCGGATGGCATTCCTCCTTTAAGGATAAAGCCCGATAATCCGGTTGATCTGTCTTTCTGGTCTGGTTACTTTCTGGCTCACGAAATTGCTCATCAATGGTGGGGTCATGGCCTTAGTTATGCTACTTACCGCGATAACTGGCTGACGGAAGGGCTATCACAGTTTTCAGCCGTTCTTTATCTCCAGAAAAAGTATGGGCAAAAAGAACTGGAAGAGATTCAGAACAGAATATCAAGATGGGTTAGAAAAAAATCAGACCTCGGTCCGGTTATTCTTGGCCTGAGATTAAGCCACCTTGATTTCGAAGGTTATCAGGCAGTTGTTTATGATAAAGCAGCTCTGGCTCTATTTATGCTTAAAGATTTGCTGGGAGAGGATGTCTTTTTTAAGGGCTTGAAAAGTTTTTACCAGAGTAATCTCTTCAGACCGGCCAGGACGGTCGGCTTTCAACGTTCTTTAGAAAAGATTTCCGGTCTTGATCTGAAGCAATTTTTTCAAGACTGGTTCTACTCGGAAGTTTTGCCGGAAGTCAAAATCAAGAAAAAAATCACCGTCAAGCCGGATCAAATCGAGCTGGAGCTAGAGGTTCGGCAGATTAAAAAACCGCTCTTTTTCCCTCTAAAAATAGTGGTTGAAACAGACCGTGGTAGCTTTGTTGAAAATCTAATTGTGCAAAATCCGGAGCAGGTCTTTCATCTCGAGTTTCCAGGGAAGCTAAAGAGGCTGGATATTAATCCTGGCCATCAGGTTCCAGGCAAAATCGAAATAAACTAACTTATCCAGCGCTAGCTCTTAAATTGAGTCTACATCAATTTTGAGGCGTTTGATCATTTCATTCAAAGTGGTTGGTTTTAAACCCAGCATGGCCGCCGCCTGCTTCTGGACGCCGCTCGATTTTTTCAAAGCAGTTAAAATAAGCCTTTTCTGAAAGTCGAGTGTCTTTTGTTTTAAATTCAGATTATCCTCACCAATTTCCAGGTAGGCCCGGGGACGACTCTCAGTTAGGAAGGCGGGCAGAGCTTCCCGGGTAATGATCTTTGACCGGCTTAGAACCACTGCCCTTTCCAGCACATTTTCCAGCTCACGGACATTGCCCGGCCAATCATAATCCATCAGAATTTCCATTACCTCCTCACTCACGCCTTCAATTTCTTTTTTGTTTTCTTTGTTGTAAAGATCAATGAAATGTCTGACCAGAAGGGGAATATCTTCTTTTCTGGCTCTAAGTGGTGGCAGTTCGATCTTGATGACGTTCAGCCGGTAATAAAGATCCTTGCGAAAGGCTTTTTGTTCGATTAATTCTTCCAGATCAGTATTGGTGGCGGCAATGATTCTGACATCAACTTTAATAGTCTTGGTCCCACCGAGCCGCATAAATTCTCTGTCCTGCATAACCCGTAGCAGCTTGACTTGAGTTTCCAGGCTGATCGAAGAAATTTCATCAAAGAAGATGGTACCCTTATCGGCAGCTTCAAACAGGCCCTTTTTGTCAGCCACAGCACCGGTGAAAGCTCCTTTCACATGACCGAAAAGATGGCTTTCCAGCAGATCAGGTGGTAGTGAACCGCTATTGACTACCACAAAAGGATGGTTGGCCCGATCGGAATTACTATGGATGGCTCTGGCCACCAGTTCTTTGCCTGTGCCACTTTCGCCCTGGACCAGCAAGGTTGAGCGGGTGGGAGCAGCCGCTTTGATCAGTTCAAAAACATTCTGCATCGGTTGACTTTTGCCGATAATATTATCAAAGCTGAATTTTCTTTTAAGTTCGTCTTGCAGTCTGATATTTTCGAGCTGCAGGCGGCGGTGCTCGAGTGCCCGGGAAATGGTCATCAGTAGTTCATCATTTTTAAATGGCTTTTGAATATAGTCATAAGCACCCATCTTCATAGCGGTCAGAGCGGACTCAACTGAAGCATAGGCGGTAATAATAATCACCACTGCTTCGGGCTCAAGTCTTTTTATCTCCCTTAAGACTTCCAACCCATCCATCCCGGGCATCAACAGGTCAAGCAGGGTTAAATCAAATTTCTGGTGAGGCAGCTTGGACAGGGCTTCTTCTCCGGAAGTAGAGACTTCAACTTGATAACCTTCAGATTGCAAAAGCTGCCCTAGAACATCATGGATTATTGGTTCATCATCAATCAGATGAATCATAATCTTGTTGTTTTCATTCATGATCAATTCCTCCCCGGCGTGACTGCTTTAAATCTTTTTCAGCCAGATTGACCGGTAAAATAATAGTGAAGGTCGTCCCCTGGCCGACCTGACTGTCGACCAGGATCTGTCCCTCATGCTCCTTAATAATAGCAAAGCTAATCGAAAGCCCCAGACCGGTGCCTTTACCGATTCCCTTAGTGGTAAAAAATGGGTCGAAAATCCTGGGCAGGTGTTCAGGCTTAATTCCCAGACCGGTATCGGATATTTTGACAATGGCCTGATTGTCCTGCTGCCTGGTCTGAATGGATAGCTGACCTCCGCCAGGCATAGCATCCAGGGCATTGAGGATAATATTAATAAAAACTTGCTGTAGCCTTTCCTTCTGAGCATAAATGGTCACGGGCTTGAGGTCCAGAACAAGATTAATATTCAAGCTTTTCAGCCGGTAGTCAATCAGAGAAATAATCTCTTCCAGGCTCTCTTTGAGGTCAACCCGGTGAAAAGCAGGATCGGCTGGATTGCGGGCAAAACTCAACAGATTTTTAACTATTTTACTTACCCGCTCGGTTTGGTCTTCTATTTTTTTAAGAACCTGGAGATAATTAGCCTCGGTCAGCTTTTTCTGCAACATTTGAACATAGCTGGAAATTCCAGTCAGGGGCGTATTTATCTCATGAGCTACTCCGGCTGACAGCAACCCGATCGAAGCCAGCTTTTCCGAAGTTACCATTTGCTGCTGGAGTCTTATTCTCTCTGTTATATCTTCAAAAACAATAATTGTTCCGTAAGGTTGAAGATGGTTGTCCAGCAGAGGAGTTCTGGCCACGTCAAAAATTCTTTTTTCTCCCTGGCTGGTGGTCAGGGAAATTTCGCTTAGCAACTGATATTCAGACTGCGTATCCGGTGGAAATATAGCCCGGAAGTTTTCGAAGCCGATGACCTCGGAGAGGTGTCGGTTTAAAGCCTGGGCTCGACTAAGGCCAAATTGCTGTTCCAGGACCCGGTTCCAGCCGGTGACAAGTCCGCTCTCATCAATGACTGCCACCCCGACGGTCAGGCTCTCGATAATATTATCACTGTAATCTTTAAGGCGTTGTAATTCCTGTGAGCGAATAATCTCCTGGTTATAAAGATAGGCATTTTCCAGAGCTAAAGTGACCGAAGGAGAAATGGTTCGCAAAAGTTCACGGTCTTCGCCCGAAAGGTAGGAGCCATCGATCTTGTCCCCGAGAGCCAGAAAACCCAGTATTCTGTTTTCCAGTTTAAGCGGCAAGATACTATTAAATCCTTCTTCCTGAAGGGAAATAAAAATTCTCGAGGACGAAGAAGATTCACTCCCGGGCAAAAATGATATAAACTCTGCTTTTTGCAGCTCCTGCTTCTCGGTTGAACTGAGCTTGACCACCGGTGTGGTCAGATGAAATTCGCCGGCAGAACGAAGAAGATAAAACTCGTCAGGTTGTTCTTCACGGGCCAGGAAGAGCCCCAGACTTTTGAGAGAGAGGGCTTTCGAGATAGTTTCCACCAGGTAACTGGCCAGACGATGGAGATCTCTTTCCCGGTTGAGCTGGCTGGAAATAAGCAGCAGGGTTCGCCGGTATTCATAACTCCGCCGGTAGATGACCCGGTCAACCAGGGTCTGCACCATCTCTAACAATGGCGTAAACAGCGTTGCCCCCAGGATGATGGCCAGCAAACCAAGCAAAATAGCATTAAGTCTGTTTTCTGAGAATAGCTGGGTTTGAGAGCTGACCAGGAAATAAACCAGGGCAATCAGAGTAAATGAAATTATGAGAGTCAGACCTTTTTTAACCAGGACCTCAAAGTCCATTAACCGATAGCGCGAAATCGAATAGGCCAGAGTGACCGGGAGAAAGATCTGGAAAAGAACACTCAGTTGACCGCTGGTTGAGGGCAGCGAATTTCGGAAAAAAGGGATGATATAAAAGATAGAAAAAGGCAATACTCCCAAGCCCAGGCCACCAGCAATCCACTTGAGCTGGTTTTTGATATAAAGATTTCTGGTGACGACTACATCATAGATTATAATGAAAAAAGCGAGCAGACTGTAAACAGCCAGCTGGACTAATTCACCCTTTTCCAGGATTCCCTGGTATTTCAGGATCTCAGCATCGCCTAATTTCGCCTGGAAAATGGTCATCAAGCCAATATTGGATAGAAGTAAAAAAAGGCCTGGCAGATAAAGCAGTGCTAATAGCCTGGGATGGTCCAGTATTCTTTTTTTCTGAGGGAAGATAAAAAAGAAATTTAAGAGCAGAGGGGGAAAGGCTATAATAGCTACTTTGTCCAACCAGAAAAATATTTGATCAAGCCAGTCCATTTGACCGGTTGGTGAAAAAACGTAAACTGAATAAAGAGACAACAAAACCAGATAAAAAAATAGATAGGGACTGGAAAATCGCCTTCTCGAATTAATAAAAACAATCAGGGAGATGGCCAGGGTGGTTAAGCCCAGAAGCATCAGGTAAACGTAAGTTGAACTGACTCCCTTTTTTTCTAAATAAAAAGAAGGTGCCAGTATAGTTCCTTCTCTTCCTACCTGATAGAGGGCCTTTTGCTCCAGGCGGTCCAGAACCCAGAGCATTTTGACATACTCAATCTTGTTTTTGATCGGAGTATTGTTTATAGAAAATAATATATCGCCAGGCTTGATACCTGAGAGATAAGCTGGGCTGTTTTCAGCTACTTTTCGAGCAATCAGACCACCAGGCCCCTCGACCCAGACAACCCCGTCATACGGTTCTTTCCAGGCTAGCTTACGGGAAATATTGATAAAACCGAGAATGGTCAGGAATATAACGCTGAACAGAACGAGATAAAAACCAAGTGGTCTTTTCATAAACCCGCTGATTTAATTATAGTAAATCCAAAAAAATGAATCAATAATCCAAAAAAAATTAGTTCAAAATAGATTTAAGGCCGGCTCTCACCATCCATTTGGCTCGCGATTCCTTTAAAAGCTGTCTTATTTCCTGATCTTCTTTTAGTCCAAGGGGAGTTGTATCCCGAGAAAGAAATGTGCTCATATAGTCGAGCCTGGGTTTTTGAACTTCCTGCGGTGGGGTTTGGGCTGGTGCAGACTGGGCAGGTGGGGATTGAGGTTGCGTAGCTGGCGTTTCCTGTTTTTGGCCTTCCTTTTTTATCGGCTGTTTTGTTTCCTGAGCACAGATCAGAGGAGCTAATAGCATAGAATATAAAGCAGAAATAGCTAAAATGGTAAGAACTCTTGGCCTTCTTCCCTTCATTATGTTATCTAGATATGACTAAAAACTATTTTTGTCAATCTTTTTAAGGCTTGAGATTAGAGGGTGAGCCGCGCTTTTTATCATGATAAGTTGCCGCTTTCGGATAAATCTTCTAAGAGGTTCGTAATAAAACAGCTGAGAAAGAGTGACGGGTGATTCGAACAAAGCAAAAAAGTGACTGTGGGTGTATCAATTGACATTGATTACAGGCTATTTTAAGATAACGACTGAAAGGCAAAGCTTGAGAAAATAAATGCCTGGATATTATTGCCGTCTTATAACTCCTGAGGGGCGAATTATCAGGGAAACAGTCAGGGCTGCCTCACCCGAAGAATGCCGTAAGAATCTTGAGGCCGAAGGGCTGTATGTATTATCTATCCGCAAAGAAATAAGCCTGGGGCATCTGAGGTCCTCTCGCCGGAAAATCAAGCCACAGGAGTTTATTCTATTCAACCGTGAGCTGGTGGCCATGTTGCGGGCCGGCTATCCTGTGCTTAAAAGTCTCGAGCTAATGGAAAAAAGAATAGAGAATCCTTATCTGAGGGAAATTGTCACCCAGGTAGAGGAGGAGATTAGAAAAGGCAGGACGCTGTCCGAAGCTTTTTTGCCTTATGAACACCTTTTTTCCAAAGTCTATACGGCTTCTCTTCTGGCCGGAGAAAGAAGCGGCAATCTCCCTGGTTCTATCGAACGTTATATCGACTATGCTCAGGTTATAAATCAAACTCGTACCAGGGTCAGATCGGCTCTTCTATATCCAACCCTTTTGATTATATTTTCGCTAATTCTGATCGGCATTCTGGTCATTTTAGTGCTTCCAAGATTTGCTTCTTTTTATGCTGATTTTGGTGCTCAACTTCCAGCCATGACCAGAGCCTTGATTTCTCTGGCTACCTTTTTACAAAGAAACTTGCTCTGGTTGGTACTGCTGGTGGCAATAATAGTTGGATCTCTGGTCAGCTGGCGACGCCGCCCAGAATTTCGGCTTTTTAATGACCGGCTGAAACTACATCTTCCTTTTTCTCGTTATTTAATCGAGGAAACAGCTGTATCACTTTACAGCCGTACGCTTGGCTTACTGCTGGAAGCTGGAATTTCTCTCATCCCGGCTGTAAATGTGGCCAGGCAGGCTGTAGCTAACCGTTTTCTGGCTTCCCAACTGGAAACAGTCGCTGAAAAATTGACCAGTGGACAGAGCCTTTATGATTCCCTGACCGAGACTGGCGTCTTTCCTTCTCTGGCCACGGATATGATCCGGATAGGTGAAAGTTCGGCTAATTTGCCGGGCATGCTGAGTGAGGTAGCCGACTTTTATGACGAGGCCTTACGCGACAGAATACAAACCCTGGTTTCTCTGATAGAGCCGGTAATCATTATCTTTATTGGATTGGTGGCGGCAGTGATGATTCTTTCTATTTATCTGCCAATCTTTAACATAGTGAGAATAACCAGGTAACAAAAAGGAGACAGCTGTGACCAAAGGTGACATTGACGGGTTGCTGCAGGCGGAAGAAAATGAAGCCCGGCGACTGGCCGAAAAATATCATGTAAATTATCTTAACCTGGGAAGTTTTGAACTGAACAGGGAGCTTATTCAATCTTTTCCTGTTGATTTTTTGTATCATTATAATTTTGTGCCTCTCGAGGATAATGGGCGGATCTTGAAAATAGCCATGGCGGATCCTTCCGACCTGGCTGCTATTGACAGCATAGAGACTTTTTTCAGCCGAAAAGTGGAAGTCTATGCGGCCAGCCTGAGGGCTGTGCAGGAAGCCCTCAGGCGCAGTGAAACCGCTTCTCAGGTCCTCAAAGAAGCAACTGAGGGTTTTATTCACCAGGTAGTGGAAAAGGAGAGTGGCGAAGAAGAGGACGTTATTACCATTGAAAAACTCACTGAACAGGATGGCTCGATTATCAAGCTGGTCAATACCATCATTTTTACCGCTGTTCAAAAAAGAGCCAGTGATATCCATATTGAGTCGAAAGAAAATGTTGTCCGTATAAAATTCAGGATTGATGGCGTCTTGACTGAAGCCATGGAACCTATTGACCGGCGATTTCAATCGCTGATTATTTCCAG
>JAKPCG010000082.1 GCA_029553365.1 Acidobacteriota bacterium | reverse complement strand
GCCTTTCAATCAAAAAAAGGAACTTAAAGATAAATATTTCCCCCAGGCTCAGGCCATGCAGATGATGGCCATGATGAGAGGCCGGGGCGGTCGGATGTTTAATAAGCTCGACGAAATTTATAAACAGGAGCCGGCCGCGGTACTGATTGTTCAGAATGCGGGCAAGGATTCAGACATTTATAATTCGCTGAGCGCCGACCAGAATGCCCTGCCTGCTGATGATCGACCGATTATTAATAGACCAAGAACCAGAATGGTTATCCCCGGAGCCAGAGATATGATGGCCGGAATGATGGGCGGCGGGAGCGCTCCGACGATTAGCATCACGAGAGAAATAGCTAACCTGCTGCTGGAGAATACAGGTAAAACGCTGGATGAGCTAAAAAAATCAATTGAGGGCACCTATAAGCCAGCCTCTCGCGATATACCCGGAGCCAGAGCTATTCTTGATTCCAAGGCCAGTTCAAAACTGATCAGGGCCAAAAATGTCATCGGTTATATTGAAGGTTCAGATCCAAAGCTTAAAGACGAATACTTTGTGGTTGGTGCCCACTTTGATCATCTGGGCAGGTGGGAAGATTATGTTTTCAATGGTTCAGATGACAACGGCTCGGGTTCAGTGGGGGTGATGGCTATTGCCAGAGCTATCGCTCTTAATCCGATTAAACCGAAGCGCTCAATTGTCTTTTGCCTGTGGACAGGTGAAGAAAAGGGCTTGCTGGGCAGCCGCTATTATGTGCAGAATCCAACCTTCCCGATGGAGAAGACGGTTGGCTATCTCAATTACGACATGATCAGCCGGGCTTTTGATGAGCAGACCATGGAACGCTACAAGAAAAGACTGGAAGTACCCGGAGTCGAAGAACTGGTGAAGAAAATTCGTCCTGCTTATTTTGTTTCGGTTAATGCCACCAAGGATTCAGGTTTTTATGAGCTCCAGCAGGAAATGAATAAATATGTCGGGCTGGATCTGTTCATTAACGAACCTGAACTCGGGGCAGGCGGCGGTGGATCTGATCATTCATCCTTTGCGGCGGTTAAAAAACCCTACGTTTACTACATGACCGCCATGCATCCTGATTACCACCAGACCAGCGACACTGTGGACAAAGCCTCTGGCGATCTTTTCTCCAGGGTCATCAAGCTTGGTTATCTGAGCGTTTTCGCTTTCGCCGACAAATAAAAAACCGGGGGCACCCCGGGGTGCCCCCTATTTTTTCAGAGCCGATGATAGCTGAGTTCATAACTTTTGTTTTTGACATAGATTTTTATGTCCTGCTCAGCTTTTCCACCCACTTCTGATTGTTCTAATTGGTCAGCAGACAGCTCGAGCGCTGGCAGCTGACATGAAATCAAATAATAATTCTCCGTCTGTTCGAGAATTTTTCTGAGCTGGGCAGCCGGTGAAGCTGAGGCTTCCACCAGACCGCCGGTGGCGGAGACCAGTTTCATATAAATGTCAAACATATCTACCGATAGTTCTCTCATCTTGATATCAGGCCGGCGTTTGGGGCCAGCTTTGAAATAAATAAGATTCACAGACATCCCGGCCTGCTTCAAATCTTCTACAACGGAATCAACCACCACTGAGACATCGGATGGTATCGAGCGGAAAAGTTCGCTGGCCTGAAACATGACGCTCTGATTGGCCAGCAATTGATCCATCACTTGATCATTGGGAATGGGCAAAAATTCTTGCTGATAAATCATAATATATTTCTTTATAGCTCTCATCTCGCCAAATCTGGTAGCGGCCAGAGTAATCTTCTCGGGACTAAATTTTCTAAGATTTTTAAGACTTTCGAGATTCTGCTGATACTGAGTTAAAGTTTCTTTAGCCGCTGAACCCTGCTGAAGATCAAGAATCAGCCTGGTTAATTCATCTATGATTTCATTTTCAGTTCGACCGGCGACAGACACATCTCTTTTCAGGATGGTCAGGCCAGCCTTAATAAGTTCGTCTGGAGTTTTATTCCGCAGGTCGTCAGAAGAAAAGCTATAAATATTAACTGGAGTAATAAGAGAAATTACGTCGGACGGATTATAGGGCCGGCGGAAAAGATTTTCGACTACTTCACCCATCCTCTGGTGAAAATCATAGGCCTTGAATTCGAGAATAATTACCCGGGGAAGTATCGGGGAGGGAATCTCCTGACCTTCAGCTCTTTTGACCTTGAGACCCTTGACCAGAGTCAAACCGGTAATATTCAGCGGCTGGCCTTCGAGAGCAGCAACCAGGTCAGTGAGAGTCAGTGACTCGACAAATTTCCCCTGATCATAAGCCTGAAAATAAAAAAGGCCACTTGAGGTCCTGTCCGGCTGATCCTGACCTTTAAAGTGCAAGGCGGAGATAGCAGGTGGTGAATTCGGATTGGAGCTTAAGGCCAGATCTGACCGGGCGGCAGCCGCGGTGGACCGACCAGAATTACCTTGCGCTAAGCGAAGGACCGAATGCTGGCTGGTCGGAGCAGTTAAAGAAAAATCAACCAGAAAGACCAGCATTAAAGCCAGAATTAAAGTTAAGAAAAATTTAGGCTGCTTCATTTTGCCCCTCTTTATTTTTTTAAGTCACCTTAAATATTAAGTCAAAGTAAAGTCCGGGTCAAATAAAATTAAGATAGGTGACACAAACTACATTTCTTATTTTTTAAGACCCAGCAATTCATCAGTCACCACTGAGCCCTTATCTCTTTTTCGCCTTTCCATTGTACACAGGTCGACCATGTTTTTATTTGATACTGATTGCTGGTAATTTAGAAACAAATTTTAATTATTAGTTATGGTTCACCTTTGATTTGACTTTTCAAGCTACTCAACCCGTAAGCCAGTCAAGTAAGAACGGCCCCAAGCGTTGACCGGCGGTGGCTGTTTTTTACCTGAAGGCATTTGTCCCTGAAAGTTCATTCCTCTTTTTCCTGAAAATTTCAGATTAAAAACAGTTAAACGGATTGATTAATCAGGTTAAGTTTGGTTCGGGATCGCTCTGCGGGGGCCAATAGCTCAAAAAAACAGGAAATGAAATATAGTTGGTGTCTCCTGTTTCAGAGGTCAAAGCGGTAGGAGAACTTCAGGAGGAAAATATTGTCGCCAGGAGCAGTTAGTACGTCCCCCAGATCTCGCCAGAGCGACAGGTCGCCCGGGTGACTGTAGTCTGCCCGGTTCTGCGTCCAGACCACATAGAAAAGCGACCCTGGCCGGTATTCCCATCTCAAGACAGCTGTGCCTCGCCATGACTTATAATTAAAATCCGGATTGCCGATGATAAAAGATGCGGCCGGTCCCTCCGCTCCATCCGGGTCAATAAGATAACCGCCCTCGACTGGAGTGAGAATTGAGTTTCCTTCTTCCCCAAAAACCAGATAATCATAGGCACGTGGTCGGTTAAGCTGCTTGAAGCGGTCATATTTACCCACGGCGATAAAAGGCTGAAGATAAACCTGCAGACTGAGCTTGGGGGTAAAGATCCAGTTGACCCTGATTTCGCTGGACACCACCTTCTGATCAATCCGGCCGAAAATATACCTTACTCCATAAGTTTCAGTCATCAGCGGATCGGTTACCTTCCTGACCCACTGCGTTTCGTTAGTTTCAAAACTGACGGCTGGTCCGAACGACAGGCTCAGACTGGTCATTGGTTTCCAGCGCAGCGAAACACTCGCTGACCAGTAATTAGAATCATCTTTAACCCACTGATAAGAAAAGTTGCCCAGCAAGACAACCGGTTGCCTTGAATCGGTCGTCAGAAAAAGTTGATGAAGAAAGCCGGTTGGTGTCTTAGCCAGCGGCCCTCCCCGGGTTAACTGGTTGGTCAGAGTAGCCGGTAGAAAGAGGAAAGTGTATTCAAACTGCCACCAGTTGGTGAGGACACCGTTAAAATCACCGAATAAACAGCTGAACAGCTTATTACCGCCAAAGTCATACTGCTGGGTCAGGCCGACAAATGCCATTGACTGCCGGAAGATTTTACCCGGTTTAAGCCACTGATAACCATAGAACCCGTTTAAATCAATTAAATCCGAGCCCAAGTTCTGGAAACCGGCATCATTGGGATCAAAGCCCGGCGATAGAGCCCCAACCGATAGCAGAAAAAGCGAATTTCCCTGTTGCTTGCCCAATTTGAATTCGCCTGCCCAGCCGTTGAGAGTGGTAGCTTCTGGATTAATGCTGACATGAGTCACATCAGGCCGCTGGAAATAATGCATCGGACTCTGCTGCAGCCGGTAAATATCTTCCTGGCTACCCTCAATAAAAGACCCGCCCAGCCAGCCGCCGACCACCCAGGTGCGCTTTTTGTCCAGAAATGACCAGCCATCAGCTGCTAAGGTAAAGGCATTTTTATTCAGGATAGCTGACAGGCTCTCGTTATTTATGTCTCTCATCACCCCGGTAGCCATCAATCCCAGTCCCTGCTGGCCGCCGTTTATATCCTTCTGAGCACGGAGGACGCCATAATAAGTCAGCGGTTCGACTTCATCCTGGTAGCGGTTCTCCAGATCCTCAACGGTCGCATATTCCCGGGCAGTAATGGCATTGATAAAACCAATGTTCCAACCGCTGCCCACCCGGCCGGTTAGTTTGAAGGCGCCGAGGATGGTTGTCCGGTCGGGGAAATTGACATAGCCTTCGTGAACAGGATATCCCTGCGGTTCACGGCCGATCCGCCGGCTATAAAAAAGACGGGGATTCGGCCAGTTGACATTAACATTCATATAGATTCCGCCCCGGCCGAAGTTATTGAAAATCGAAGCACCTTCAATGAAGAAAGGTCTTTTTTCCTGATAGTAGGTTTCATAGGCGCTGAGGTTAATGACCGCCGGATCAACTTCCACCTGGCCAAAATCCGGATTGACGCTAACATCCAGATTGAGATTGCTTTTCATCCCGACCTTAAGATCAAAGCCGGCATTGCCTGAATATTTATGACCTGTTTGGAAGGGATTACCGGCTTCAGCTGGCTGGTACTGAGCCTGGCCGACGGTGTAAGGATAAAGTTCAATGCGGCGGCCCGGATTGATTTTCTCGATTCCTTCCAGGAGGGCAAAACGTGAGACATAAGCATTATCTTCTTTTGGCACCCAGGCATAATAGAGGCGCTCGTTTTTTCTTTTGATAGTTCGCTGAAAATTAACGCCCCAGACATAGCTATCTTTTTTGGGGAAGCGGAGCTGATTAAAGGGGATGCGCATCTCAACCGTCCAGCCATCGGCTACCCGGGCGACCTTAGCCTCCCAGATACCATCCCAGCTTTCATCTTCGTTGACATCGTTGGATAGAACCTCATCCACGATTGAGCCGGAGGGATTGATGCCAAACAGATAACCGCTTCGTCGGTCAAAATAGGGATCAATCGCCAGGAAAAACCAGTCAGAATCGACAAAGGAATCACGCCGGCCAAGAAGACCTTTTATCCCTTGAGGGTCTGAGTCATGGCAGTAAGCGGCAACATAAAGATGGGAATCATCGTAGGCCACCCAGACTTCCGTTAACTCGGTGGCCGGGGCACCATCCAGAGGATCTCTTTGCAAAAAATCCGACACCGGTGGATTTTTCTTCCAGACTTCTTCCTCCAGCAGACCATCCAGCTTGACAGAAGTGTCGTTGAGGCGGATGGCTTTAACCACTTTTTTTTCCTGAATTTTTTTCAGGGCTTCTTTGTCAATGTCATCAGGGCGGAGGGCTTTTTTATCGGCGGCAGGTAGAGTAGCGGGAGAGAAAACTAACAAATTAAAAAATAAAGCGAATGATAGCAGCAAAAAAA
>JAKPCG010000161.1 GCA_029553365.1 Acidobacteriota bacterium | reverse complement strand
TTTTAAAGCTTTTTCCAGGGCCAGAGCATTGCCAAAGGAATCATGAAAATCAATCAAAGGGCTAACCCGGCCCGCTATGGTCTGCCCGAAATGTTCTACCATTAGTTGATATTGATCTACCGGTGGGAAATTGAAACTGGTCAATTTTTCGCCCTGCCTCAGAATGATTTCCGTCGGGGAATCCTTAGCTGAAAAAACCCGGTTTAAGAAAAGACTGCCTTCCCGGCCAGAAATCTTCAGGCTGCTCTGAAACTCAAGCTCAAAGCTCGAGGCGAGAAGAGACTGACGACCGTCATAAAACTGACAGAGCAGAGAAGTAGTTAAGTCAATCCCTGTCTTTTCGTCCAGATGGGAAGCTGTTCGAATCTCCAGTGGCTCAGCTTTAAAAACCAGCCGGGCGGCATTGATCGTATAGCAACCAACATCATACAGGGCCCCTCCGCCCATTTGAGGTGCCCAGCGGTAATTGTCCTCTTCCCGCTTAAAAACAAAATTGAAGGCCGACTGAACTAGCCGCGGTTCCCCGATGGCTCCAGACTCTAAGAGCTCAATGGCTTTAACCAGACGGGGATGAAAACGGTACATAAAAGCTTCCATCAGCTGGCGCTTATTAGTCCGAGCTTCATCAAACATTTCCATCACCTGGCCGGCGGTTAAAGCCAGGGGCTTTTCACACAGCACATGCTTTCCAGCCCGCAAGGCTTTGACTGTCCATTCAAAATGGAGATGGTTGGGAAGTGGAATATAAACCGCCTCAATTTCCTTATGAGCCAGCAGATCCTCATAAGAGCCATAACTCTTGGGCAGGTTGAACTTTTCTGCCCAGTCTCTGGCTTTAGCGGCCGAGCGGGAAGCAATAGCCAGGAGCTCTGCGCCGCTGGCATTTTTTAAAGCAGGAATGAGTGATTTTTCGGCAATAGCCGCACACCCCAGGATACCCCATCTAATTTTTTCAGATGATTTCCAGGCCATGTTTTGCCTCTTTTTACCCTGTCCAGCCTGGCAGCTGCTAATAAAAAGCCCGGACTCACTCAGGCTGGAACCATCTACATTTTATTCAAGTCGGGTTGTTCCCTCAAGTGTCACCGATGTATCTGCCCCAACACAGCTGTTATTTACACTTGGAAAGTAAGTTGGCCTCCGTTTTTGAGGTCAGAGCCGACCGCAAATTTCTAATGTAAGGAGTGGTTAGTCTAACAGCCGGAAATCAGGTTAGAATGCAGTTATTTAGTTCAGACCGACTGCATCTTTTTTAAAAAGGCCGGATCGACATCGCAGCCCAGCCCTGGTGTTTCCGGTAGATAAATAGTGCCTTTCTCAACCTTCATCCCGCCGATGACCGGGTCAACAGTATGCTCGGAGTTGCCATCAAGGTCGGCAAAGATAATATTTTTCTGACTGGCCACCAGATGGGCAGCCGCTGTCAGAGCCAGCCTGGTTTCTAACATGCAACCTACCATACATTGTATATTGGCAGCCGCCGCTACCTGGGCTATTCTCAAGGAGTTAAGCAAACCTCCAGCCTTCATCAGCTTGATGTTAAAATAATCGCAGGCTTCTTCTCTGATCAGTTTAATACTGTCCGGCGGCAGAAAGAGTGATTCATCAGCCATGATGGGAACAGGTGATTGCTGGTGAACCTCTTTGAGGCCAGCCAGGTCAGAGGCCAGTACCGGCTGCTCGGCAAACTGAACTTTAAACGGCTCCATTCGGCGCAGAGCCGAAATAGCCTGTGGAACTGACCAACCCTGATTGGCATCAATTCTAAGTGGGATATCCGGGCCAATCGCTTCCCTGACCATCTTTACCCGCCTGACATCAAGATCAGGATCTTCGCCCACCTTTATTTTTATCTGGCGGTAGCCCTGAGCCAGGCTGTCCCTAACACTTTCCACCATTTTTTCTGGGGTGTTGAGCCCGGTAGTTATATCAGTTTCGAAGCTTGAGCGGTAACCACCCAGCAGTTTATATAAAGGCAGTCCGGCTGCTTTTCCCAGCAAATCGTAGAGAGCCAGATCATAGGCAGCAACAGCACTGGGATTGGAATGAACAATATTGCCGATCTGCTCGATCAGGCTTTCTATGGTCAGGGGGTCTTTACCTATTAGAATTTCTCTGATAGCTCTGGCCGCCGCAATATTGCCGGCCTGTGTCTCACCTGTAATTGGCGGGAAGGGACAGGCTTCACCCAGTCCATAGAGCCCGCTATCAGTGGTGATTTTAACCAGGACATCGTTGGCCGCATACATGGTGCCAATAGCAATGCGGAAAGGTGAAATAAGAGGAATATCAAAAGTCCAGATGTCGATTTTCTTGATCTTCATCTTTTTGACTTCTTCCCTGGCTTGAGCCATCCTGGCCTCAGCCAGAATCGGCTTTTTCACCAGAGCAGTGGAAGCCAGACCAAAGCTAAAATATTTTAAAAATTGCTGGCGAGTTATTTTCATAGGAAGCCTCCTTTTGAATTAAAAATATGATATTAAAAAATTAAAATTCGTATATAAATAATAGCAACAGACAAATCTGCCTCAGGCTTTTGATCTTTTACACGGTGATTTTAAGAAAAAATAAGCTAAAGCTCAAATAAAAATTTAAATCATGAAGTCTGGTCAAATAATTTTAAATTGACTCGTTTCAAGCTGTAATTATTTTTTAAATCTGTTAAAATCCCAAAATAAGAATCTTAAGTTTAAGCCCGGAAACAGGTTGGTTCTAACTGGTCACAATGGAAACGGTAATAGAAAAAACAGACTGGTTTAAAAAATGGCTGATAGCTGGCCGCCCCTGGTCTCTGCCGGCCTCAGTCATTCCGGTAATTTTTGGGGCCTCTCTGGCTGCTACCGTCGGCTGGGTAAAACTTCAGATAGGCTTGCTTCTTTTATCACTGCTGGGCATTATTTTTCTGCACATGGCAGCTAATATGTTGTCTGATGTTGTGGACTGGAAGCGAGGACTCGACCGGGAGATAACAGCGGCCAGTGGAGCCCTGGCCCGAGGCTTACTGACACCAGGACAGGTCCTTAGGGGCTCTATTATCTTTTTTGCCATTGGTTCGACCCTGGGTTTGCTTCTGGTTTATCTCTGCGGTCGGCTTGTTCTATACACCGGCCTCCTCGGTATAAGTTTAGGTGTGGCCTATCCCTGGCTTAAGAAAGAGGCTCTGGGTGACCTGGTTGTTTTTATTGATTTCGGTCTGCTTGGATCGTTTGGTGGCTGGGTGGTTCAAACCGGTCAATTTTCCTGGCTGCCAGTCATCTGGGCAGTACCGCAGGGGATGCTTATTGTAGCCATTCTTCATGCCAATAACTGGCGCGATATCCTGATTGACCAGGAAAAGAAAATTTCAACCGTGGCTAATAATCTCGGCGGCCGGGGCTCACGTCGTTACTATGGCCTTCTTCTTTTTGGCTCCATGGCTCTTCTGGTAGCTTTTGTCCTTGTGCCACGCCTTTCTGGCTTTGATTTCCCGTCCTTGCCTCTTTCTGTTTTGATTGTTATTCTCTGCTGGCCGCAGGCCAGGCGGCTATGGAAGATGGCAGGTGGGGGCACCCGGGGGCAGGCAGCTGGACTGGCTGATTGCCTCGACCTGGACGAAACAACTGCCCGTTATAGCCTGGCTTTTGGTTTGCTGACCGTTGGCGGCCTCTGGCTTGATTATCTGATTGAATTTTTAAAAGGATAGAGCGGGCTTATCCGGACTGGAGTCCGGGCCAGATGAAATGTTCCAGCCTGACCGTTTCTGGCAGCAATTTTATAATTGAATAAAAACCGCTGATGACAGAAAATATTGGTGTTATTATCATCTGCGGCCGGGGATGCTGATTAAGAAGACTGGACGGAATGAAAAATAAGCTCCTAACCCAAAGTCAGCTCTACTGGTTGACTATCCTTTCCGCCGTTGTCTTCCCCCTTGTTTTCTCAGGCTGGGGGCCGGCAATTATCGATTTCTGGTCACTATTTTCGGCGGTTTTACTGATTTTTTTACTGGTGGCTTTATGGCTTGATCCTGGTTTAAGTCAGTTGATAGCTGGTGATGTTTTCACTCTGGGATGGCGAAAAGTTGTTCTCGGTCTGGTTTCAGCTGTTTTTTTATATGCCCTGTTTTATGCTGGATATTTGTTACTACCGAAGCTCTTAATAGGAAGCTCTGGCCAGGTGGCCAGGATCTATGCTTTGAAATCCGGACAGAGTCAGTGGCGACTGGGAATTTTTCTGGCTCTGATTATAGCCCCCGGGGAGGAGCTCTGGTGGCGTGGCTTCTTGCAGCACCACTGGAGCCGGCGGCTGGGAAGCTGGCCTGGCTATTGGTTGGTGGCTGGCTTATATGCAGCGGTTCATCTTACCTCCAGAAATCCAGTGCTGGTTCTGGCTGCTCTGGTTTGTGGATTGGTCTGGGGCTATCAGTATTTAAAATTCAAATCAGTCCTGGCGAATATCATCAGCCACATTTGCTTTGACCTGGCTGTCTTTCTCTTCTTGCCATTTTAATCAGGGTCTGTCAACGCATTTTATTTGTGACCGTATATTCAGCATAATACGCCTTTCTGACTGTATTCAGTTGCTAAGGTTAGGTTTACCGATTGAACCCGGTTTAGACCGATTTCTCATAGCTGCTGCACTGCCTGAAGGTGGGCGCAGCCAGTTTAGCTACTTATTGTAGAGCTTTAAGTCCAGGCTCAATCTGACCAGTCATCATAAGAAACCAGCTCTCTCAGACTCTTTCTCTTTTTGGGACGAGGGCTGTCGGCTGGATAACCAAGAGGAGTAAAAGCAAGGGGTACAGTATCCTCAGGCAAACCAAGAATTTCCCTGGCGGCCAGCGGATCGAAGGCTCCGATCCAGCAGGTACCAAGTCCCTCGTTGGTGGCAGCTAAAATGAGATGATCCATGGCGATAGTGGCATCAACTTCCGCATAATTCTTACCATCTCTTCGCTTCCAGGCCCTAGCTGGTATGGCCACCAAACAGATAACGAGCGGAGCCTGAACAAACCAGTCCCGGGCGTAAATTCGTTTTAGCTCCGCTTCCCTGCCTCTGGTCGAGATCACTATGATCTTAAAAGGTTGCAAATTAGAAGCCGTTGGGGCCAGCCTGGCTGCTTCCAGTATCCGGTTCAATTTATCCTCCGGGACAGAATCGGGCCGATAGGCACGAACACTGTAGCGCTGTTTTACAACCTCGTTGAATTCCATTGTTCTTCCTCCTTTTTGTTCTTCTCTCTGGCTGTAATGTTCTAGGTGTCTTATGTTTAGTTTTTCTTTTATTCTGATTAACCAATTAGCCCATTAAAATCGACCAGTAGGAGCGATTAGACTTTGTTTCTTTATTATTCTATCATTAAAGAAAAGGCAATTGCTTTTGTCAACGGCCATTGATTTTATCGCTGGCCGGCGGCAATCGAATCGGCAAAGAGTAGCGGCTGGCTTAGCAGCCGAAGCCAGTCATTTTAATTTCTTGCCCGTAGTAAATCGCCTTGACAGTACCGATCCTGGCGCATCCTTGCCCGGACTGGACAGCGAAGACGGTCACCTTTATTTTTTATCAGGCCAGATATCTTTAACAGTAAAATCCACCCAGTAGAGGTCAGTAACGTTGGGAGCGGTCAGGATAATTTCACGCCCGATATCAGCCGGCGGGTCGGCCAGTTTTTCCCACCAGTGTCGATCGGCAGGATAGCCAAACTGGAAGCCGACTGGAGCGGGGTAAAACCATCTGGCCCAGCGGGCAAATTCCAGAATGATTTGATCCAGTGATTCAAAGATCTGGCTGTCATCAATAAAGACCAGTCCCTCCCGATAAGTCGGAGGTAGTTTGGATTGTTCCCAGTGCTTGAGGAAAAGGAGATAGGAGGGATTCCAGCGGCGGAGATGCTGTTGCCATTCCCGAGCCTGTTCATCTGTAACCGCTATTCCTTCGCTGTCTTTTTCACTCCAGCGATGCCATTCAACATCCACTCCGAAGCCAATGACACAGGGATGGTGGTGATAGCGCTCCATGACCAGGTCGATTAAAGTTGGAATATCAGCCATAGCCGGTTCAACCTGGAGCCAGACCTGATAGCCGGCCTGATCAAAAGCTTGAAGGTAGGATTCACTGGCATCTTCGGCGGCAAAAACGATATTTTCATCCTGGCGCCTGAAATTAGCCGGTGGTGGAAAAGTCAGCCTGGTCCGGGTGGCATAAACCTCCTGGCCAGGGATTTTTTTGACTCTATCCATGGTGCTGACCAGCCAGATAAGAGCCGGGCGGCTGCCAGGAAAGCGACGGGACATATCCCCGGCGGAATTCAGCCAGTAACTGACCCCTGGAAAAGTGGGTTTTGGTCCATAAGGTGAAGCTCGTAAACCAGCCCGCACCAGGGAGTTTTTCTCAAGCCTTTCCAGCCGTAGAGTTTCCTGATTGTGGATAAATTCAGACACCTGCTTTTGAATAATCTTCTGCTTTTCTTTTGAGCCGGCCAGGGTTTCCCAGTTCCAGAAAATGACGCCAGCGGCTGGAGGTTTCAGGGCGGCTTTCAGCTCAGCCTCAAACTCTTCTAAACTGAGTTCCTCTGGCAGATAAGCTTCCTTGACCTGGACACTGGGCAGGATCGGATTTGGAGCTGTTGACTGAATATCGGCTACGACTGAACTGATCCACTCAGGCGGCCTTTTTAACATGGGGGCATAAGTCATAGGTGAAAGATAATCAACGTATCTTGACAGGCTCTTTAAATCCTGGCCAGCGACAGAGATCCGTCCTCCATTAAAATCATCTTCTCGCCAGGGAACAAGGTGAAGGTTGAGCTGGAGGAAATGGTCCACCTGCCTGGCTGCTCTGGAAACGTCTTCAACCATCGTTGTGATCTGACGGTTTCTCCAGGCTGTCCATTCAGTCCGGTGATTGGCCACCAGCCAGCGGGGAATATCGGGATAACCCTGGATAGCTGGTGGGATGATGATGCCTGTTTCTTTTTGAAAATTTTTTATACACTCGGGACAGAAGCAGGTCGTTTTGAGGATATCCAGAGTTGATTCAGGATAGACTTTTTCCCAGAAAACGAAATGCCGGATAAAATCAAGACTCAGGCCGTCTGGCTTCAATTCCGAAACCATCTTTTTTACTGACTCAATTAATTCCTGGCGGTAGAGCTGGTTGCCGGGGCAGACAAATTCCAGCCAGTCATCCTTGGCTGGAAGTCCCTCTCCGGTAATGGCCGCCATCCCGGGCGAGTCTTTCAATTTTTCAGGGTTCTGAAAAACCGGAATAATGAGGAATATATTAAAACCGGCTTGACGACAGAGTTTTAACCAATCGCTTTTTCCGGCCAGTTCCGGGCCGACGAACAGGGTGTTAATGCCAAGTTTTTTCCAGAGATCAAAAGACTGAGCAGCTCTGTCTGGCTCCTGATAAATTTTAAGGCCGATTATATTTCGGTTGGTGGCGGCAAGCGGAGAGAGCTGGCCAGCCAGCAGGGACAGCAGGGATAAAAGGCCGACTATAATTACCGTGCCGGTAATCAGGTTTACTCGAGGTTTCATCTTTCCACCTTCCTTGTTTTACTATGTTGGGTTTGCTGCTTTCATTTTATATCTATGGCGTGCTATTAACCAGAAAAGTTTGGCCTCAGCGGTTACAACTGCTCTGACTAAGAAGCTTCTGGTTCGAAATATTTCAGCTCTGGTCGCGCCTGGTAGCCTGAAGCTCACCTTTATTATAAAATAAACGCTCAGGTGAAATGAGAAAGATGAGGAAAGAATCAATTAAAATTTGAGGACTGAAAATGGCCAGGCAACATGAATATCAGGCAGATTATGAAATTATGAGTTTTAATGTTGACTATCAGAATCGGGCGCACCTGTCGGCTTTGATGAATTACCTTCAGGACACCGCCAGGCTCCATTCAATTGCAGAAAAATTTTCTGTTTTTGATCTTCAGGAAAAAGGCGTCACCTGGGTAATTTCCCGTTATCATCTCAAGGTCCAGCGCTATCCGGAGATGGGAGAAAAAATTGTGGTTAAAACCTGGGCCTCTGGCAAACACAGTTTTTATGCTTTGCGAGAATTTGAAATCTCCGACGCCTGGCAAGAAAGAATTCTGGCAGCCACCAGCTCCTGGATGATCATTGATTTGAAGGACCGCCGGCCGGTTAAAATTAACGACCTCTTTCCAGATGAGTTAGTCTTAAATAGAAGGCTTATAGAAGATGATTTCCCTGTTTTGCCGGTTGTCGAGCGGCTGGACCTCAAAAGTGATTTTAAGGCTTTATTTGAAGATCTGGATTTTAACCGTCATGTTAACAACGTAGCTTATTCGCGTTGGGCGGTTGAGGGGCTGCCACCTGAAGTGCTTTTTTCTCGTCGTCTGATGGAGATAGAAATTAATTATCGGTCAGAAGCTTTTTATGGAGATGCCATTGAAGTCATCACCCAGAAGCCTCTCCAGGAAAATGAACCCTGGGTTCAGCAAATATTTAATCTATCGACAGGTAAAGAGGTAGCCAGATTGCGCTCGACCTGGAAATAAAAGGCTATAATCAGAAGCTGGGGCCGGGGATAGTGAACACTCCTGTTTATATCTCTTCTGGACGGAAGTTCATCATAATGATAAAGTTGAAGGAAATGGCTAGAATGGGCAAAAAATCATGATAACAAAAGAAAGTCGACAGCCTGCTCGGGGACAGAGGCTGGACAGACGTCCGGTTAAGAAAAGTCAACCCGGTCGTTTGAAGCGTTCTTCATCAGGCGAAAAGTGGGGACTTGTTCTGATGGGAGGCGGGGCACGTGGACTGGCTCATATCGGCGTGCTGAAAGCTCTGGTTGAAAACGACTTGACCCCACCCGTTATCACCGGCACTTCCATGGGAGCTATTGTCGGCGGACTCTTTTCGGCTGGCTACTTACCAACTGAAATCGAAGCTATTGCTCGGGAGCTCGGTTCAAGCCAGATCGCCAGATGGAGGCAGAGTAAATTTCCTATCCCTGACAAGCTGGTAGATTTTTTTGTTTTTGAATCATATCAAAAAAAATTGTTAAAGCGCTTTGGCCAGGAAAAGGGTGATGTGCTCGAGAAATCGCTTCGCCATCTTCTGGGTGATGTCTGCCTGGAAGAGCTCTCCATTTGCTTTGGTTGCAATGCGGTTGATCTGGTCAGCGGGCGCCAGGTCTGGTTCACTTCCGGGCCCCTTTATCGAGCTTTAAGAGCCAGCGCCGCTTATCCTCCGCTCATTGAGCCAGCCCGGTGGGAGAGGGCATTTTTAGTAGATGGTGGACTGCTTAACAATGTTCCGATCGATCTGGCCCGTGAGCTGGGGGCGACTAAAGTCATAGTCCCAGATGTTCACCGGCCGCTGCCCAGACTGCCGAGGACTAAGCTTAAATCAAATTTATCCCTGGTTTCCCGCCTGATTCAAATTGTTCTGGCTGATTCGACTGAGAGTCAGCTGCCTGCCGCTGACCTTCTGATCCGGATCAACCCGGCTGTTGATACCTTCGATTTTACCCGAACTAAATATCTGGTGGATTTTGGCCAGAAGGTGACCCTGGCCAGCATCAAGGCTATAAGAAAGACAATCTCTTAATCAATTTGGGTTAAGATTAAGACAGCGGCCAGCGGGGCAGCCAGAATCTTCTGATAGCGATTGGAAAAGGCAACAATTTTACCGGCTTACAAGTTGGAATAAACTGGAGAGTGGAACAGTTTGCCTCCAGTTAGACCCGGAGCCGGAGGAAAATAAGAAGAAAAGCTGGCCCAAAAATGATAAAATATAAAAACATGAACAATAAAATTCAGATCAGGAGTGTAGAAAGTGAAACTGCTCAGAGAGTCAGTCCATATTGATCATTGCCCTGATAAGCCGAAAAAGTGGCTGGAGCTTTTAATAATTTTACTTCTGATCATTGATTTAACAGGGAATGGACTGGCTTTAGCCGGTCAGGCGGGTGGGTTATCTGACTCGAATTTGATCGTCGCCCAGAAGTCAGCCAAGAAAAAAGAGCCTGCTCCCAAGCTACCTGAAAAATATAAAAAATGGCTTGAACAGGAAGTGGTTTATATTATTACTCCGACTGAAAGAGAGATATTCCTGAAGTTAAAAACCGACCGGGAACGGGATCTTTTTATTGAGGCCTTCTGGAAACACCGCGATCCAATTCCGGAAACTGAAGAAAATGAATTTAAAATTGAACATTATAAGAGGATTGAATATGCCAATAAGTATTTCGGGCGAGAGGCGGCCAAGCCTGGCTGGATGACTGACCGGGGACGGATGTATATCATTCTGGGTCCTCCTAACGACATCCAGCACATAGATGGCAAATCAGAAATCTACAACTGCGAGATCTGGTTTTACCAGGGAAAGCAGGAAATGGGTCTGCCTCCTGGTTTTAACCTTCTTTTCTATCAGGAAAAAGGAACTGGAGAAATGCGTCTTTACAGCCCGACCAGCGATGGTCCGCAGGCGCTTCTGACCAGCTACTGGGGAGATCCGGCTGACTATACAACCGCCTACAGCAATTTAAGAGAGGTGGATCCCAATCTGGCTAATATCTCCTTATCACTGATTCCAGGAGAGGAGAATGTAAGCATGGGCAGGCCTTCTCTTTCTTCTGACCTGCTTCTTCGCCAGATAGAACAGACTCCGCAAAAGATGGTTGCAGATAGATATGCCAGGAAATTTTTTGAATATAAGGACATCATTGATGTTGATTATTCCGTCAATTATATCGATAGCGATTCGCTGGTCAGGGTCTTGAAGGACCCCTCCGGTCTCTATTTCATTCATTACGATATTGAGCCGAGCAGACTGTCTGTCAATCAGTATGATAATCAATATGCTACCAATTTTAAGGTCAATGGCCTGCTGAGCACGATTGATGGGAAAATGGTTTACCAGTTTGAAAAGACTTTTCCGGTGAAATTGACTTCGGCTCAGTTTAAAGAAAGACAGAATCTCCCTCTGGCTATTTATGATGTTGTGCCCTGTGTTCCGGGCGAATATAAATTATCTGTCCTGGTAAAGAATGAGGCTTCGAAAGAATTCACCAGTCTTGAACAGACGATCAGAATTCCAGAAAAAGTTCAGATAGAAATGACCACTCCTATTCTGGCTTACCGTGTTTCTCCCTCAGAATCGACTGAAGGCAAGATCAAGGCCTTCCTGCTGGGAAGTCAGCAGCTTTATCTTCAGGCCAGCCGGGTTTTCACCTCCCGTGACCAACTGGTGGTGGCTCTCCAGATTTTCGGTTTGACACCGGAACTAAAAAATAAAGCCAGTCTTAGATATCAGTTTTTTAAGGAATCGCAGCCTTTCAAGGAAGAAACGTATCCAGTCTCTGAACTGGGCATGTTACCTGACCTCATCAAAGTATTTTCTTTAGCAGATTTTTCTCCAGCTCATTATTTTTTAAACATAACCCTTCTGATTGATGGCCAGGAAAAGTTAACTGTGAAGGACGAGTTCGATCTGACCTATCTTGAAACTTTGCCCCGTCCCTGGGTTCTATCTCGAGTTCTCCCGCCGGCCAGCGATCCCTATTATGGCTGGATCCTAGGCAATCAGCTTTACAATCTTGGGCGCCTGGCTGAGGCCAGGACAGTTCTGGAACCAGCCATGGCCAAAGCTCCTGGCAATCAGGATCTGGCTATGGAACTGGCCAGAGTTTATGTCGGCCTTAAAGATTATGAGAAGGCCGCTAAAATTCTTGACAGTTTCGTTTCGGCTGAACAGGGTGTCCGCTATGAGACTTACTTTGTCGCTGCTCAGGCCTTTTTCAATATCGGTCAATATGAAAAAGCACTGAATATTCTTGACAAAGCTGTTGCCCAGCACGGGACCGATATTCAGCTCCTTGATCTAATCGGTGATTGCTATCTTAAACTGGGTAAAAAAGAAGAGGCTCTGGCCGTGTGGCAAAAATCTCTTGAGATCAATCCTGAGCAACCAGAGGTTAAAAAGAAGATCCAAGCGGTCAGATAAAGACCGACTGTTGATTTTATTTCTTGAGTTGAATGGTGGCGAGGAAGAGGGGGGTTCTGTCTGCCGGTCAAGTCAGTTAACCATTAATCCAATCAATTA
>JAKPCG010000064.1 GCA_029553365.1 Acidobacteriota bacterium | reverse complement strand
TCTCCGACGCCGATGAATTTTATCGGACGATGAGTAACAAAGGTGATCGACAGGGCTGCTCCGCCCCGAGCATCGCCATCCATCTTGGTCAGAATAATAGATGTCAACCCGATTTTTTCCTCAAAAGCCTGAGCGCTCCTGACAGCATCCTGACCGGTCATGGCATCACCGACATAAATCACCTCAGCGGGCTGAAGAATATCCTTAGCCAGACGAAGCTCGGCCATTAGCTCATCATCAATGTGGAGCCGGCCGGCAGTATCGACAATCAGCGGATCATAGCCCCGGTTTCTGGAATAGGTCAACAGTTCTTTAAGAGCCTCTTCCGGTTTTTTCATCCTGTCAGCGGTCATCTCATAAAAGGGCAGATCAAGCGACCGGGCAATTATTCTCAGCTGATCCTGAGCAGCCAGTCTCTTCAGGTCAAAGGAAACCAGTAATGGGCTTTTCCCCTGGCCCTGGACATAGCGACCCAGTTTGCCGGCGGTGGTGGTCTTACCACTGCCCTGAAGCCCAACCAGCATAAACACTGATGGCGGGTGACTGGCCCAGGTCAGGTTTCTGGCTTCCTGCCCCAGAATTTCCGTCAGCTCATCCCTGACGATCTTGATAAATTGCTGACCCGGGGTCAGGCTCATCATTACTTCTTGATTTAAGGCTCTGGCTTTAACTTTTTCTTCAAATTCTTTGACGACTTTATAATTGACATCGGCCTCAAGAAACGCCAGCCTGAGCATTTTCAGGGCTTCGGCTATATTTTTTTCAGTAATCTTGCCTTCGCCCCTGATGTATTTCAGAGTCTTCTGCAATTTTTCTGTCAATTGTTCAAACATGTCCGAACCTTGTTTCTGAGAAATCTCCAGGTTTTTATCTTACCCCAGGGCTCCGGAGAGGTCAACGAGCTGGGGCCGGCAGCTGTCGAAAAGCTGGCCACTGAACTGTCAGCTTGACAATTTGCCAGTAGATTAGTAAAGTTTTACTTAATTTTCAGGAAGGTGCGTTATGACTCAGAAAAACGAAAAAAACTCAGATTCAGATCAGGAAAGCCTTTTTAAGTCTAAAATTGATTATGAGGAGTTGAAAAAGCTGATTTCCCTTCTCGAAGAAAAAAACCTGGCTGATTTTGAGCTGGAGGTGGAAGGCTTTAAAATCAAGCTCAGCCGCCAGCTGCCTGCTGCAGCTCAATCGTCAACAGTTATCTTCCCTAATGTCATGACCTCTTCTCGGCCTGAAACAGGCCAGGGCACCGGTGAGCTGGCCGGTGGCGCGCCTCTGGCTCCGCTTGAGGACAAAAGCCTTCATTACATTACCTCGCCTATGGTAGGAACTTTTTATCGAGCCCCATCACCCACCTCTTCTCCTTTTGTTGAGATAGGAGATACGGTAAAAAAGGGTCAGACCCTGTGCATTATTGAAGCTATGAAGCTTATGAACGAGATTGAAAGCGATGTCAGCGGGGTGGTAACCGATATCCTGGTAGAAAACGGCAAACCAGTTGAATACGGTCAGCGTCTTTTCGTCATCAAGGCGGGTGTCTGAGTATGTTTTCCAAAGTTTTAGTTGCCAATCGAGGCGAGATTGCCCTGAGAATCATCAGGTCCTGTAAAGAACTCGGCATAAAGACTGTGGCTGTCTATTCAGAGGCTGATCGCCGCTCTTTGCATGTTATGCTGGCTGACGAAGCTATTTGCATTGGACCGCCTAAAGCCTCCGAAAGCTATCTTAATATCCCTAACATAATAAGTGCAGCTGAGTTGACCAAAGCTGAAGCGATCCACCCGGGCTATGGTTTTCTAGCCGAAAATGCCAAATTTGCTGAAATCTGCGAAAATTCAGGTTTTGTTTTTATCGGCCCACCACCTGATATCATTCGCCTCATGGGCGACAAGAATCGTGCCCGCCAGACCATGAAAAAAGCTGGCCTGCCAGTGGTTCCTGGCAGTGACCTTGTTCTTGAAGACATCTCTGAAGCCAAGAAAGTGGCCCAGAAAATAGGCTATCCGGTAATCATTAAGGCTGCTGCCGGTGGCGGCGGGAAAGGTATGAGAATCTGCCGCACACCATCTGATCTGGAAGAAATGTTCCCGATGGCTCAGAATGAAGCCAAATCGGCTTTTGGTGACCCTTCTCTTTATATTGAAAAATATATTACAGGCGCTCACCATATCGAAATTCAGGTCATTGGCGATAAGACAGACCAGGTCATTGTTTTCGGAGAAAGAGAATGCAGTGCCCAGCGTAAATACCAGAAAATAATCGAGGAAAGCCCTTCGCCCTTTATCGATGAAAAAACCAGACGAAAAATGATGAAAGCTACTCAGGAAGCAGCCGAAAAGATCCATTATAAAAGCCTTGGCACCTTTGAATTTCTGGTGGATGAAAAGAAAAGGTTCTATTTTATGGAAGCCAATACCCGGGTCCAGGTTGAGCATCCGATTACCGAAATGGTCTATGGCATCAATCTGATCAAAGCTCAAATCAGAGCCGCAGCTGGCGAGAAAGTCAGCTTTCCCATCGACCTCGAGATGCGCGGTCACGCCATCGAGTGCCGGATTAATGCCGAAGATCCGGAAACTTTTATTCCTTCCCCGGGCAAAATAGATTTTCTGGTTTTCCCCGGGGGCGAAGGCATCAGAGTTGACTCGGCTGCTTATGCTGGCTGGGAAATTCCACCTTATTATGATTCTTTAATTGCCAAAATCATTGCCTACGCTCCATCTCGAGTTCTGGCCATCTCCAAAATGAAAGCTGCTCTGGAAACCACGACTATTGTCGGTATCAAGACCAATATTCCGCTTCTGCTCAATATTTTATCCAGCACAGACTTCGTCAATGGCAATTATACAACTCAGTTTGTAGAAAAGTTCTTGAGCCAGAAGCCACCGGTCGAGACTCAATAACCATCAGGTCACCGTTTTCCAATTATTCAGGTAGAAAGAGGACGATTTTCCCTCTATTTTTTGAAAATGCTGACGTTGAATTTCCCATCATTATCAGCATAAACGTTGTCATTGACTCCCAGATAAAGCTTGCCAGCCAGAGGCATCTCTACTTCCGAGTGAGGACCTATAAAAAATATCCTGACCACCTCTTCTCTAATCTCCTCTCCACTGTCTTCCTCTTTTCTGATGGAGATTAATTTGACCACTTTACCCACCAGCGCTCCCAGGTTATGGTCGGGCAGTGGTTGCTGGACTGTCTGTAAATCCAGTCCCTCTGGCCCGCAGCTCGCTACCGGGTTGCCCTGCTGGCAGGAAATGCTGCCGCTGGCTATAAATTCATATTTCTCCCCTTCCATGACCTCCAACCCGGTATCCACCCAGCCGGCTGAGGCTGGCACCTCCACTTGCTTGACAGATAAACCCGAGTCTTTATTCTGCGCCCAGATAGCACAATTAATAAAAAAAGCGGGGAACCAGCTACAGAATAAACAGACCAGAGGTAAAAAAGAAGCGCCAAGCCGTACTTTCGGGGATAATCCGGCTACAGTCATCTTCAGGACCTTTATCATTATCATTTTATGCGGCTTAGCCTGATGACCTCCAGCATGGCCTGATGAATAAGGCCGTTGCTGGCCACAATGTCCGGACTGGCCAGGTCAAATTCGCTGCCTTCCAGGTCGGTGGTCAGGCCTCCCGCTTCCTTAACCAGAAGAGAGCCAGCAGCCAGGTCCCAGGGTTTAAGTTTTATCTCCCAGAAACCATCAAAACGACCACAGGCAGTATAACACAGATCAAGAGCAGCTGAACCACACCTTCTTATAGCCTGGGCTCTCAAAGCAAACTGGCTGAAATAATTAAGATTATTATCGGGACTGGTTCTAACATCATAGGGGAAGCCGGTGGCCAGAAGACTTTTATCCAGTTCTGCGGTCGAAGAAACCCTTAGCTGCCTGCCATTTAAAACAGCTCCTTCCCCTTTTATGGCTGAAAATAGCTCAGCCCGGGTCGGGTCATAAACGACACCAACTACCACCTCCCCCTTAAAAGCAAGAGCAATTGATACGCAGAAAATGGGAAGGCCGTGGGCAAAATTGGTGGTGCCATCCAGTGGATCAACAATCCAGCTAAAATCCGAATGGTTATCCTGTCTTATATTTTCTTCGGCCAGAAAATTATGAGCCGGAAATTGAGCATTTAGTTCGTTAAAAATCATTTCCTCTGATTGGCGATCAAAAGTAGTAACCAGGTCAACTTCGCCTTTGAAGTCAACTTTTTTGGCCTGTGACAGGCCACTCAGGAGAAACTCCCCTGCCTGGCGAGCGGCTTTAGTAGCTGCGGAAAGAAAACGCCCATAATCTGTTTTTTCCATAGCTGCATCTTAACAGCTTACCCGGCCCTTGGCAATGAGCTAAACTTATTGAGCTGGTCTAGTAAAAATAGGGTATAATAAGCAAAGCTCGAAATTTCGGGAAGGATAAAAGATGCCAGAAAAAAAACGTTCAGCTAAGAAGAAGCGCCAGCTTTTATTTGTCGGGATCATATTCTTCATAGCGCTGATCATTATCTTAAATCTCCAAACTACCAGAGAAAAGGCGGTTAAAGTCACAACAGAAAAAGTCCAAAAACAGGACATTACATCTATAATTTCTGCTTCAGGCGAGGTTAAACCAAAAAAGAATATTAATATCAGTGCACTGGTAGCTGGGAGGGTGGTAAAAATCGGGGTGAAGGAAGGAGACGAGGTTAAAGCGGGAGATTTTCTACTGCTAATTGACCCAACCTACTTTGAGGCCCAGGTTGACCGCTATCGAGCTACGATCAATCAGCTGAAAGCTGAACTCATAAAGGTTGAGGCTCAGTATCGCCGGGACAAAAGCTATTACGAACGCCAGAAAGCACTTTATGATAGCTCTTTGATCTCCAAAGACCAGCTGGAAGCAGCCCGGGCTCAATATGAGGTTTCTTCTGCTTCTTTACAATCGCTTAATTATCAGATCAAAGAATCAGAGGCTGGCTTGAAAAGTGCTCTGGAAGATTTGAAGAAAACTACCTATGCCTCACCCATTGATGGAGTGGTAACCAGCTTGAGAGTGGAGGAAGGCGAGGTGGCCATCGTCGGGACAATGAACAATCCGGGGACGGTGCTGATGAGCATAGCTGACCTATCAGTCATGGAAGTGGAAGTAGAAGTGGATGAAACTGATGTAATCAACGTCAGACTGGGCCAGGAAGCCAGAGTTAAGATCGATGCTTTTCCTGAACGGGTTTTTAAAGGTCAGGTGACTGAAATTGGGAGTTCGGCGCTGGATAAAAGCACACTGGGAGCAGCGGAATCCAGAGATTTCAAGGTGGTAATCACTCTTGAAAATACTGGAGAGCATTTAAAACCTGGCCTATCGGCTTCAGCCGATATTATCGTGGCTGAGAAAAAACAGGTTTTAGCCGTTCCTATCGCCGCTCTGGTGATCAGAGAAACAAGTAATAAGAGCGGAGAAAACTCCGCTATTAACTACGGGCAGAAAAAGGAAGTAGAAGGAGTTTTCATCGTTGAGGCCAGCCGGGCAAAATTTCAGCCAGTAAAAAAGGGCATCATGGGCGGCATGATGGTAGAAATAGAATCAGGGTTAACTGAAGGCCAGGAAATAGTTAGCGGCCCTTATTCTGCACTAAGAGATTTAAAAGACGGTACCCTGCTCAAAGTGGAGAAAAAATAACATGTCCCCCGCTCCTGATGACCACAAGATCATCCTGGCTGTCAATCTGACCAAGATTTATGATCTTGGTCATCAGCAGGTTGAGGCTTTAAAGGGAGCTAGCCTGACCATTATGAAAAATGAGTTTGTAGCGATCATGGGTCCATCCGGTTCAGGCAAGTCAACTCTGATGAATATTCTGGGCTGTCTTGATATCCCCACCGCAGGTGATTATTTTCTCAACGGTAAGCTGGTCAGTACCCTGAGTGAAGACGAGTTAGCCTACATCAGGAATAAAGAGATTGGCTTCGTTTTTCAGGTCTTTAATCTTTTGCCGCGGGCCAATGCTTTTAGAAATGTTGAGTTACCCATGATTTATGCCGGAGCCAGCCGGGAAGAAAGAGAGGAGAGAGCCAGGCGAGCCCTGGAGATGGTCGAGATGAAAGACAGAATGCATCATCTGCCATCTGAACTTTCCGGCGGAGAAAGGCAAAGAGTGGCCATCGCCCGGGCCCTGGTCAATGATCCATCTCTGCTTTTAGCCGACGAGCCAACCGGCAACCTTGATACCAGGACAGGCGAAGAAATTCTAAAACTGTTTCATAAGATTAATGATGGTGGCAACACTATTATCATGGTCACCCATGACCGGGAAGTAGCCAATCATGCCCGGAGAATCATCCACATCAGGGATGGTCAAATAGAAAAAGAAGAAAGGACAGGAGGCTGGTTATGAAAACAGGAGAAAGATTGATCGGAGTGTTTACCAAACCCAGGGAGACTTTTGATAGCCTGGCCGAAAAGCCCGTCTGGGTTGATGCTTTAATTATCGTTTTGATTGCCCTGGCCATTTACAGCTATCTGATTGCACCTTTTGCTGCCAGAGATTCATATACCCTATTTCAGCAAAGCACGAAACTAAAGCAGCAATTGGGTGAAGAAAAATTCCAGACATTTCTGGAAGAAGCAAGGAAAAAGGCTGAAGAGATGACCACGACTACCAGGTTAACTCAAGCTCTGAGCGGAAGCCTGGTGGGGGGTATTGGCCTGTTATTTCAAGCTCTGCTTCTCTTTGTTCTGGCCAAGTTTTTTTCACCCCATGGGACTTACCTCCAGGTCATGACGGCCCTCTTCCACGCTAATTTTATAAATGCCATTATGGGCAATGGCTTGAGATCCCTGTTGATCTCGGCCAAGCAATCAGTTTATAACGTTTCGACCGGCCTGGCCGTTTTTTTCCCCCAACTTGATCCGACTTCCAGTAGCTATATGATTTTAACCAATATTGATTTCTTTCAGCTCTGGATGTTCGGAGTTCTGGCCTATGGTCTGTCAGCTATTTTTAAGATCGATATGAAGAAATCGTTGATTATTTCTTATCTCTTCTGGGGACTAAAAACTCTGTTTAATATAGCCATGAGTATCTGGGGAATGAGTCGCCTTTAAAACCTACGGTTTGGTTGACAACCAGTTTCAGGCTCTATAAATTAAGCTTATGGCCAAGGATATTGAGAGAAGTAAACCATTCTCCTATCTACCCGGGATGCTTTTCGAGTTATGGGAAGAGCGCCGGACAGGCTTACTTCAAATTGAACAGAACGGGACCACAAAGACTTTTTGCCTGGTCAAAGGTGAAATTTCAGCCATTAATCAGTACTTTCCAGAAAAAGAATTTTTTGACTGGTTAATTGAAACAGGAAAAATCCATCCGCCTCTACGCCTCAATCATAACCTGCTGGGTGCGGAAAAAGCCAGTTCGGTGGTAGCTATCTTAATTGAGCAGGGTTTTATACAATCCGATGAAGTTTTTAAGCTGATGGCTGACTTTCTGGAGGCCAGGCTATCAGAATTTTTTGTGCTGCCTGACTGGCCGGCGGCTTTTATTGAAGAAAAATTTGCTGCTGAAGAGATTATTTTTACCGGGTTAGCCATCCCACCTTTAATCTTGAAAGGGTTGAAAAAAGTTTCTAAACTGGACGTTTACCGCCGCTGGCTACCAGCAGAAAACAGTCTTCTTTTCCGTCAGGTTCCCGCCTATGTTTCCAGGTTGGGTCTGACGCCGGCAGATCTCTATGTCTGGAATTTACTTCAGACCCCGCAGACCTTTAACTGGTTAATCCAGAATTCCTGGCTGGGCCCGACCGAAACCAGGAAAACTGTTTTAATTTTGACCTGCCTCAGGCTCTTAGACTTTAACCGTCAGGAGACCGGTGAGATAGACAACGGGCAGACAGCGGGCCCTGACCTGGAAAAATGTCTGCTTCAATTCAATGAAAAAGCTAACCTGATCCAGCGCTATATCGCCAAACAACTGGGCCCGGTGGCCTTTAATCTTCTGGAAAAATCTTACCGGGAAACTCAGGATTCACTTGACCCGATTTTTCGCAATTTAGAAATCAAGCCCGATGGAAGTTTTGAACCCCGAGCTATGTTGAAAATAAGCCTGAACAGCCTCGATCAGCGGGAAAAGAAAATTATCCTGAGGGGTTTTGATGAAATCCTGGCCGCTGAGTTATTGCTGGTTAAAAAAACTCTCGGCAATCAACACGAAGAAAATCTGGTCAAGCTCCTGGCTCAGGAGAGATAGGTTGAAGAGGAAGCAACTGCTTGGTTTGTTGATCATACTGACCCTGCTGGTAGCTTTGATTATGATCAGGATTAAAATTGGGCAATAATCAGAAAAAAATCCTGTTCATCGTGGGCCCGACGGCAGTAGGGAAAAGTTCCTTAGCAGTTGATCTGGCTAAAAAATTCAGGGGAGAAATTATCAGTTGTGATTCAAGGCAGATCTACCGGGGTTTTGATCTCGGGACTGACAAACCACCTGCCTCTATCAGACAGGCTATTCCTCATCACCTGATCGACGTGGTAGATCCTGAGGAAACTTTTTCAGCGGCTGATTTCGCCCGTTTGGCCCTGGAAAAAATAAACGAAATTCTTGACCGTGGGAACCTGCCGCTGATAGTTGGAGGAACAGGCCTCTACCATCGAGCCCTGGTGCAAGGGCTTTTCTCAGGTCCTGGACGAGATGAGAGCCTGAGAGACAGGCTAAAAGAAGAAGCTAAAAATAAGGGGTTGGAAGTCCTTTACAACCGGCTCCGACAAGTTGATCCCTCCTATGCCGAAAAAATCAGCCCAGCCGATGCGGTAAGAATAATAAGAGCCCTGGAGATTTTTTATCTAACTGGTCAGCCGATTTCTGCGCATTTTGCCCGGACCGCCTCTCCTCTCAGAGACAAGGGTTTTATTCTCTTTCAGATTGGGTTAAAATTAGATAGAAAGTTGCTTTATCAGCGGATTGATGAGCGAGTTCGACGAATGTTTGCTGAGGGCCTGACAGAAGAAACAAAACAGCTTCTGGCCAGAGGAATATCGGAGCAGGCCACCCCTTTTAAGGGACTTGGCTACAGTCAGGTATTACGCTACCTGAAAGGAGAAATAAGCCTGGAAGAAGCTATTAGATTGACTCAAATAGAGACCAGGCATTATGCCAAGCGCCAGCTGACCTGGTTTAAAAAAACAGAAGGAATTACCTGGTTTGAGGCTGATGACAGAGAAAAAATCGAAAATAAGGTACAGGAGTATCTTTTAGATTAAAAATGGAAAAGGCCATTCTTGTCAATTTAGCCACCACCCAGAGGGAAAAAGAAGAAGCCAGAGAATCAATGACCGAGCTGGCCGGTTTAGCCTCCTCCGCTGGAGCGACAGTTATCGAAGAGATTTATCAGTACCGGGCAGGTCACTCTCCAAAATTCTTTATCGGAGAAGGCAAAGT
>JAKPCG010000055.1 GCA_029553365.1 Acidobacteriota bacterium | reverse complement strand
TCATCAACGAGGAGCATAGCATTGTATTTTTCGCAGAGCTCCACCATCTTATCCAGCTTGGCACAATCACCGTCCATGGAGAACACACCGTCTGTAACCACCAGCCTCAGTCTCCTGTCCTGATACATCTGAAGTTTCTGCTCCAGGTGCTCCATATCAGAATGCTTGTAAGTGTCATTTAAAGCGCTGCAGAGCCTGATGCCATCAATCAGTGAAGCATGAACCAGCCGATCAGAAATGATCACATCTTCCTTGGTCAGAATGGCTTCAAAAACACCGGCATTGGCATCCATACAGGATGGGAAAAGAATCGTATCTTCAGTTCCCAGAAATTCTGTCATCTTCTCTTCCAGCTGCCGGTGGATATCCTGAGTCCCGCAGATAAACCGTACCGAAGACAGACCAAAGCCGCGCCTGTCGAGCCCTTCATGGGCAGCTTTGATGACCTCAGGATGGTTGGACAGCCCGAGATAATTATTGGCGCACATATTGATAACTTTTTTTAAAGGTGCCCCAGCCGGAAATTCGACTTCTATTTCGGCCGCCTGAGAGGAATGAATAAATCTCTCCTCTTTTAAAATTCCTGCTTCCCGCAGGGCCTGGAGCTGTTCCTGATATAATTTTCTGACCTCATCAGAATAAGCCATGATTTTTTCCTCCTCTTATTAAAAAATCAGCCGGCTCAAGACAAACCATTCACCGGCAGGCCAATCTTAAGCTTTAGTAAATTCGCGAACCAGCTCGGCAATCTTATTGACCGAATCAAAAGCCTCAGGGGTTGCTTTGTCATCAGGAATCTGAATATGGTATTTGTTCTCCAGGAATCTCTTCAGAGAAACCATTGAGAAGGAATCAACTATACCACCAGAAATAAGCGGGGTATCATAGTCAATGGGATCACTGTCCGGCTCCAGATATTCACTGGCCACATAATTTTTGATGACTTCTTTGAGTTCATCCATGTTATCGCTCCTTTTTTTATTGTTGTCTTTTTGTAAATATTTTTCAATTTATTTTACTCAATCATTTTCCAGCGTCGAAGTATCGCCGGCTTCCTCACCCCATTCTTTGGCATGTAGAATCCGGCGCATAATCTTGCCGCTTCTGGTTTTGGGCAGCGTGCTAACGAACTCAATCTCCTGAGGCATAGCCAGCGGGGACAGCTTTTTCCGGATAAAATTCATGATATCAAGTTCCATATCTTTAGAAGCGACATAGCCCGGTTTTAAAGTGACAAAAGCCTTGACCACCTCCATGTTAATCGGATCAGGCTTGCTGACCACGGCTGACTCGGCCACCGCCTGATGTTCGAGAAGAGCCGATTCGACTTCAAACGGACTGACCAGGTGGCCGGCTGTATTGATAATATCGTCGTCTCTCCCCACAAACCAGAAATAGCCATCACTGTCCAGGCGGGCACGGTCACCGGTCAGATACCAGCCGTTTTTAAATTTATTTTTGTAGGCTTCTTCGTTTTTCCAGTAGCCTCTCATCATGGAAGGCCAGCCAGGTTTTATTCCGATCAACCCTATTTTCCCCGGCTGAGGATAAGGCTCATAGGTATTGGGACTCAGAACAGTGGCCGTTATTCCCGGGAAAGGACGCCCCATTGAACCAGGCTTAACCGGCATGCCAGGAAAGTTCGAAATCAGGATACAGCCAGTTTCAGTCTGCCAGTAAGTATCATGAAAAGGTTTACCAAAAACTCTGATTGACCAGTTAACTGCTTCCGGATTGAGAGGTTCGCCCACACTGGCCAGATGACGCAGTGAGGAGAGGTCAAACTTCTTAATTATTTCATCTCCAGCTTTCATCAAGGATCTGATAGCAGTTGGAGCCGAATACCAGACAGTGACCTTATTTTTCTCAATAAAGCGGTACCAGGCCTCGGCCGAAAAGCCACTGTCGAGAACGCACTGCGTCACCCCCAGGGCAAAGGGAGCAATAATTCCATAAGAAGTTCCGGTCACCCAGCCAGGATCAGCCGTGCACCAGTAGATATCATCATCGGTCAGATCCAGCACCCATTTAGCCGTGATATACTGAGATATCAACGAATAATGAACATGCTGAACGCCCTTGGGCATGCCTGTAGTCCCCGAAGTGTAATGAAGGACAGATGGGGACTCAGCATAAGTCGGATAAATATCATAATGTTCCACTCCGCCCAGACCCTCCATCGAAAAGGCTTCTTCTCTTTCTTGAAGGGGGCTCTTGCCGTCATAATCAACAATAAAAATGTGCTGGAGGGAGGGCAATCTATCTCTGATTTTCCTGACCTTGGCCACATGCTTTCTTTGAGTAAAGATAGCCGAGGTCTGGGCATTTTCCAGCCTGACAAAAAGCGAATCTTCGCCAAAAGCCGAAAAAAGCGGCTGGGCGATAGCTCCAGTCTTCAGAATGCCCACAAAGCCAATATAAAGTTCTGGAACTCTGTCCATGAAAAGGCAGACCCGGTCGCCAGCTTTGATCCCGGAGTCAGCCAGAAAGCGGGCAAAAGTATTGGAATAACGCCTCAGATCATCATAGGTATAAATCTTTTTTTCTCCACTAAAACCTTCCCAGATAAGGGCTAGCCGGTCAGCTTTACCCTGCTGGCAAACACGGTCAGAACAATAATAGCCGATATTAATCGGTTGACCTGGCTGATAGCCGAGTTCCTGCTCGCTGAGCGACCAGGAGAAATTCTTAATCCGCTCCTCGTAATTTCCAAAGTTCGACATCTTGCCTCCAGTTTTTATTTTTCCAGAATGACCGTGGCCACGGCCAATGTCCCGAGATGTGATAAGCTGAGATAAAAATGGCTGATGCCTTCGGTCTGACAGAATTCCTTAGCCCGGCCATAAACCTCAATAATAGGCTGGCCAGACTCCAGATTATGGATCTCAATTTCAGAAAATTTAACCCCGCGGCTCCAGCCGGTGCCCAGTGCTTTCATAAAAGCCTCTTTAGCCGAAAACCGGGCAGCATAATGCTGATAGGGAAATTTTTTGCTCTCGCAATAGCCAATCTCGACCGCAGTATAGATCTTTTCTTTCAGCCCTGGAGTTCTCTTCAGTTTATCCTCGATCCTGGCCACTTCAATGATGTCAACACCTACCCCAAAAATCAATGACCCTCCTGATTTTTAATCATCCTTATCCAACCTGGTCTGGACGTTCTCTTCTTTCCATTACCCTGACAGTCAAAAAATATTATAGGAAAAACCAGGCCAAAGTCAAAAAGGGTAGTAATCAGGTCTGAGTCAAATGCTCAAATACTATCCTGATACCAATTAGAATCAAAACCAGACCACCAGCCAGTTCTGCCCGGCGGCCGAAAGCCTGCCCGAGGACAGGACCCAGACGGCTGGCGACCAAAGTCAGACAGAAAGCCATTAAACCTATAACCAGGCTGGCCAGCCAGACATTGAGACCAAGAACAGGCAGGCTGAGTCCACAAGCCAGAGCATCAAGGCTGGTAGCTACCGCCAGAACAAGCAATGGCCAGCCGCTAGTTGGATCTTTACCATTATATTTTTTACGTTCTGGCCAGAAAGATTCAAAAACCATTCTCCCTCCGACCAGGACCAGAAGTCCAAAAGCAACCCAGTGATCATAGCGCGAAATCAGCTTCAGCAGATTTTCTCCGATTAGCCAGCCAATAACTGGCATCATAAACTGAAAAAAACCAAAATAAGAGGCCAGGCGCCAGGCCTGCCTGGACTTAAGACCACAGAGAGAACATGACAGCCCGACAGTCACCGCAAAAGCATCAACGGCCAGGGCCAGAGCCAGACTGAGGAGAATAATGGCCTTCATAATTTTGCTATTCTATCATAGTCTTAGCCGATTATCTTCCCGGCTTTTGTCCGGCCAGTCTTACCATCTCAGTTTTTTCAGAGTATAATTTTTTTTCATGGAAGAAAAAATTATTCTCCGGGGAGTCCGGGTCCATAATCTAAAGAACATTGACCTGGACCTGCCTGTTGGCGAGCTAATTGTCATCACTGGAGTCAGCGGCTCTGGCAAATCATCCCTGGCTTTTGACACCCTGTATGCCGAAGGACAGAGGCGCTATCTTGAATCTCTCTCCTCCTATGCCCGCCAGTTTATGGAGCGGCTGGACAAGCCTGATGCTGATCTCATAGAAGGCATACCACCAGCTATTGCCATTCAGCAAAAGGCCTCGGCTAAAAACCCGCGGTCAACAGTGGCCACCGTCACTGAAATCTATGATTATTTAAGAGTCCTCTACGCCCATCTGGGTACGATTCACTGCCTCCAGTGCGGTCAACCGGTTATAAAAGACACTATTGATTCGATGGCGGAGACCCTGTTTAAATTTCCCCGGGGGACAAAGCTGGTTATCACCTTTAGCTGGCCAGAAGAAAAAAAGCTGTCCGAGCTCAGAAGGGAAGGCTTTTTAAGGATCTACCTCGATGGCCGTACTGTTTCTCTGGATGAAGTTCAAGCGGATAGGGCCAAAAAGAACGGGGTGGAAGTGGTTGTTGATGAGCTAAATCTGGATCCAGAAGACCGTGAGCGGCTGGTTGATTCACTCGAAACTGGACTGAAAAAGGGCGAGGGGCGGGTTCGAGTCCGGGTAACAGACGGACCTGTCTATCAGTTCACCGAGCACCTCGAATGCCGGCAGTGCGGAATTGTCTATGAAGAGCCATATCCAAATCTTCTGTCCTTTAACAGTCCGCAAGGAGCCTGCCCGGTCTGTCATGGCTTTGGCGATCTGGCTGTTCTCGATGAGGATAAAATCGTTCCGGACAAAAATAAGTCTCTGGAGGAAGGGGCCATAGAACCCTGGACCAAGCCGGCCTCACGCAGTCTGCAAAAAGAGATGCTGCGGGAAGCCAGGAGAAGAGGCATCCCGACCTCAGTGCCATTTTCCCATCTAAAACCTGAACAACAAAAATTTATTCTGGAAGGTGGCGATGGCTACTACGGGGTCAAAGGTTTCTTTGACTGGCTGGAGTCCAGAAAATACAAAGTTCAGGTTCGAGTCCTTTTAAGTCGCTACCGTAAGTTTGTGGCCTGCCCGGCCTGTCATCGAACCAGGCTCAATGAAAAGGCCCTGGCTATTAAGATCCAGGGGAAATCCATCGGTGATTTCTGCACCCTGACGGTCAAAGAAGCTTTTCATTTCCTTGACAGCTGGAACCTCAGCCCCTACGAAAAGCAGATTGGCGAGCGGCTGATACAGGAAATTAAAAACCGGTTGGGCTTTTTACTGGAAGTTGGCCTTGATTATCTGACGCTCGACCGCCTGACCTTTACCCTGAGTGGCGGTGAAGCCCAGAGAATAAATCTGGCTTCTGCCTTGAGCGCTTCGCTGGTCGGGACACTGTTTATTCTCGATGAACCGTCGGTCGGGCTTCATCCGCGCGACAATAATCGCCTGGTTAAAATATTGAGGGAGCTACAGGGAATAGGCAACACGGTAGTGGTCGTCGAACACGACCCGGAAATTATCGCGCAGGCTGATTACATCATTGACCTGGGGCCGGGAGCTGGAGAATATGGTGGCGAGGTTATTTTTGCCGGACCCATGAAGAATTTTCTATCTGATCAGAAATCTCTGACCGCCAAATACATAAGAGGGGAGCTCTCCATTCCTCTACCGCCGGCCAGACGGCCGGTGACTGATTGCCTTAAAATCTACGGGGCCAGAAAACATAATCTGAAAAATCTTAACTTCAGCCTGCCGCTGGGAATTTTTGTCTGCATCACCGGCGTCTCAGGTTCAGGCAAAAGCACCCTGGTTGAGGATATCATCTATAAAGGCCTTACCGGAGAAAATGGCGATGGTTACGACCGGCTGGAGGGTAGGGAATTAATCAACCAGGTTGTTAAAGTTGACCAGTCACCGCTGAGCACCTCACCCCGTTCTATTCCAGCTACTTACACCAAAGCGATGGATGGTATCAGGGAATTGTTTGCCTCGACCCGCGAGGCTCGAGCTCAGGGCTATAAAGCCGGACATTTTTCATTTAATACTCCGGGCGGCCAGTGTCCCGATTGTCAGGGAGCAGGCTTTAAACAGGTAGAGATGCAATTTTTGAGTGATGTTACCCTGACCTGTGAAACCTGCCAGGGACGCCGCTACAAACCTGAAATTCTTGAAATAAAATACAATGGAAAAAGTATTTATGATGTTTTGAAAATGAGCGTCAGCGAGGCCTTAGATTTTTTTGCCGGCGAAGAAGATGTCGTGCGTCGGCTCTGGCCGCTGGCCGAGGTCGGGCTGGGCTATCTTCGGCTGGGACAGCCTACCACCACCCTGTCCGGTGGAGAACTGCAGCGCATCAAACTGGCATATCATCTGGTTCATGAAAAGCGACAGAAAATCCTTTACCTTTTTGATGAACCGACCATCGGCCTTCATGCTGACGACGTTAAAGTGCTTCTCCAGTGTTTTCAAAAACTAATTGAAGAAGGGAACAGCCTGGTGGTCATCGAGCACAACCTCGACGTGATCAAATCGGCTGATTATATAATTGATCTCGGGCCGGAAGGAGGGGAGCAGGGTGGTTATATCGTGGCTCAGGGCCAGCCCGAAAAAGTAGCAGCTACCCCCGGCTCGATAACCGGTGTTTTTCTACAAAAGGTTCTGGCCCGGTTTCAAGCAGTCGGTATTGACCGGCGTTGATAACCGGCATAGTCAGGCACCTGACGAAAATATTCCTGATTCATCAATGGTGAGGAAATCATAAAATCAGCTGAGGACCGGTTGCAGGCCACCGGGATATTCCAGACAGCGGCTATCCGCAGCAGAGCCTTAATGTCTGGATCATGAGGCAGAGGTTCAAGCGGATCCCAGAAGAAGATCAGAAAATCAATTGCTCCTTCAGCAATTCTGGCCCCAACCTGCTGATCGCCGCCCAGCGGCCCGCTCTCCAGGGTGTTAATTTTAAGACCGAGCTCCTTGGTCAGCAAAGAACCAGTTGTGCCGGTCGCCCACAGTTCATGCTGTTCTAACGAGCCGCGGTTATATCTTGCCCAGTCGAGCAGATCCGGTTTCTTGTTGTCATGGGCAACCAGAGCTATTTTTTTCCTGACGGCCATTTTGACCAGTTTGGTTTTCACTGTTTTCTCCCTAATTGTTTATTCAGTCTCTTTTACTCTTTTAAGAGGCTGACCGACCGCAGGCCAGACAGGCAGACTGCAAAAATCAGAGAACTACTTTTTTCTTCCCCCACTTCAGCTTCATGGTCAGCACCCGGTCAGTGGCAAAAATTCTGGCCGTCCAGATCAACATCACGGTGACAAAGATAAAATTATAAACAAGTCCCAGCCAGAACATGCCCATATGACCAAACATCATGTTTTGCATGGCAAAAAAGGGATGGGAAAAAGGAATGGCCAGGACCAGAATTTTAGCTGGCAAACTCATAGTGTTTATATCAGCAAAAAGGCTGATAAAATAGGGCACTAAGATAAGGAAAACCAGCGGAATGTTTAAACTCTGAGCTGTCCGGTAGTCTTCCGCCAGAACCCCGAGAACGGTAGCTATCGATAGTGCGCAAAGAATAGCCAGGAAAAGAGAAAGGCCAAAAAGAACATAACCCTGCGTATCAATGGTCAATCCCAGTTGCTTTAGAATCGGAGCCAGCCCGCCGGTGACCGAAGATAGTTCATCAGTTGGGAAGCTAAAAGCCATCTGGAAGCCATAAAGGTAAATAGCAGCCGAGAGGAGACCAATGAGACCAGCAGCCAGCATTTTGGCCATGGCAATAGCCTGGCGTGAGATGGGCACAGTCAGAAGGGTTTCGAGTGTTTTATTCTGTTTTTCCATGGCAATAGCGGTGATGACCATTTGAGAGGAGTACATGATAATCATCATCAGGATAATTGGTAGAAGGTAGCTCTGCGTATAAAGCGTCCCGATGACAGCCGCACTTGAGCCTTCAGCCATTCGATCTTTGACTATAATAAATTCCCGGTTTTTGATCGGCGACTTGATCTCGGCCGGGTTGATGTCGGGCAGTCTTTTTTTTAAATACTGATTGGAAAGAAAATCATTGGTGGTATTTAACAGGGTTTTGACCACTTCCGAGGTTCTGGTCCCGGAAATGGATATACCCCGAAGGTAAGAATAAGTTTCAACTTCAACTGGCTTAAAATTAGCTACTTCCTGACTGAAGCCGGGTGGAACAACCACCAGCAATCCCAGGTCAGACTGTCGAAGTTTCTGGATGACCTCTTCCTTTTCTCCGCCTTGCTCCTCAATAATGAAGTTGGCCATATTAAGAGTCCCGATCAGATTCCTGGATAACTCTGACTGATCAAGATCCAAAACCGCAATTTTCTGCTTGGCAACGGCTTTTTTTATTTCTTTTTTAGTTACATTGCCAATAAAACTAAAGATCAGGATCATCATGGCCAGCGATATTATCAGCTGTTTATTGACCAGTTCCTTTATTTCTTTGACCAGCAGATGTCCAAAGTTTTTCATTAGAGGCCACTCCTGACTGAGCTTTTGAAAACAATTTCCAGGTTCGGCGCCTGATATTTTTCTTTGAGCTCCTGCGGGGTGCCGGCATCCAGAATTTGCCCCCGGTCAATCAGCGCTACCCGGTCAGATAGAAACTCGACTTCAAGCATATTGTGAGAAGACAGTAAAACAGAAATACCCTCCTTAACAAAGCTCTTGATGGTTTCTCTGACTTCCAGAGAGTTAATAACATCGAGCCCGGAAGTAGGCTCATCCAGAATAGCCAGCGCCGGTTTGGTCATTAAAGCCCGGCCCAGCAGCAATTTTCTGGTCATGCCTTTACTGTAAGTTCCAACTTTATCTTTCAACCTGACTCCCAGGTCGCTAATCTGCTGGCCGCGGCTGACATACTCTTTAATTTCTTCCTGGTTGCTGGCATAAAACTTAGCCATAAACTCGAGATAATCCTGGCCTCTCATATTACGATAGGCTCCTGCTTCCTCAGGCAGATAACTTATTTTCTCCCTGAATTTTTCCGGATTTTTTTTAAGGTCGAAGCCGAGAAAAGTGACCCGGCCAGCTGAGGGGGTGAGCAGAGTGGCAATTATCCTCAGGGTCGTCGTCTTGCCGGCTCCATTGGGGCCAATTAAGCCAAAAATTTCTCCCTGGTCAACCTTAAAGCTAATACCTTTCAGGGCTTGCAGCTGACCATAATTTTTTTTCAAGCCTTCAACTTCAAGAACTGCCATTCGCCAGTCCTCCTTTTGATCCAATCATCAGGTCTCAATATTTGCCGCCCGGGCACCGGTACCTCTTCGACTCAGCACCCGCCCAGCTTCGTCGCAAAAAAATATCAAAGTGGATTATCCCTTAAACGCTCCCGGTTTTCAACCAGGAGAAAAAAATAAGCTCTGGTTAGTTAAATTCAGCGGATTACATAACCCGAACTGGCAAAATGAATCATGGTTTTAAAAATGCTTTCTGAGGCTTTGGAACTCGGATGAGGGACGAATATTCTCTTTATTTGTTCTATTATTCTCTTTAAACTCTTTAATTTCCGGCGATGGTAGGGTCTTCAGTTTATCTTAATTTAGTCTCTCGAGTTTCCTTAATCAGGCTTTTTTCTCGCCTTCTTCTTCAGCCACTGGCAGCAGGCCTACTTTTTGCCTTATTTCCCGGTCAAGCTGGTCAGCCAGTTCCTTGTTCTCTTTGAGGAGCTTTTTGACATTTTCCCGCCCCTGGCCCAATCTTTCACCCTTATATGAATACCAGGTACCGGTCTTCTCCAGAACTCCGTATTGAAGGCCACAGTCCACCAGATCTCCTTCCCGGGAGATGCCCTCACCAAAGATAATATCGAACTGAGCTTCGCGGAAAGGGGGAGCCAGCTTATTCTTAACAATCTTAACTTTGGCCCGACTGCCAACCACCTCTTCGCCTTCTTTAAGAGCAGCCAGCTTCCTGACATCTATCCGGAGGGAAGCATAAAACTTGAGGGCCCGGCCGCCGGTTGTCGTTTCTGGCGAGCCAATAAAAACCCCAATTTTTTCTCTGATCTGGTTAATAAAGATAAAGCAGGTCTTGGACCGGCTAACAATGGCTGTCAATTTGCGCAACGCCTGAGACATTAACCTGGCCTGAAGCCCCATGTGAGCATCACCCATTTCGCCTTCCAGTTCAGCTTTGGGAACCAGAGCAGCTACCGAATCAACCACGATGACATCAACGGCCCCGCTTCTGACCAGGACTTCAGCAATTTCCAGCCCCTGTTCTCCATAGTCGGGCTGAGAGATCAGCAGGTCATCAACATTGATGCCAATTTTAGCTGCATACAACGGGTCGAGAGCATGCTCGGCATCGATGAAAGCTGCCTGCCCACCTCTTTTCTGAGCTTCGGCAATCACGTGTAGAGCGAGGGTAGTTTTACCGGTAGCTTCCGGCCCGAAAATTTCAATGACCCGACCACGCGGAAACCCGCCGATGCCCAGACTCAGGTCAAAAGCAATGGAGCCCGTCGGAATAACCTCGGCTTTGACCGCCGCTTCCTTCTGGCCGAGTTTCATCACTGCCCCTTTGCCGAATTGCTTTTCTATCTGGGATAAAGCTGCATCCAGGGCTTTTACCCGGGAAGTTTGCTTCTGTTCAATTTCTTCTGTTTTCATTTATGCCTCCAAAATGTCCGAGCTTGCCCTGTTTCCAGAGAAACCAGCGGCTCTGACGACTCAAATCATTCCGATTATTTTCCCGTTTTCATCCACATCAATTTTTTCAGCAGCAGGCGCTTTGGGCAAGCCAGGCATGGTCATTATATCACCACAATGGACAACGACAAAACCGGCGCCAGAACTCAACGAGGCGTTGGTCAGAGTCAAGTTCCAGCCTCTTGGTCGGCCGATCTTTTTTGAATCATCAGACAGAGACGCCTGCGTTTTGGCTACACAGACCGGCAAATTAGACAGGCCAAGTTGTTCATAAAGTTCAATCTTTTTTCTGGCCCCCGTTTCGACCTTGACCCCATCTGCTCCGTAAATTTTCAGGGCGATCGCCTCGACTTTTTTCAACAGAGGCTGATCGGCAGGGTATAAAAACTGAAAATTGGTTTTATCTTCAGACATGGCTTTCATAACTTCTGCCGCCAGTTCAAGGCCTCCCTCGCCTCCCTGATTATAGACGTCGCTCAGGGCATATCGGGCTTTTTCCTCCTTGATGAGTTCAGTCCAGAGTTTAATTTCTGACTGATGGTCAGCCGGAAAGAGGTTAAGAGCCACGACGAAGGGGACTCCGAATATTTTCAGATTCTCAATATGTTTCTTTAAGTTGTCGAAACCGGCTTCTACTGCCTTTGGGTTCTCATTGGGCAGCTCAGCAATTTTAACTCCGCCATGATATTTTAAGGCCCTCAAGGTTGAAACCAGCACACAAGCAGCGGGAGCTGGCACCTGGCCGGTTCGGACCACAATGTCAAAAAACTTCTCGGCTCCCAGGTCAGAAGCAAAGCCAGTTTCGGTTACGACATAATCAGCCAGGCTCAAGGCCAGTCTGGTAGCGATAATTGAATTGGTACCATGGGCAATGTTGGCGAAGGGGCCGCCGTGAATGAAAGCTGGCGTCCCTTCCAGAGTCTGAACCAGGTTGGGATTGATAGCGTCCTTAAGGAGTGCGGTCATCGCTCCATCAGCTTTAATATCGCGAGCATAGACAGGCCGGCCATCCGCAGTAAAGCCTACCAGAATGTTGCCGACCCTGGCCTTCAAGTCCTTTAAATCACTGGCCAGACAGAGAATAGCCATTACCTCAGAAGCAGCGGTTATATCAAAGCCAGTTTCACGAGCCAGGCTCTGAAAAGTCTCATCGGTTCCGATGATCACCTGGCGCAAAGCCCGATCGTTCATATCCAGGACTCTTTTCCAGGTAACTGTCCGGCCATCCAGAAGTCCGGCCGGACCGTCAAAATGAATTCTGTTGTCAACCATAGCGGCCAGAAGATTATGGGCAGCTGTAACCGCATGGATATCGCCGGTAAAGTGGAGATTAATTTCTTCTCTTGGAACGACCATAGCTTTTCCCCCGCCAGTCGCCCCTCCCTTTATTCCGAAGACCGGCCCAAGGGAAGGCTCACGCAGGGTAAGACAGGCTTTCTGGCCGAGGCGGCTCAGAGCATCAGACAGACCGATGGCGGTAGTCGTCTTGCCTTCTCCGGCCGGGGTCGGCGTCATAGCCGTCACCATGATCAATTTGCCCTGCGGGCTTTTCTCCCGATAGGCCTGAAAATTGACCTTGGCCTTATATCTTCCGTATAGCTCAAGATTTTCTTCAGAAATACCAAGCTGGCTGGCCACTTCCAAAACTGGCTTAAAGTTCATAATGTACCTCCTTTTACCTGCTATTTAACCAGAAATTTTTTCTTCTTTCAATCTGCTTTTTCTGCTCGAATTAATCCACAGCCCGAGCTAAACTGACGTTGTAAAAATGGGTCTGATATTTTTCAATCAATCCTTCATCGGCAAAGCTATAATAACAGTTGTTGCCGATGACGATGTGATCAAGCACTCTGATCTGCATAACAGCACAGGCAAAAACCAGATCTCTGGTTATCTCCCGGTCGCAACTCGAAGGCTCGGGATCCCCCGAAGGGTGATTATGGACAAAGATCAGGCTGGCGGCTTCATATTTTAAAGCCTGTTTGATAACTTCTCTGGGATAAACGGCACTGGAATCAACTGTCCCTTCAAACAGGGTTTTTTCTTCCAGGATATGATTCTTGGTATTAAGAAACAGAACTTTAAAAACTTCAATCTTAAGATCTCGAAGACTGTAATAGAGATAATCAAAAACTTCCTGAGAAGATTTACAAACCGGACGTTTGATCATACAGTCCTTAAGATAGCGGCGGGCCACCTCCTGGACGAGCTTTAAGCCAAAGATATTTTGCGGCCCAATCCCTTTTATTTTTTGCAAATCGAGCGGATCGGCTTCCATCACACCCCGAAAATTTTTAAATTCTTTGATAGCCAGCTGAGCTGCCTGCCGGCAGTCTTTCCGTGGGGTGCCCAGGGTCAGCAGTAACTCGACAATTTCATAATCAAGAAAACCAGCCAGACCGCCTTTTAGAAATTTTTCACGCAAGCGCTGTCGGTGTCCTGCCTGAGGGAGACTTCGCTGCTCTATATCTTCTGCCATAATAATCATCCTGATTAAGATTTCTAGCTCGGACCAATGAGGGTAGTTATTCTTGCTTCAGAGGAAAAGACGCAGCAAACTGCTCCTTTTTCCCAGCCTGTGAATATTTTTTCAAAAAAACCGCTGGTTCTGGCCCGGCTGCTTAATCAGCATAAAGTCTGTCAATTAGTGGCTTGTATTTTTCTTCTACGACTTTTCTTCTGACCTTCAAAGTTGGCGTCATTTCGCCTGCTTCAATCTCAAAATCCCGGTCTAAAAGGATAATTTTCTTTATTTTCTCATAAGAGGCCAGATGGGGAGTCAGGCGGTTGATCTCCTGCATAAAGAATTCATATATTTCTGGCCTGTCAATGAGCTCCCGGTTGCTGGAAAAAGTGATATTGTTTTCGGCCGCATATTTTTTTAACTTTTCAAAGTCTGGCACAATGAGAGCTGAGACAAACTTACGGCGATCACCAACCACCACGGCATTAGCAATGTAGGGACTGGCCGCCAGGGCATTTTCAATCGGTTGAGGCGCCACATTCTTCCCACCAGAGGTGACGATAATGTCTTTTTTGCGGTCAGTGATGACCAGGAAACCATCCTGGTCCAGGTAGCCGACATCGCCGGTTTTAAACCAGCCGTCTTCAAAAGCTTCTTTCGTCTCAGCTTCTTTATTGAAATAACCTTTCATCACATTGGGACCACGAACGAGAATTTCACCATCAGGAGCAAACTTTACCTCCTCTCCTGGGAGAATTTTACCCACCGTCCCGAATTTAAAATCGGTTAAAGTGTTGAGGGAAATAACAGGCGAGGTCTCGGTTAAACCATAGCCCTCAATAATCATAATCCCTAGGGCATAAAAGAATTCGGCAATTTCCCTGGAGAGAGGAGCGCCGCCTGAGACAAAAAATCTGATCCGGCCGCCGGTTCTTTCCACAATTTTAGAAAAGACCAGTTTGGAAGCCAGCTGATAACGAAGCTTCAGCCAGGCCGGCAAGTGGCTGTGATTGAGTTTCAGCTGAGCATATTTCCTCCCGATCTGCAGAGCCCAGAAAAAAATCCTGCGTTGCAAATTAGGCGAGGCCAGAACACTATCTATCACCGCCGCATAAAATTTATCAAAAAATCGGGGAACGCTGACCATAATGGTGGGCCTGGCTTCCATCAGGTTGTCGGCCACCGTATCCACACTTTCAGCATAGGCGATGCAAGCCCCAACATAAAGCCAGGCGTATGTGCACATCCTCTCCAACACATGAGACAGAGGGAGAAAACTCAACGCCCTATCGCCTCCATTAAAATCAACCAGTGAGTGCAGCGTCTCTATGTTGTTGACAAGATTATAATGGCTCAGCATAGCCCCTTTGGGCACACCGGTCGTCCCGGAGGTGTAGATAATTGTGGCCAGATCATCGGGCTGAATGGACTCGGCCAGCCGGTCGAAGTCGTCAGGGTGATTCAGGTTATATTCTTCACCTCTTTCTTCCACTTCTTTGAGGCTCATCACCTCGCCCGGCATCGCGCCCTCCATCAGGATGTATTTTTCAATAAGAGGCAATTCGGGACGGATCGAAGCAACTTTCTGCCAGAGCTTGAGGTTAGAACAAACCAGAAACCTGGCCTGTGAATCATTGATGATATATCTGATCTGATCAGAAGTTAGATTGGTGTAAACAGGGACAGCCACACCCCTCGAGCAGACGGTAGCCACGTCAACCATGACCCATTCCGGCCGGTTTTCCGATAAGATAACCACTTTGTCGCCCTTATTTAAGCCCAAAGCCTTCAGACCGGAAGAGATGTTTCTAACCCGCCGGGCAAACTCGGCCGTCGAAAGTGGCTGGTACTGGCCATTTTTTTTAGCCATCATTAGATCTTCACGCTGATGGTTTTTTTCTAAATTCAAGAAAATTTTGGAGAGAGTATCAATCACCGACTGCCTCCTTTTATTAAATTATTAAAACTGCCTGATTGATTGCGACCGGGAGCCGGAGACTTTCCTTTCATGATTCAACAGCCAGGCTTTACGCCACAACCCAGCTCCAAAGCCCACCAGCCCGCCGTCGGCACCGATTACCCGGTGGCAGGGAATGATAATAACCAGGGGATTGTCATGATTGGCTCGGCCGACTGCCCTGGCCGCCCCCGGCCGACCGCAGGCGGATGCTACCTGACTGTAAGATCTGGTCTGGCCATAAGGAATTGTCTGCAGTTCGCTCCAGACTTTTTTCTGGAAGCTGGTTCCTTCCAGTCTAAGCGGTAAAGAGAACTCGCGCCTTATTCCCTTAAAATACTCATCGAGCTGCTGCCTGGCAGCGAGGAGTGGCTCTGGCGCTCCGGCCAGGCTGGCCTTTATCTCCTCCGAAGAAAGCTCCTGTCCGCTTTTTCTTAAAAACGAGCAGGTCTCAAGTCCTGTCTCGTTTCCAGTTAATTCTATTAATCCTATCGGAGAATGATAGTATATTTTCACCCTACCCTCATGACCGGCTTCATTCTTTTAATCTTACCCAGATGTGAGTTAAGCCTTTGTCATTTTCAAATCTCAGTTCAAAGACCTCAGGATAAGCCTTAAATAACTGTGATAGCTGGCGAAAACCATAGGTTCTTGGATCGAAACCAGGATCAAGCTGCCGGAGGTAAAATCCAATGCTGCTCAGTTTCCCCCAGCCATCCTCATCGGCAGCCATATCTACTGCCGCCTTGAGCAGGGGTAGAGGATCGTAACCGCGCGGCTTTGGCTCTTCGCTGGACTTCTCGGCCGGGCCTGATTTTTTCTTTCTTTCCTTTTCGCCCAGCCCGAGATTTTCAGTATAGATAAAAACATTGCAGGCATTGATAAAAGCTTTAGGTGTGCTTCTTTTGCCAATACCCATGACGAAGTATCCCGCCTCCCTGATTCTGGTGGCCAGGCGGGTATAATCAGAATCGCTGGAGACAATGCAGAAGCCGTCCACCAGCCGGCCATGGAGAATGTCCATAGCATCAATAATCAGGGCACTATCGGTGGCATTTTTCCCCACGGTATAGCGAAATTGCTGAACAGGCTGAATGGCATTTTCATGGAGAACCTTCTTCCAGCCGGCCATATTAACCGTCGTCCAGTCGCCATAGATCCGGCGGATGGTGATCAGACCGTATTTCCCGACCTCGGCCAGAATATCAGAGATGAGTGTTGGCTGAGCGTTGTCACCGTCAATGAGCAGAGCTATTTTCCTGCTTTTTTCTTCAGTAAAACTGTCAATCATAGCGCCTCCAGAAAGCCCTCAAAGCTTTCTTATTTTACCTATTTTCTTATGATTGTTAAATATCAAATTTATTTCGGGAGAAAGTTGAAACTTTAAAACGCACTAATCACGGACAAAATGAGGCAGTTCAAAAGGAATGGGCAGACTCAATTCCAGCAGTCCCGCTACCTCTCCCTTCTTCGTCCAGACTGTCTGGTAAATTAACTTTTTTTGCCCGAGTTTTTCAATCGTGTAGACATTGGGCTTTTTACTTTCCATGATTTCCTTAATTTTCTGCCTTGATTTCTCTGAGTGACAATCCTCCAGCTGTTGTCCAAGAAGCTCGTCGCCTCCTTCCTGCCTGGCTGCTTGCCGGTTAAGGTAGATAATTTTACCAGTCAGATCAGTTATGATAATAGCTCCAGGGAACTCATCGGCCCAGGGAATATCAGCCATTTAAACCTCCTGTCAGGTAAATCTCTATTCAGAAAAGTTTGCCATCAAACTGACTATTAAGATAAAGTTATAGAGGAAAATGCTAAAAATTGGAAATGCAAGTTTAAAGGGCCTTTTATTTCACGGCTATATAGCTATCCTTTTCCTTCTGGCTCAACCACTCCTGACTACCGCCAGGATCAACAGGTCGGAGCAAGAATCCCTGTCCCTTCCTTCAAGCCGCTCCCTACAGTCCGCTCCGAGCCAGTCAGTCTCTCAGCGGGATGAGTTACCCCGGTCTCTTCAGGAGAAGCTTCATCAATGGTTGGGGAGAGAAATCGGACAGGAACTTCTGGAAGATTTCGTCCTGCCTTCGCAGCCTATCCTGGATTCGCCTGGCTTTGATTTATACTTACTGGAGTTATGGCTCCAGGGCCGGCCACTCCCGGCGCTGGCTCTTCTCGATAACCAATTGAAGCGGGCCGAGGATGATCCTGTCCGTCTTAATCAGGCCGGCTCTTTCCTTTTTTCCTGTGGTGAGTATGAACTGGCTAAGGATTTTTTTCTGGCTGTTTATAAGCGCTGGCCTGACCAACCCTCTATCCTGAATAATCTGGCCGCTACTTTCGTGGCCCTGGGATCAAGGGAAGAGGCAGCCGATCTCTATCGACATTGCCTCGAGCTGGCTCCCTATCACCCTGAGGCTAACCTGGCTCTTTATTACTTAAGCACAGGGCAGGGAAGTGGCCGGTCCGATCAGGATTGGCTGGGCAGGGCTCTCCAGGGAGCCTTCAGAGAAAAAGTGGCCAGGCTGATCGGAACTTCCAGCTGCCCGCTGCCCCTGTGTTTTGAACAGGAAACAAGTCTGGCTCTGCCGCCGCTTCCCGCCAGTTTCGAGCAGTATATCAGTTTACTCAGTATCTACCAGGAAGCCTTGTTTGAGCTCAGCCAGAGAGAAGAAGCACTCAGGCGAGAGCTGAGTGGCCGGAGGCAGCCTCCTGAGACTGACTCCATATCGGGTGAAGCAGAAAAAATAAAGAAATCCTGGCAGCTAAACTCTGCCCAGAGCTATCCCCGTTTGCTGGAAGCGGAGGGACGGCTGGACTGGCTGGAAAGAGAAGTAGAGAAACCAGCTGAACTGTCGCTCGAACAGATCATTACAGGCTCTGTCCAGGCACTGGATTCGGTTCACAAAGCTTATCTCCGCCAGGAAAAAAAGGCACTCGAAGCGACTCCGGATAGCAGGGCCGATGAGCTGAAAAAAGCTCGGGATTATTACTGCTTTGAATACAAAAAAGAGGCTACCCGCTGGTATTTAAAATACCGGGAAAGGCTTCTGGCCTATTTCCTGCAGGCTGAACAGGAACTTAAAACTTTTCTCCCCGGATTTTATTTCTGGCTCAGATATCTACCTGAAAGCCAACAGCCAGCAAGGCGGCTGGAAATCGAGCTCAGGCTGATAAAAATATATTCCAGACTGTGGGAAAAAGCTTTGTTACTTCAAACGAGGCTCGGTCAGCCGGCTTTCCCCGACTGCCTTCCGCCACTGGAGCCTTCACCTGAAGACCGGGTTAAACCGGTTCTTCCCCTGCAGTCGCCTGTTGATGATCTGCAACTGGCTTTTACTTCAGAAGTTTTTTCCTTCGTTTTAAGTCCCGGCCAGCTGGCTTTTTCTGATAGCCTAGCCATGACTAATTTTCCAGAAAAGGCAGCAATACCTTCGGCTACTATCTATCTATATCCACCAGCCACGACCGCCAATGGCCAGGGGATTTATCTGGCAGTCGATGAACAAGGGCGCTTAAATGATCTGGGTAAAATTGATTTACGAGCAGCCGGCCATGAGCCTTTATCCAGATCTTTTAGAATTGTTTTTAATTTGGGCTATCCTCAGCAATCAAGTCCTTGAGCATAGCTTCTCTACCGGCAGTCCAGAACGTGTTTCAGTTTCCAAAACGAGGATTAACCACCCCGGCATAGATCGAACCAAAGGTGTAGCTTATTCCCACTGATAATCCATAACTATAAGAGGTAGCCAGCGCTTTTTTCTGGAGCAAAATATCTTCCAGACTGAGATCCCCTTTGGCCAGATAAACCTGATCGTTTATTTTGGAAAATCGACCGGTGAAGCTGATGGACAAACCGCGATAAAGTCTGAGGTTAAGGTTTGTCCATAGAATCAGGTGGTTCTTTTTAAAATCATTAAAATAATGAAAACCTTCCAGCGAAGAGCTGATATTTCCCCATGGTTCTTTCATCTCAAAAGTTACCGTCAGAGTCTCTCCGAGCAGTGCTTCTCTCGTTTTATCAAAAATAGTTTCTTCATGATAATAATTGAGATTAAAACCCACCCGGTACAGGATCCTCAGCTGGCGGCGGGTGGATTCAGAATAAGGGAAAAAATTATATTCAATGGCCGGAGCAGGATTGAGGTTAAAATCCAGATTATTGTAAGTGGAGGAGGAGACGCTCAGCCAGCCCCCGACCGACCAGTGTTCATTTATAGAAACCACATACAGGCTCGACAGACTGAAACTTTTCTGGATAGAGGTAACGTCCTCGGTTACCCCATCCTCTTCCACTTTAAAGAGGCTGCTGCTGTAATAACCGGAGAGACCGGTTCTGAATTTAATCTTATCGGTCACACGGTTGGCGCTTAAGTTAGTGCGAGCGGATACAAAATGTTTGGTCTCTTCTCCTGAGAGACTACCAGAGAGGCCGACATTAAACACCCAGGATTTCCAGGGATCTTCAACCGGGGCTGGCGGCAGCCTCTTATCAAAATCAATGCGCAGATAGTCACCTAAATCAGTTTTAGCCACATAAGGGACCAGCCCGACTTTTAAAACCCTGACCAGGCCTTTGCGCTCGACATCAGCTGAATCGGTTCGTTTAGAAACGTATTTCAGGGTGTGATGAATATCATAGAAATTATTGCGCCCGATAAAATTAAGGGTATATTCACGGCCCCCCTCGCCAGTTGATTCGATGGTAATGAGGACATGAACATCAGCTTCATTCTGATCGCGGACAAAATGAACAAAGGTAATTTCCGAACGAATATAAGTCATATCACACTGATGGCAATCAATGAAAACCCGGGGTGGTTCGAGCTGGGGCTGACCGGGCTCCCTCATTTGAGACAGACCTGTAAAACTAAGGACAAAAACCAGGCTGACGACGGTCAGGAAGCGGCCGGTAAAACGGCCAGAAACAGGCCGGATATTCAATCCATCTGTCCTTTCTTAAAATGTTGTGATCAGAAATTTGACCGGCTGACTGCGTGGCTATCGGTCTCGTCAATTAAAAGCTCTAATTTAATCCCCGGTTTCTGCTGGCCAGCTGTCCCTCCTGGATAATTGTGGCTTTCGGCATTAAACCAGCTTTTCATTTCCTGGCTGAAAAAATTGGACAGAAGTTTCAGCCCGAAAATCGTTCCAATTGGAACCAGTAAGGTCAAAATTACCCCTATCAAAAATGACGTCAGGTGCGACCAACTCTTCCTGTTAGTCAGGCCGGAAGCAGTTAAGATGGACATCAGACCAAAAACTAAAGAAGCCAGCGACAGCCAGAGAGCCCGGCTGAGAAGGTAATCTCCTCCGGCCAGGTGCAGTAATTCTTTTTCTGAACCGGAGGAAAAATAAATAAAGCAGACCAGAAAAAGTGACATGATCATCGTCAGGATAGCCAGCAGTCCGGCTGTCTTAATGATCGTTCTGGACAGGCTGACTTTTTCCGGCATGAACTTATTACCTTTTAGACTTTTATTTTACTTGAGTTGGCTCTGGATTCAAGTCAGAATTTTAAGTAAAATTCCTAAGGCTGAGAATAAATTGCTTAAAAAAGGAAGCAGGAAGCTTTTTTCCTGCCAATCAAAGCTTGACTTTTTAAGGAGGCCAATGATGAAAAAAGCTATCTTTTTGTTTCTGACTGTTCTGCTTTTAGTTTCAACCTTAACCGCAGATATCTATATTAAAACCAGGATCAATGTTGATCCAATCAGTGCTTTCGGGCAGAATGTTCCCGCCAGTGAAATCTTCTCTGAACAATGGATAGGAACTGATCTGACCGCCATTATCAGCCAGGGGATGAACTATCTTTTTGACCTTAAGAAAAACAAGGTTTATCTGATCAGCCAGGCGACTAAATCTTATCTCGAACTTACACCGCCGATAGATTATGCTCAACTTCTGCCGCCCGAGCTCTCTCAGATGGCCCAGGTCTGGCAGCAAATGACGATCAAAGTCACTCCCAAAAATGAAACCAAAGTCATCAATAATATTCCCTGCCAGGCCTATCAGCTGGAAATGACAGTCATGATGTATCCGGTGGAAATGACAGTCTGGGCTTCTGAAAAACTCCCCTATAACCTGAAAGATTACCTGGAAAGAATTCAGCCTGAAATGATGAAAATGGAGCTCAAGGTCTCGGGAGAGACGGCCAGCGAACTCAACAAGATCAAAGGACTGTGGGTAGCCTATGAAATGAAAGCTCAAAGCATGGGTACAGAAATAAGCTCGAGAGCCGAGCTGGTCGAAATAAGCCAGAAACCGGCCCCGGCCGGGATCTATACTATACCGGCCGGTTATCAGAAAAGAGACAAGCTCAGCCGTGAGGACATCCTGGGCCCGGGTAATTAAACCCTGGCTGAACTTCGGACTGGCTGAAAAGGAAAGAATAGAGAGGCCAGCTCCATTGGCCTGGTCCGGCTTGATGGAAATTAATTTGTTTTTGCCTCATAAGTGAAGCTAAACCCGCTGGCTCGACGAATATCCATTTCCTGATGAGTGGTTTATTAATCCCTTTTAGATTCTTTATTAATTTTTTTTATTAGTTTTTTCCTCTCTTTCATAAATTTTTATAAGTTTCTCCACTTAGCCAGCGGACGGCCTGACTTGATTTTTAAGCCGCCTGACACTATCCTTAGCCTATGATCAGAAGCGATAGTACTGAAAAAATAAGGGTGAGGTTTGCGCCAAGCCCGACCGGCTTTATTCACGTCGGCAATGCCCGCACGGCTCTTTTTAACTGGCTCCTGGCCAGGCAGAAAGGTGGTGTTTTTGTCCTCAGGGTGGAAGATACCGATATCGAACGCTCAAAACCTGAATACGAAAAAAACCTCATAGAAGATTTGCGCTGGCTCGGTCTCGACTGGGATGAGGGACCTGATGTGGGCGGTGAGTTTGGTCCCTACCGCCAGTCGGAAAGGCTTGAACTTTACCATCAATATGCCCGGCAACTTCTCGAAAATGGACAGGCTTATTATTGTTTTTGCCCCCAGGAAGAGCTAGAGCGGCAAAGGGAAGAAGCCCTGGCTCAGGGCCGATCACCTGCTTACAGCGGTCGCTGCCGTAATATTCCTCTCGAGAAAGCCAGACGCAGGCTGGAGTCGGGCGAACAGGCGGCCATCCGGCTTAAAGTTCCAGAAGAAGGACTGGTGAGGTTCAATGATCTGGTGCGGGGTGAGGTGGAGTTTGACCTCAAGCTCATCGGCGATCCGATTATTGTCAGATCAAATGGCATGCCTGCTTATAACTTCTCGGTGGTAATTGATGATGCGCTGATGCACATCACCCATGTCGTCCGGGGTGAAGACCATATTTCCAATACTCCCCGCCAGATTCTCCTTTACCAGGCCTTTAACTGGCCGCTTCCTGTTTTTGCTCATCTTTCGATGGTAATGGGCAAAGACAACACCAGATTGAGCAAAAGACATGGAGCCACCTCGATTGATCAGTTCCGACGGGAAGGGGTTTTACCCCAGGCTCTCTGCAATTATCTGGCCTTTCTGGGCTGGTCGCCACCCGAAGGGAAGGAGGTCCTGACTCTCGAGGAGCTGGTGAGCCTTTTTGACCTCAGCCACGTCAACCGGGCTGCAGCCATCTTTGATTATGATAAACTTTACTGGCTTAATCGCCAGCATATAAAACTTTTGCCGCCGTCGAAAAAACTGGAGCTGGCTCTGCCTTACCTGAAAGAAGCTGGCCTGGTCGGCGCAACACTCGGGCCAGCAGAAGAAGAGTGGTTAAGCCGGGTGGTCGAACTCCTCCTTGAAGGTGTGGATAAATTCTCTGATCTGCCTCAGAAATTCTCTCTGATCTTTGATTTCCAGCCGGAAGCCCTCGCGGAAGAAGCCAGGGAAATTATCAGTTCTGATTCAGCGCGGAAAGTGCTCCAGGCTCTGGTGCAAAAAACATCCGATCTTTCTGATTTTAATTATGAGGTTTTTGCGCGGCTGACCGGAGAGATAAAAAAGGAAACAGGGATTAAGGGTAAAGAGCTCTATCATCCACTGCGGGTCATGCTGACGGCCCGCGCTTCCGGGCTCGAGCTGGATAAGTTCATTCCGCTAGTTGAAGAAGGAGCCAGACTCAACTTTCCCCGCCCGATTAAGAATTGTCTGCAAAGAATCAGAGAATTTGCCTGCGTGCTGGGGATAGAACCAGCCGGGAAACCAGCATGAACCAGCAAGAAGATAGACTTGGTCGGATTAATGCCATAATTGAATATCTCCATGGCTCGCCGCAGCGCGTCAATAAAATCTTTGTGCAGAAAGAAAAAGGACATTATCAACTGGCTGAAATCATCCGCCTGGCCCGGGAAAATCATATTCCGGTTATTTTTGCCCCGCGGGACAAACTGGACAGTCTCTGCCCTCACCATCAGGGGGCGGTAGCCCTGGTGGCGGAGAAAGAATATTCAAGACTCGAAGATCTGGTTAGCGGAGAAAAACCGGCTTTTCTCGTTATGCTGGATGGGGTGGAAGACCCGCAAAATATCGGGGCGATAGTCCGCAGTGCGGAGGGAGCAGGGGCCAACGGTCTTATCCTTCAGGAAAGACACTCGGCCGGGCTGACTCCGGCTGTGGCTTCAGTTTCAGCCGGTGCCATCCATCATCTCCAGGTGGCGAGAGTCACCAATTTATCCCGCTCAATTGACTGGCTCAAAGAGCAGGGTATCTGGGTGGTTGGAGCGGCCGGGGAAAGCCCGATGAGGTGGTTTGAATTTGATTTTACCCTGCCGGTGACGATTATCCTCGGTTCAGAAGGCTCTGGCCTCCGGGCTAATATCAGGAAAAAATGCGATGCTCTTCTTTCCCTGCCGATGCTCGGTCAGGTAAAAAGCCTTAATGTCGGGGCAGCCGCAGCTGTTTTTTTCTATGAGGTTGTCCGCCAGCGGCTCCTTACCAGCCAGAAAAAATAAGCCTTCATCTGGCTAGGAGTTGATCACACTTTCTAGAAAAATCTTTTCCACATCAGGGGGAGGAATATTCTTAAGCTTCTCCTGAAGCTCTGCAGCCTCAAGCACACTTTCCAGATTGAGGCCGGCCACGCTATTGAAGTCTTGCCCGCTCAGCTTCTCTCCGCTGAGCTTCTCCAGCCTCGTTGCGAGTTCTGGGTTGTCTTTTATGACCTGGAAAATCTGCCAGTTCGTCTTTAACCGTTCTATTTCTCCCCCGCAGATAATCTTACCCCGGTTGATGAGGACCACTTCCTCACAGACCTTCTCCACTTCTGGCAAAAGATGAGAGGAGAGGAAAATGGTTATACCCTTAGCCTTAAGCTTCAGGATCAAATTTCTGACTTCATACATGATGAGAGGATCAAGCCCGGTATAAGGCTCGTCAAAGATCAGAAAATCGGGCTGACCACTGGCCGCCACCCCCAGTGCCACTTTTTGTCTTGTTCCTTTGGAAAGACTCTTAATCCGACTATCCAGATACTCAGTTAGATTAAGAGTCCTGGCCATGTCCAGAGCCTGCTCCTGAGCTTCTGCCCGGCTGAGGCCATCCATTCTCGCTACGAGTTCCAGGGTTTCTCTGACCGTCAGAAAGGGATACAGGCTGGCCTGCTCCTGCAGATAACCGAGACGGAGAGAAGACAGGTCCAGTTCTTTTTCCTCGGGTGAATAATACTCGATCCGGCCAGAGTCTGGTTTTAAAAAGCCAAGTATAATTCTGATGGTGGTAGTCTTGCCAGCTCCGTTAGGACCGAGAAATCCAGTCACCTGGCCAGCTTTAATAGAAAAATTAACATCGGCCAGAGCCATCTTTTTTTGCCTCCCCAGAGGTCCTTCACGGAAAACCTTGACCACACCCAGCAGCCGCAGAAGAAGAGGCGCCTGACGGGCCTCACCAGCCACGAGATTATTTCTCAGTCCCATGCTTCTAAAAACGGCCAGGCTGGCCAGAAGAAAAACGGTCGTCAGAGAAAGAATATAGGCCACCTGCCAGCTTTCTAATGTTATCCATTCCGGTATGAAAGCCAGAGCTACCAGACTCTTAGGACTGGCTACAAGCAGCTGACCGGAATCTAATAGCTCTTTCACCCAATCCTTATAGATGTAAACCATGAAGGTAGCTATCTGTAAAACCAGAACAGCCGCAAAGTTCAATGCACCCCGCAGGAAACAGGCAAATAAAAAGCCCAGAGCAAAAATATAGGTGGAGATAACCAGCCCGCAGACAAGCCCTTTTATAAGCTCCGGTAAAATGGCCATCTGCCCTTTTATTTCCAGGGACAGAAAAGAAAAGATAAGGAGAAGAAGAAAAGCCCCGACCAGAAGCAGCCAGACCGCCAGGTATTTCCCCCAGAAAAAAGCGGCCTTTTTCCGTCTGGAAAGAAAAGGATCAATCTGCCTGCTCTCAAACTCATCAAAGACCAATCCTCCACTGAGGAGAACAGCCATCAAGCCGAAGAGACCCTGGAATTCATTAACGCCTTTAGCCGGGTCAGAGGTAAACAGAATAAAATACAGGCAAAGTAACAGGGAAAAAGCGACCAGAATAGATTGGACCCAGTTAACGCGCCCAATTTTTTTCCAGGTCAAAAGGATTATTTCTTTAAGCATTATTCCCTCCAGGTTCAGACACTTTTCAGTTTTTCAAGCAAGTTCAGGATTTACTTAAAGTTCGATCACGAAGCTGAGAACCGCCCGAACTTTTCCCTCCATATGAAAAGACAGCTCCGGGATAAAAAATACCCCTCTTCTGCTGACCCCTTTCTGGCCTCGAATAAAAATCATCTTATAAAAGACGCCAGTTAGCACATTTTTTTCTCACGGCTTTATTTTTATCACCGAAAAATAAACCGTCCTGGTTACTGCCTGCTACGGCCATGACTGCAGCTTGTCCGGGCTGACTCCTCTCCCGGCCAGCCGGGTTTCCCTCTCTCTTTGTAAATAATATTTAATCTATCATTTTAGTCGCAGGAGAAAAACCTGTTGGAACAGTTAACTGCCAGAAGTCAGTTGCGCCTCCTCTTGACAGTCAGGAAGGCTAATCTTTAGAATACCCTCGGCTGTCATTTTTTGATAGAATAGCCAATAAGAGAGTCAATGATGAAAGAAATACTTGATTTTTATTCTCTGGAAAGACCTCTGGTCGCCATTAAAGAGCAGATTGATGCGCTGGAGGCCAGCGAAGATTCTAATCGTAAGGAAAAAATCGCTGCTCTGCGAGCAGAGCTCGAAAAAGAATGGACGAAAATCGTTCCTAAATTAACAGCGGTTCACATTGTGCAGATTGCCCGCCATCCACGCCGGCCTTATACACTCGATTATATTAATGCTCTTTTCCAGGACTTCATGGAATTCCATGGTGACCGGCGCTTTGCTGACGACCCGGCTATTGTGGCCGGGCTGGCTTTTTACAAGGGTCAGACCGTGGCGGTTATCGGCCACCAGAAAGGCCGCACAACCAAAGCCAGGATCGAGCGCAATTTTGCCCAGCCCAATCCTGAAGGTTACCGCAAGGCTCTGAGAATTATGCAGATGGCGGAAAAATTCAACTTCCCGGTTATAACCTTTGTTGACACGCCAGGTGCTTACCCCGGCATCGGGGCGGAAGAAAGAGGCCAGGCTGAAGCTATCGCCTATAACCTGAAAACCATCGCCAGGCTGAAAACTCCCATTATCAATGTCATTATCGGGGAAGGAGGCAGTGGCGGCGGACTGGGTATCGGCTTTGGCGATTCTCTGCTGATGCTCGAATATGCCTTCTATTCTGTCATCTCACCTGAAGGTTGCGCCGCCATTCTGTGGAAAGATCAGGGGCCATCAGCAGTTGAACAGGCAGCCGAGAATCTGGGCTTACGGGCTCAAAAGCTTCATGAACTGGGTATTATTGACAGAATCATCCCGGAGCCGCCTGGTGCCGCTCACATGGATTATGAGACAACTTTTAAGAACGTTGATAAGCAGCTCCATCAGACTTTAAAGAAGCTCCAGCAGTTGAGTCTGGCCGATCTTCTGGATGAGCGCTACAGAAAAATAAGACGTCAGGGAATTTTCGAAACGAAAAAAAGTTAAACTCCAGGCACCAATTTAATAACGGCCAGCATAATTATCCTGAACTGTGATTAACAGGCAAGAGGTAATGGTGAATAATGAGGCAGGAAGAAAATGAGCAGTGAACAAAAGGAAGAAGTCATCTCCTCAATTAAGGGCATGAGGGATATTCTGCCAGAAGAAGCCAGGTTATGGCAGAAGGTCGAGGCTTCCGCCCGCCGGACTTTTGAACTTTATGGTTTCCGGGAACTCCGGGCACCGATTTTAGAGCCAACCGAGCTATTTGAACGGGGCACCGGCGCCTCTTCCGATATTGTTACCAAAGAGATGTACACTTTTACCGATAAGGGTGGAAGATCCGTCACGCTTCGTCCAGAATATACGCCGTCGGTCGTCAGGGCCATCATTGAACATCGCCTTGATCTTCAGCCTCAACCACTCCGTTTCTATTACACCGGTCCTATGTTCCGTTATGACCGCCCGCAGAAAGGGCGCTACCGTCAGTTCCATCAGATAGATGTGGAGGTCTTTGGCGAGCCCGATGCCGCTATTGATGCCGAAATTATAGAAATGGCCTATCGTTTCTTCCAGGAAGTCAGGGTCGAAGGTGTTTCTACCCTGGTTAATTCTGTTGGTTGTCCGCGGTGCCGACCAGCCTATGGACAGGCCCTGAGAGAAGCCGCGGCTAAAGTCAAAGACCAGCTCTGCCCGGATTGCCAGAGAAAGGCTGAAATTAATCCCCTGCGCATTTTCGACTGCAAACAGGAAAGCTGTCAGGAAGCAGCCCGAACTTTCCCCAGGATCACCGATTACCTGTGCGAGGAGTGCCGGGAACATTTCAAAAAGTTCCTGAGCTACCTGGATCTTTATCAGCTGCCTTACCGGATAGAACCGACTCTTGTCCGAGGCCTCGACTACTATACCAAAACCACCTTTGAGCTGGTGGTGGAAAATCTTGGTGCTCAGAATGCCATCGGCGGTGGCGGCCGCTATGACAATATGGTCAAAGAATTTGGTGGACCGGATTTATGCGGCACCGGACTGGCCATTGGAGTGGAGAGGCTCCTCCTCGTCTCGAAACTGGAAGCGCCGGCTCCAGGGTTTGCCTATTTCGCTTACAGCGGTGAGCAGGCCAGGCAGGCCAGCCTGCTGGCTGCCCGCTATTTCCGCACCCTGGGGATTCCCTGTATCATAGAGTTCAAAGAGCGAAGCTGGAAAGCCCACTTCAGCCGGGCTAACAAAATCGGTGCGACCTGGACGGTTATTATCGGCGAAGATGAGCTGGCCTCTGGTGAATACCAGCTCAAGGACATGCTGGAATCAAAACAATATAAAGGAACGATCGAACAGCTGGCGCAAATTGTCATCGAAAAAGAGAAGGATAAACAGGGCGTTCTCAGAAGGGATTAAGCTATGGGCAACAACAGTCAGGAAAGGAAATCTCAAGCCGTCTCGAGAACAGATTATTGCGGCCAGCTCGAGGCCGGCGATATCGGCCGGGAAGTGGTTTTAAAGGGCTGGGTGCAGAGGGTACGCGACCTGGGGAGTCTGGTCTTTGTTGACCTCCGTGATAGAACCGGTCTTATCCAGCTCGTCATCCGGAATAGCCAGCCCGAACTTCTGGAGGAAGTGAGAAAGCTGCGCGGTGAGTATGTCATCGCAGTCAGAGGGGTGGTCAACCGGAGAGAACCAGCTGCTATTAACCGGCAGATGGCAACAGGCGAAATCGAAATCGAAATATCAGAATTCGAGATTTTAAATAGCTCTGCTGTTCCACCTTTTGTGATCGCCGATCCGCCTCAAGCGACAGAAGAGCTACGGCTTAAATACCGTTACCTCGATTTAAGACGGCCTTCGATGCAGAAAAATCTAATTATCCGCCATCAGGCCGCCCTGGCTACCAGAAATTATCTGAGCGAACAGGGTTTCCTGGAGATTGAAACACCTTTCCTTACCAAAAGCACACCAGAAGGAGCCAGGGACTATCTTGTCCCCAGCCGCCTTCATCCTGGAAAGTTTTATGCTCTACCTCAGTCACCACAGCTCTTCAAACAAATTTTGATGATCGCTGGTTTCGATCGCTATTTTCAGATTGTCCGCTGTTTTCGGGACGAAGATCTCAGAGCCGACCGGCAACCGGAATTTACCCAGATTGATATCGAAATGAGCTTTATTGGACGAGAAGATATCTACCACCTTATCGAAGGATTGATGGAGAAGCTTTTTGCCCTGAATGGAGAAAAGATCAGCCTCCCCTTTCCGCGGCTGACTTATGCTGAGGCTATGGACCGTTATGGCTCGGATAAGCCGGACCTCAGGGACTCGATCGCCATAGAGGATTTAAGCGAAATTGGCCGGAATCTTAATTCCGAGTTGATTAAATCCGCTCTGGATAGAG
>JAKPCG010000051.1 GCA_029553365.1 Acidobacteriota bacterium | reverse complement strand
TTTGGCTCACCTCCGGTTTGCTTTCTTCGGGCTGAAGTGCGGCTTCAGTCTGATGGCTACCCCCGCCTTATAAACTGCACCTTCTTCCATAGCTTTTAAACCTGGGGGAAAAACTCAGGGGGATCCTGGAAAGATGAGATGAGCTGATAAAGATAACAGAAGCTTCTATTCCTATGCCTTATTTTCCTGATTGGTCTTTGCCAGACCATTGATACAGGACACCGCCACTTCTCCTGACCTGAAAATTTCCCATTAAAGGACAGGTGTCCCTCAGAATGAACAGCGCACTTAGCAGGAATCTGGGCAGATTGGGGAAATTTCTCTGGCACAAAAGTTGCTGATTTCAGGGCAGAAAGGTTTAAGATAAATTCATACATTCTTAGATGGGTGAAAATGAAGCTTGAGGTCTTTAGGGCTTTATCGAGAGGGAGAGTGTCGGCCAGGAATAGGCGTTCACGCTCGCTGATCGTAATTATCCTTGTGGCCTTGCTGGCTGTTGGCGTTTTCGTTTCCTTGCTGCCAAACATGGGACAAGGGCAGGAAAAGGTCAGGGATAACCAGCAATACCAGGTCAGTGTCATCAGAAAGCTCATCTATGTCATGGTGACTGATGATAAAGGCCAGCCAGTGACTGACCTGAGCAAAGAAGACTTTATTCTTTATGATAATGGTAAGGAGAAGCTGCTGACCGAGTTTGAGAATCACACCATGTCTCTCCCGGCTGAAAAGAAAGGACCCGAGCCTGTCGTCGAAAATAAGCCAGAAGAGAAGGTACCGGCCCCGCAACCTCTTCTAAACCGCATCTTCCTCTATTTATTTGATTTAGTATTTACTGATCAGGGAGGATTTAAATTAGCCCGGGAGGCAGCGCTTCGCTCTCTTGAGAAAGAGCTTGAGCCGGACATGCTGGTTGGGGTTTTAACCTTTTCAGGTGGCCGGGTTCTCAATGTTCTGCATCAGCCTGACCGTGACCGGGAAGGAGCACGACGGGCGATTGAGTCTATTCAGGCTAAAGATATTATGCCACTGGCTCCGAGCCGCTTCGAAGATAATGGGTTTAAAATGGCAGTTTCAAGAAGCGCTGATGAGGCCTATTCAAGACCTGTTTTTGGCTTCAGCCAGAGGTCAAGTGACTTAATGGAAGGGAGGATTGTTGCTTCCAACTTCATCTGGGCGATGCAATCCCTTGCCCAGGCACTGCGTTATGTTCAGGGTAAGAAAATCATTCTTCTTTATTCTAACGGCATCCACCCGGTCTATCTTGGTCGTGGTGCCTATGTTGATAATGGCAATGCGCATCTCGGGCAGGAATATGAACAGCTCTGCCGTCAGTTAGCTGATGCCAACGCCTCAGTTTTTCCAGTCGATACTGAAGATAATACTTATTTTATAATTCCAGAAGCCAGAAAAGGAGTTCATTCTCTCCAGGAGATGGCTTCAAAAACCGGTGGCCAGTACACCGGGACAATCTATGCTGCTCCCAACCACATTGAGAAAATTGAGACCCTAACCGCTGCCTATTACGTTCTTGGTTATCCTGTTCCGGAAAGCTGGGACGGCAAGTATCATGAAATCAAGGTGAAGGTCAAAAGACCTGGCTGTCGGGTTATCTTTCAACCTGGCTATTTCAATCAAAAGCCATTTTCTTCCTTTTCAGAGCTGGAGAAAAAGATTCATTTAGTTGATGTGGCTCTTTCACCCAAACCACTCTCTGGTGAACCGGTGAGGTTTGCTATGGAGGCTCAGGTTAAATCGCCTGCGCCACCCAATAATATTCAGATCATAGCCAGGCTTCAGGTGGAGGAGCTGGGGGAAGTTGTTGGTCCGAGAGTGGAAGCAGTCAGTCTTCTTTTTGACCAGCTTGATCAGATAGTTGACAGCCGGCGTATTGAGCTTGATCTGACCAGACCTGAGTATCGCCAGAAACCTCTCTCCATTCAGAGTGAACTTTCAGCTAAACCAGGAACTTACAAGTGCCGGCTGGTCATAAGGAATATGGAGACAGGCAAGTCAGCTGTGTCGGCAGCTTCTGTCACCATCCCCGGGCCTGATAAAAATTGACATCTAAATGGGGTCGGGCCAGCGGATATTGTGTATAATCAATAAGATAAATGCTTAAAGAATAAAGGCCTGGAAAGATAAGGTGAAATCATCAGACAAGGTGGCCATATGATAAAAGAAATAAAGGAAATGAAGAGCAAGAAGAATAACAGGTGGGGCCGGCTGTGGCTGGCGGTTCTGAGTCTCACCGGACTGATGTGTTGTATCAGCATGGCGGCATTCACTTCAATAGATCAGGTGACGGTAGTTGAAGGAGGAGGCTATTTTCCAGTGGCGGTCAAGCTATCAACTGGCGAAATTCTGGCTGTTATCAGGGGTGGGGGCGCTCACCTTAGCCGGGCCGGGCGTCTTGATCTGGTCATGTCTGATGATGGCGGCCGGACCTGGTCCAAACCCCGGACGGTTGTTGACGGTCCAGAAGATGACCGTAATCCCGCACTCGGTCAACTGGCTGATGGCACAATTCTTCTGGCTTATGTGGTCCTCAGCGGATATGAGGCTGACGGGCAAAGACTTCCTGAGGAGGGCTCGAAATGGGTTTTCGATGGCGTTTATGTCATCCGTTCAAAAGACAAGGGAAAAACCTGGACGAAACCTGAACTGAGCCCAGAGATTCATGCCTTTTATGCTGGCCGCGGAGCCGTCTCGCCCTATGGAAAGATTATCCAGCTCGAGGATGGCACAGTCATCATGGCGGTTTATTTCGATTTTTTTGACGAGCGCGGAAATCAAAGCTACGTCTTTCGTTCAAAAGACGGCGGGAAAACCTGGGGAGAGCCTTCTCTAGTTGCTGAGCATTTTAATGAAACAGCTGTGCTGGCCCTCCCCGATGGCAGTTTACTGGCGGCTATGCGTTCGGAGAAAGGCGGGCATTTAGCTGTGAGCCGTTCCGAAGATGATGGTAAGCACTGGTCGCCGCCCTTCCAGATAACCCAGGACATGGAGCATCCGTCAGATCTTATACAGCTCAAAAATGGACAGACTCTCTTGAGCTATGGGGAGCGTAATGCGCCGATGGGAGTTCGGGCTATCTTCAGCCGGGACGGCGGGAAAACCTGGGAGTGGGATAAAAAGATTATAATTTCCGCCTCAGCACGAAATACTGACTGCGGGTATCCAAGCTCGGTTGAAGTGGATAGGGGGCAGATTGTCACCCTTTATTACCAGGTTGATGACCCGAAAAATGCCCCGCAGAGCGCTAAATGCCTGGCTGCCCGCTGGAAGATCCCTGATTAAAAGTCCCTCTAAATGGGGTCAGACCAGCACCTGTCGTTTATAATCAATTCACTTTTCAATTTTCAATGAAACTGTCAGAAACTCTTTAATTATTGTTAGAGAAATCGTTATAATCTTTTCAAGGCTAAAAAGGAAAGGTTCCATTTCTTAAGACTGAAGCTTTAAAGGAGAGTAGCTGATGATTGAACTAATTTCCGATTCTTCCAGACCTGGTCATAGACTGCTTGATTTGTGCGCCTGGTGTCGGAAAAAAATTTCAGCCATTATACCTGAGATAATCATTTTCTTTATGGCTTTACTTTTGGCGGCCAGTTGTTCCAGTCAAAAAGCAGAGATAAGGCCATTAGCTGCCTCCAGCCAGCCGCTTTTTACCATTGGCGATGAGGGATCCGGTCATTATTATACCTGGATTGGTTATTTGGCCGGTGAAAATGGTCTTATTTTTGCCTGGGATAAAGTAAGAAGTGAGCAGATAGATGCCTATGATAAAAATGGGAATTTCTTATTCTCCTTTGGTAGAAAGGGTCAGGGCCCGGGTGAATTTCAAGCCATCGGCTGTCTGGCAGTTGATCCCGATGGCGATATCTGGGTAAGCTCAGGTTTTGGCCGGCCTCTGGAAATATTTACAGCGGATGGCCAGTTTAAAAATGAACTACGTCTTCCAGCAAACCTATCTGGTTTATTCATTGACAAAATTAGTTTTGACCGCGAAGGGAATCTTTATCTTTTAGGTGGGAATAAGGAGAAGAAGATATTAATCTATAAATACGATAGCCAGAGAAATCATAGCCAATTAATTTACGAACAAAAAGAAGGCCATGGGAGCTCCATTGCCACCTTTATCCCAGATTTTGCTCTGGATGAAGCCGGGAATATTTATATAACTGATAGTTTTGACTATCTGGTTTATAAGTATTCTAAAGATGGAAAGCTGGTTAAAACCTTTAAAGGGAAGAAAATAAAGAAGGAACTCATTACGGAGCAGGATTTTAATGTCTTTGACAATGACATGAAGATCATCCGTTTCCCAAATTCTGAACGTATCTTACAGGAACTAAAAGGGCCCTCACGCTATTTTCCGGCAATTTTTGGCTTGAACATTGATGATGGGAAAATATATGTCTGGACTGGCCAGCGTGATGATAAAAAAAGATACATTGTAGATGTCTACGATCTGAATTTTAGCCAGCTCGGCCAGGCCTATTATTTCAATTTTATCAGATACAATCTGGCTCAGATAATGGATGGCAGGCTATATATAGCTTATATTGAAAATTATGATCTTGAGGTCATGAAGCAGCTTGGCCGGTTCTGTCTTTCCAATACAGCTGATAAGTTGAATGTTTATCCGATAAATGGGGTCGGGCCAGCGGATATCATTCATAATCAATAAGATAGAGGCTTAAGGGAAGCTAAGGTGGCGCAGCAGCTAACTTACCATTAGCTCTAAGCTGAAGGCCGCTTCTCCTAATCGCTCACCTCAGGGAATTGCCGGACAAGTGGTCAAGCTGGCTGTGCGGGTAGTAGATGCCCGGGAAATCAGAACAGCCAAAGGGCTGACTTGTTTTTATCTTTTTGAAGATGAAAGCGGGCAGGTTGAGGGCGTTGGCCAGAGGAAGGCTCTGGCCTTTGGCTCACCTCCGGTTTGCTTTCTTCGGGCTGAAGTGCGGCTTCAGTCTGATGGCTACCCCCGCCTTATAAACTGCACCTTCTTCCATAGCTTTTAAACCTGGGGGAAAAACTCAGGGGGATCCTGGAAAGATGAGATG
>JAKPCG010000035.1 GCA_029553365.1 Acidobacteriota bacterium | reverse complement strand
CGCCAGTCCATTACCAGAGCTATCGCCGATCAGGCCAGAACCGTCCGCATGCCAGTTCACCTGGTAGAGACCATCCAGCGGATGAAAAAGGTTGCCCAGAAGCATTTTCAAAACGAAGGCCAGGAGCCGACGGAAAAAGAGCTGGCCAGCCAGATGAGTCTCAGTGAGGAGCAGATTGTTGACCTGATCGGTCTTTCTCAGGAAGAAGTATCACTGGAAACACCGGTTAATGATCAGGGTGATTCTGTTCTGGCTGATTTTATCGAAGACAGCCGCACAGCCAACCCAATCGAATCTTATATCAGAGCCAGTTTAAGGGAAAACCTGAACCAGGCCATTGAAAGTCTATCCGAGAGGGAAAAGGAAATCATTATCAGGCGTTATGGCCTGAAAGACGGGCATGAATATACTCTATCAGAGATCGGCCAGCATTTTCATCTGACCAGGGAAAGAATCAGACAGATTGAACTGCGGGCTTTAAGGAAAATAAGGGAATCGCAACTCGGGGAGATTCTCAAATCTTTTCAACCGTCCTAAATAATTTAATATCTGCAACTTAGCCAATCTTTTAAACCTATAGGTTGCTGGCCGACAGGCTGTCTTCCTTGCTAAAGGCGGCTTTTTCTGTTAGTCTTATAAAACTAACTTAATCTTTTGATGGATACTGCTCGAGATGACCGGGGTTCAAATAAAAAGAGTCAGCTTAATTGCTCCCTCTACCTGTCTGCCCAGATCTGAGAAAAGCCTGGTCAAACAGACTATCCGCCGCCTGACCACTATTCTCGGTCAGGTTGAAATTGAGGTCAGTCCTTACCTTTTTTCCAGCGACGAACTGATTGACCACGTCACCGCTCCCCTAGAAGACCGAGCTGAAAACTTCAAAGAAGCTATCAGAAAATCAGACCTGATTATCTCGGTAACCGGGGGCACTGGAGCTGAAGACATTCTGTTTAAAATCGACAAAAAAGACTACCGTATACTGAGGGAAAGAAAACCATTGCTTATCGGTTTTTCTGATTTTACTTTTCTTTTGAACGAAATTTATTACAATTCCCGTATTCCTGCCGTTTATTTCCCAACCCTTCGTCTTGGACAGGGAAACTTAAAAAAAATAGAAGACCTGTTTTTCGATCGACCAATTCAATATCACGGAAGGGCCTGGCTGACTGAACCACCCAGAAGAAGATTAACCGGGATTCCCCTGGGCGGCAATTTATCCACCTTCGTCAATTTCTTAAACAGAAAAGAGCCTCCGGCCTTCAACTGGAAAAGACATATTCTCTTCTTTGAGGATATTCAGATCGATGTCGAAGATCTCCACCGCCTGCTGGCTGCTCTCCGCCGCCATAAAGTCTTTAAGGAAATAAAGGGACTGGTCATAGGCTCGCTGGCCAGCTACGGCAAAAATGGCAACTACCATGCTGTCCAGAAAGAAAATCTGCGTTTCATCACGAATTATCTGGGTGATATCATTGAAAAAAGAAAGGAGAGGAAGAATCCTCTGCCTATTCTTTCCGTGTCTAACTTTGGACATAATGTCCCCGGAGATATGATGGCTGTCCCGATCGGCGGCCAGGTGGTCATTGACCGCCATAAAAATATCACCTTCTGGCTCCACCGCCAGAAGAAAACCAGGCAGGCTTAATTATTGCCTGTGTTTTTCTCTTTCCAGCTGATGAAGATATAGTTTGACCCCATGAGCAGCCAGAGCGCCATCTCCGACGGCGGTGGCAATCTGCCTTAAATTTTTTGACCTGACATCACCAGCTACATAGACGCCGGGCAGGTTGGTTTTAAGGGTTCTCTCCTCAGCCAGAATAAAACCATGGCGGTCTTTTTCAATCCCATCAAACAGCTCAGAATTTGGAGTTAAGCTGGCAAAAATAAAGACGCCATCAACCCTGATATCTCTGACTTCTCCGGTTTCCAGGTCTTCGATCTTAACCCCTTTGACAGACCGCTCCCCATATATTTCCAGCAGTCGGTGGTGTAACAGCAAAGTGATATTTTTTTGATCTTTTATCTTTTCGAGAAGATAGGGCTCGGCTGCCTGCTGCGGCGGAAATCCAATCAGGATTACCGAATTGACAAACTTCAGAAGACGAAGGCCTTCCTGAATTCCTGAGCTGCCGCTGGCGACCACAGCCACATCCTTCCCACGGAACAAAGGGGCATCACAGGTAGCACAGTACGATACTCCCTTTCCCTTATACTCATTTTCACCTTTGATCCCGATCTCTTTGTATCGTCTGCCCGTGGCAATTATAATTGCTTTTGATCGGAATGTTCCGCGGTCAGTCACCACTTCTTTTTCCTGACCGGAAAGCCTGACGGCGTTGACCGGAGTGATTTCAATTATTTCTGCCTTAAACTTTTCGGCCTGGCGCCGGAAAGCAGCCATCAACTGTGGCCCTAGAATTCCATCAGGAAAACCCGGGTAATTCTCAATAAG
>JAKPCG010000027.1 GCA_029553365.1 Acidobacteriota bacterium | reverse complement strand
TTTATTTTAACACACTTAATCTGGCTGTAGCTAATATTTACCATATATCTATCTTCCTTCTCTTGATCATAAACCAATATGTTCTTATATTTTATAAGGATTGATTAAAAGGATCAGGACAAAAATAATAATTTTGCTATTGATGGCCGGGATCTTTTTTTACAGGCCGGCAACTGCTCCTCTCCAGGCTCAAAAGCCGGGAGATCGGACAGAAGAATTAGCTCTTCCGAAAGAATTTTGTCTGGAAAATGGTTTAAAGGTATACCTCTTGCCATATTCCTGGCCACGGTTAACAACAGTTGTTCTTGGCATAAAGGTGGGAGCAGCCGACGAAACTCCAGACACTAGCGGCCATTTACATCTTCTCGAACACTGCTTGCTTTTCCGCCAGAGTCATCTGATGGAAAAGCAACGTCTCTATCGGACTATAAAGGAATTTGGCCTTTACTATAATGCTCACACCGAACAGGACTTAATGCTTTTTGAAATCTGTCTGCCAGCTGAATATCTCCTTTCGGGTCTTCATTTATTGAAACAGGTAGCCTTCAGCTTCAATATAACTGAAGAGGGGTTAGAAAAAGAGAAGAAAGTAATTTTGAAGGAACTGCAGGATATTCAGCGGGACCCTCTAAGGGTTGGCTTAGCTAAAGCCTATGAACTGGTTTTCCCTAATACTGGTTATGCTCTTCCAGTTTACGGCCAGCCAGAAGTTATCAGGAAAGCTAATCTTAGCCAGCTTCAGACCTGGCACCAGAAATATTTCAACCCGAATAATTCAGCTTTAGTGGTCATAGGCAATTTTAGTCCAGAAGATTTAGAAGAGGATCTTAAACAAATGTTTTCTGATTTAAAAGCAGGCGCAACAAAGGTCAATCGAATTGCCTTGAACCGTCAATCCTTAAATTCCGGTCAGCTGGTTGAACTCAGGATGAAGGTAGCTGATACTTATCTTGTGGCCGCACTGGCCGGACCTGAATACAACCACCCTGATCGGATCGGTCTGGATCTGTTGAGTGAAATGTTAGGTTATGGTCTCTATCCACTTCTTTATTCAGCTTTTGCCAGCCAGACTGATCTGGTGTCATCCATTAATCTGCATTATCTGACTCATGACCGGGCTGGATTAATTTTTATAATTCTGACCACGCGAGTGGATAAAGTTCAGACTGTCAGGAGGCTATTACAGAACTTTTTTTCTCAACTGGCGACCTTCAACTATTCAAGGGAGGACTACTTCCCTCAGGAGGGTCTGATCCTCGACTTTTTACAAGGCGGCAAAAGCAGGTTGCGCTGGACTTCAGAAAAAATGATGGAAAATCCTCTGCTTCTGGCTAGAGCGCTGGCTAAACACCTGTCGCTCGCCACAGAAAGGCAGAAGACAGATTATCTTCAGACTCTCGATTCCCTGAACTCAAGTGACATGAGGAAAATTGCCCGTAAATATCTGTCTCGCGGCCAGGTTGCCTGGGTGGTGATTAAACCATGAGCAAAAACAAGATGGCCGGTGACTGGTGCCGTAGCTGGTTTTTGCTCCCGATTTTTCTACTAATTGTGCCAGGTCTGGTTCAGACCCAGCCTCTGAATTTTGAAGAATTTACCCTGGCCAACGGACTAAAGGTTTATTATCAGCAAGACCCTCAAATTAAGTTTACTACGGTCGTCTTCCACTTTACGGGTGGTCAGTCCCTGGAAAAAGAAAATCAAGCTGGATTATCTTACCTGACCATTCGTTTGATGGCGGAAGTAGCTGATGAAGATAAATTAGCTGAGCTTCTGTCATCTGGAATCAATCTGAACGCTGGCAGTGGGGCGAACTTTTCTTATCTTCAATTTGATTGTTGTAGCCAGTATCTGGAAAAAACATTGGCTATTGTGGCTTCTGGTCTGAAAAAACCAACTTTTTCCGGGTTGAGGATTGATAATGTCAAGAAAACTTTGAGGCTGGAATCAGGAAAAGAAGCTTGTCGGCTGATAGATTCAGCTTTGATCTGTCTGAAGCAACAGCTTTTTCCCCGTGCTCCATATCGTCATTCGCTTTTTGGCACTGAAGCCAGTCTTAAATCACTGACCAGAAAAGAGGTCAGCCAGTTTTATGACAGTCTGGTTAATTCTGCCAACTTGAGTCTTATAGTTATTTCTGACCTGGAAAGCCAGGTCATTCTTAATTTTTTTTCCAAGCACTTAGCCTGGATAAAAAAATCAGGTATCTTGAAGGCCGAGCCAGCCTATTCTATTTCCGAAAAAGGTCAGGCTGGCGAGTCGAGCAGCCACTGTGATTATTATCGTGGTCCAGCCGGAGCCGCCGCTTTATTAGCTTATCCCCTACCCGGCGAGATTTCCCAGATATATCCAGCGGCTTATGTACTGGAAAAGATGATAGGAGAAGGGCCGGCTTCACTTATCTGGTCTCTACGGCAGGAAACCGGCCTGGCCTATAATATAAACAGCCGGCTTGAAATTATCGAGCGCCGGCCAATCTTTATCTGTTATCTAGAAACCGATAGTGAAGAGGCCCGTCAAGCCCAGAATTCCCTTAAAGACTTTTTTGCCAGGCTGAGCCAGGAAGGATGGCCAGAGAAAGAAGTTGCGGCTGGTCGAGTTCTGGCCAGAAATACCTATCTCCGTGAGTCTGCAGGTCGAGAGGCACGCTTGTCTTTTTTATCTATTTTGCTGGCCAATAACCTGGCTGTAAGTTTTTATAATAAATTTTTGAACTATATAGACTCGGTAACCGCAGATGACCTCAATCGGCTATTAGAGTCAGCCTTCAAGCCTGAACAAGCTTATGAAATTTTTCTGGTCAAAGATTAATGTTCAGCTAATTTTTTATAATATTCAAACCTGTTTCTGGCCTCTTCTTTGGCCTGAGCAAAGAGCTGAGTGGCAATCTCTGGATAATCCTGAAGAACAGAACGATAACGTATTTCATTTTTCAGGAAAGTTTCATAATCAAGTTTTGGCTCTTTGGAATCAAGAATAAGAGGATTTTTTCCTTCTTTAGCCAGCTGGGGATTATAACGGTAAAGAATCCAGTAGCCTGTATCAACGGCCAGTTTCTCTTCCTGCTGTGATTTGCTCATATCAATACCGTGGTTAATGCAAGGCGAATAGGCAATAATCAGAGATGGCCCATCGTAAGCTTCTGCTTCCATAAAAGCCTTGAGACATTGATTCATGTTGGCTCCCATAGCGACCGAAGCCACATAAACATAGCCATAGCTCATAGCCATCCGGCCCAGGTCCTTTTTGCCGGTTTTCTTGCCAGAAGAAGCGAATTTAGCTCTGGATCCAGTAGGAGTGGATTTAGATGCCTGTCCGCCGGTATTGGAGTAAACCTCAGTATCAAGAACGAGCAGGTTGACATTCCTGTTCATAGCAATAACATGGTCAAGTCCGCCATAGCCGATATCATAAGCCCAGCCGTCACCGCCGATGCACCAGATACTCTTATCTACAAAATAATCCTGAAATTCAGCTACTTTAGTCAGATAAGGATAAGCAGCATCTTTTCTGGCCAGGGCAGCTGGCAGGAGTTTCCGAATACGTTCAGCAGTCATTTTCGCCTGGTCACCACGATCATTCCACAGCTCTTTCATTTTCTGGAAGGCATCCATCAGTTCAGGCTGAGTACCGGCAGTAATAGCAGCATTCATATTAGCCAGAAGTTGCCGTCTGATGGTATCAACTGCCAGCCTCATACCAAAACCGTATTCGGCATTATCCTCAAAGAGTGAATTAGCCCAGGTGGGTCCCTTCCCTTCTTTATTCTTAGCATATGGAGAAACCGGGAATGTACCACCATAAATTGAAGAACAACCGGTGGCATTGGCAATAATCATTCTATCGCCAAAAAGCTGGGTGGCCAATTTAATATAGGGAGTTTCTCCGCAACCAGCACAGGCACCGCTGAATTCAAACAGTGGGGTTAAGAGCTGAGAACCCTTGATGGTTTCAATTTTATTCCCATCCAGCCAGCTATCAGGCAACTTCTCAAAGAAGTCTACATTTTCATTCTCTCCGGCTGCTCTTTCCTCTTCCAGTGGAACCATGACCAGAGATTTGTTTTTGGTTGGACAGGTTTCCACACAGACACCGCAGCCCACGCAATCTTCAATATATACCTGAAGCCGATACCTCAAATTTTTATCATTTTTGCTGTTAGAGACCAGGGTGGTAAATTTAGCCGGAGCTTTTTCCAGATCAGCTGGCAGAATTTGTTTTGGTCTGATAGCCGCATGCGGACAGACAAATGAACACTGATTGCATTGAATGCAATTCTCCGGGAGCCAGCGTGGGACCAGTTCAGCTACTCCTCTTTTCTCCAGCTTGGCCGTGTTGGTCGGAATACGGCCGTCATCGGGCATACTGGAAACAGGAATTGAATTGCCCTTAAAATGCATAATCGGCTCAATGACTTTCTTAGCGAAATCATCAGCTTCATCAGGAATCAGCTTGGGAACAGGGGCTGATTTGGTGATTTTATCCGGAATAGGAACTTCTTCTAAGGCTTCCAGTGCCCGGTCAACTGCGGCCATATTCATTTTGACTATATCATCACCCTTTTTGTGATAGCTCTTATAAATAGCTTTTTTAATCAGATCAATAGCTTCGGCCTCTGGCAAAACACCAGAAATCTTGAAAAAGCAGACCTGCATAATGGTATTGATCCTGGTTTTCAGACCAACTTCCTGGGCGATCTTAAAGGCATCGATATTATAAACCTTGATTTTTTTATCAATGATGGTCCTTTGCATGTCTTCAGTTAGATGTTCGAAGACCTCCTCTTTTTTCCAGGATGAATTAAGCAGAAAAACTCCACCTGGCCTGATTCCCTCCAGGACATCATAGCGTCCGATATAAGCTGGCTTGTGGAGGGCAATGAAATCAGCAATATTCACCAGATACTCGGATTTAATCGGATGCTGGCCAAAACGCAGATGAGAGATGGTCACTCCACCTGATTTCTTGGAATCATATTCAAAATAACCCTGGGCATAAAGATCCGTGTTATCGCCAATAATTGTGATTGAATTTTTATTTGCACCGACCGTACCATCTGAACCATAACCCCAGAATTTGCAACGAACTGTCCCTTCCGGTTCGGTTTCAAGAATTGGACCAACCTTTAAGGACTTGCCACTGACATCATCTTCAATTCCGACTGTAAAACCATGAAAAGCGGCGCCGTCCAGGTGGTCATAAACTGCTTTGACCATGGCTGGAGTGAATTCTTTTGAAGATAAGCCATATCGTCCACCGATGATTTTGATATCTCTTCCGACCAGAGCAGAAACCACGTCGAGGAAAAGTGGCTCGCCCGGAGCGCCTGGCTCTTTGGTTCGATCCAGAACAGCTATCTTTTTAACGCTGGCGGGAATGACCGATCGGAGAGCAGCTGAGTCAAAAGGTCGGAAAAGGCGAACTTTAACCAGGCCAACATTATAACCCTGCTTGTTCAGGTAATTTATGGTCTCTTCAGCTGTTTCCCCACCTGAACCCATCATAATGATGACCCGATCAGCCTGTGGTGAACCAAAATAATCAAAGAGATGGTACTGACGCCCGGTGACTTTAGCCACTTTATCCATATACTCCTGGACAATGGCGGGAGTAGCCTCATAGTATTTGTTCACCGTTTCCCTGCCCTGAAAATAAACATCAGGATTTTCTGCCCCAACTTTCATCATGGGTTTTTCTGGGTTTAAAGCCCTCTGTCTGAAAGCTTCCAGATATTGTGGTTCAAACAGCTCGGCCAGCGTTTCATAGGGTATAAGTTCTATCTTTTGAACCTCGCTGGAGGTACGGAAACCGTCAAAGAAATGAAGGAAAGGTACCCGGCTCTTCAGACTGGCCAGATGACTGACAGTGGCCAGATCCATGATTTCCTGAACAGAACCGGAGGCCATTAAAGCAAAGCCTGTATTTCTGGCGGCCATCACATCAGAATGGTCTCCAAATATTGACAGAGACTGGCAGGCTAAAGACCTGGCCGAGACATGGAAAACAGTTGGCAATAATTCGCCGGCGATCTTGTACATGTTGGGTAACATCAACATCAGACCCTGAGAGGCGGTAAAGGTTGTAGTCAGACAACCAGCACTTAACGAGCCGTGAACAGCTCCTGCCGCTCCTCCTTCTGATTGCATCTCCACCACTTCCACTGTCTGACCAAAGATGTTTTTCTTTCCCTGGCTGGACCATTCATCAGCCATTTCACCCATGGTCGAGGAAGGAGTGATCGGATAGATAGCCGCCACTTCCGAGTAGGCGTAGGCTACATGGGTGGCAGCTGTATTACCATCAACAGCCTTAAAATTTTTAGACATCGGCATGCTCCTTATTAAATTAAACAAATTATTATACCAAAAAGTCGCTTTTATTCTAACCGGTTTTTAGCATTTATTTTTTTATTTCGGTCCGCCCTTCCAGGGCTTTTTTAATAGTTTGCTGATCGGCAAAATCCAAATCGCCTCCAACTGGTAAACCCATGGCCAGACGACTGATCTTAATCGGTAAATCCTCAACCAGCTGCAAGATGAGGGCGGCGGTGGCTTCTCCCTCAGCCGTTGGATTGGTGGCGATGATCAATTCCTTAAACTGGCCGGTCTTGAGCCGGTTGACCAATTTTTCCAGTCTTAATTCATCTGGCCCGATACCTTTAAGTGGCGATAGAGAGCCCAGAAGGACATGATATCTTCCATGATATATACCGGTTTTTTCAATTGAGGCCACATTAAACGGTTCTTCGACCACACACAGCTGCTCATTATTTCGCTGGTTATCAGTACATAACTGGCAGGGATCAGCGTCAGTAATATTATTGCAAACAGAACAATAAAAAAGGTTTTTTTTGACCTCAGTAATAGCCTCCAGCAGTTGTTCCACTTCTTCCGGAGCCAGGCTTAAAATATAAAAAGCTATCCGCTGAGCCGACTTCTGGCCAATTCCCGGGAACTTCCTCAATTCCTCAATTAGTTTATGGAGTGGTTGAGCATATTCAAACATTTGTGACCAGTCATAGCCCGGGTATTTTCAGACCACCGGTGAAGCCAGACATCTTTTTGGAGACTTCTTCATCCACCCTGGCCACTGCTTCGCGAAAGGCAGAGACAATGAGGTCCTGTAACATGTCCACATCTTCCTGATTGACCACTTCTGGTTCCAGTTTGACTTTTAGACAGTTTTTGTGACCATCAAGAACAACCGTCACCATCCCGCCACCACTTGAGCCTTCTACCTGCATTTCGGCCAGTTCTTTCTGCATTTTTTCCTGGAACTCCTGGGCAGCTTTCATCATCTTTTGCAGTTCACCCAGATTTTTCATCCCGACTCCTTTTTCTTGGTATTTTCTTATTATGATTTATTGTTGTTATTCTTTTTCTTAACCGAAATAACCTGTCCCCTTAAATCGTCCAGAATATTTTTGACCTTTGGATCTTCAATAACTGCTCGGCCCTCACCATTTCCAACCTGGCCTATCTTTTTCTGGCCGCTACCGGCCAAGTTTGGTTGAGCTCTTTTCTCCTCCCGGCTGTCTTCCTCGACTTTTACCTCAAAACGATAACCGTCAAAGTCAGCAGCCAAACGGTTTAGATAGGCTTCGTTTTGCTCAATGAGAACAGCAAAATGCTTCTTATCCTGGCTGAATATAAATTGCATGCATTTATCTCTGACCTCAACCTTACTGGCTACCTTGAGAATTGGAGCCAGAGCCGGGCGGTCTTTCATCAAACGGAAATAAAATTCGTCAGCAACCGGGTGTCCCAGAACCGGTACACCATTTCCGGCCACCCTGGTTTGGTTGTCTGCTCTTTGAAAATCAGGACTGCGAACCGCACCCCGGCTCTTTTCGGCTGGTCTGGGCGCCGGGGTCTGGTAGTCAGGTTTTCGAGGTTCACTTTTAGGCAGACCCTTTTTCAATTGCAGTTTTAACTCCTTAACTTCCTCCAGAACCTGATCCAGCGGTTTTAAACGCGATAAATAACATAATCTAATCAAATGAGCCTCTAAAAAAATTCTGGGCTGAGCTGAATACCTCAAGCCAGACTCCCCTTCCTGCAGAACAGTTAGATATCTGAGTATTTCTTCCGGAAGTAATGATTGACTGATATCCCTGAGATGATTTAGTTCTTCTTCTGATAACCAATTGAGAGCGGCTGGATCTTTCACTATTCTCGCCACCAGGAGCTGGCGGAAATGCTCGATCAGACCATTATAAAAATATCTAAGATCATAGCCAGCCGAGACCAGCTCTTCCACCAAGCCGAAAATCTGTTCATCTTGCCCTGTAATGATTGCTCTGGAAAATTTCTCAAACAAGCGGTGATCGATAACTCCCAGGATCTCTTCGGTATCCTGATCTTTAACCTGGAGACCGCTGAAAGAGATGACCTGGTCGAGGAGAGTTTCCGCGTCCCGTAAACTACCATCAGCTGCTTCGGCGATCAGCTTAAGACTATAGGGGCTAATGGTCAGGCCTTCCTGTTCGGCAATAAAGCGCAGATGGCTGGCTATTACCTCAGTCGTCAGTCTCTTAAAAACGAAATGCTGGCAACGGGAAATGATGGTTCTGGGAACCTTATGGAATTCAGTGGTGGCGAAGATAAAGATGGTTCTGGTCGGCGGTTCTTCCAGGGTTTTGAGCAGGGCATTGAAAGCATCCCGGCTGAGCTGATGAACTTCATCAATGATGATAATCCGGTAGCGACTGTGCATTGGTTCATACTGAATGCTTTCTCTTAAAGCCTTAACATCCTCAATGCCGCGGTTAGAAGCACCGTCAATTTCAATAAAATCAACCAGCCGATCCTCATTAATAGCCTGGCACAGTTCACATTGATTGCAGGGCTCGGGAGCTGGCCCGAATTGACAGTTCAGGGCCTTGGCCAGAATTCTGGCTACTGTGGTCTTGCCCACGCCTCTCATGCCGGAGAAAAGATAAGCATGGCTGATTCTGTTTTCCCGGATAGCATTTTGCAGCGTCCTGACTACCGCCTCCTGGCCGACCACTTCGGAAAATTTCTTTGGTCGGTATTTTCTAGCCAGAACCAGGTAAGAATTGTTGGGGTTATCCAGATGTTGGTCTGACATTGCCTCTAGCCTGAAATAAAATCTGTTTTATCTTATCATAACTGACCTAAAATTCAACCGGGGACAAAGGTTTAGATATTTGATCTTTCGGGATGAATTTAAGTCTTGAAGAGATTAAAATGAGTCTGGCATGAAGCAAAGAGAAAAAGGTTTGCTCTTCGTTCACTTAGCTGTCTTTTTGTTTGGTTTCCCCGGTGTGATCAGCAAGCTGGTCAACTTGCCTTCATTTTCTCTGACTTTCTGGAGATTGATTCTGGCCAGTCTGACTCTTTTCCTGATTATTAAGCTTCAATCAAAACATATGCCCCGCCCGGCCCGATCTCTTGATTTCTGGTTAATAGTCTCATCGGGAGGTCTGCTGGCTTTTCACTGGACAACTTTTTTCCAGTCAATCCAGGTGTCGACTGTTGCTACCGGACTGCTGTCTTATTCGGCTTTTCCTCTCTTTACGATTTTCCTTGAGCCCTGGCTTCTCGGGACTCGCTTCCATCGGAAAAACCTTATCCTGGCCGCGATCTGTCTGGCCGGCATTAGCTTGCTTGTACCCGAGTTTAATTTCAAAAATAATATGTTCGTTGGAGTCATGTGGGGTCTGGCTTCTGGTTTTTCTTTTTCCCTGTTGACCATTATTAACAGAAAGTTGGCGGCCAGTTACCCCAGCCTGGCTCTGGCTTTTTATCAGGACACACTGGCTATCCTTTTTTTGCTGCCTGTCTTTCTGGTTAAAAAATTTAGCTGGCCGGGAAATTTAGAAAGTCTGGGACTGATCATCTTCCTGGGCATCTTTTGTACAGCTTTAGCTCACACTCTATTTATCAGGGGGTTGAGGGATATGGAAGCTCAGACTTCCAGCCTGATCAGCCTGCTTGAACCTGTTTATGGTCTGATCCTCAGCTACCTGATACTTAAAGAACAGCCCAGCCTCAGAACCCTCGCCGGGGGCTGCCTGATTTTAGCCTCGGTTCTCTGGTTGTCTTATCATAGTACCAGGCAAGGTTCACTTCAGTGATTTTTGTCTCTTAAATTCTTAGGCTGGATAGCTTGTTTTTCTCTGGCCTGTCTTTGCAAGAGCTGCTCTTTTTCTTCCTGATGCTGCTGCCTTAACTGCTCAATCCTCGTCTGAAGCTCCTTTAATTTTCTCTGCTTCTCCTGAGGCGGAACAACCTTGATTTCCTTTTCTGTTTGCTGTTTTAGTCTTTCAATTTCCATTTTTTGGGTTTTTTCGAGCAAGGCCTGTTCCCGGTGGTGATAAGTATCGATAGAATTAACATCCTGTTTGAGCCTATCAGGCGTCAGTCTCTGTATAGCTTCTTCCCGGCTAATGGCTGTTCTAGGAGTGACTGATTCTCTCCTTATAACAGGTCTGTATATTCTGACTTCTTTCGAACTTAGCTTTTCCTCTGCTGGCTGTTTTATTTCTTTGATATTTACCCTGGTGATTGGCCGGCCGGTGATTCTTTCTACATGCTGAGGGCTAAGTGCATCGTTAATGATGATGTTGTTTCTCAGACTGAATCTGTCGGCTAAAACTGTAAAATTAATTAACGTTCTGTTGCGTTCTCTAGGGATCACCCAGTTAGCCAGACGACCTTCAGAGAAATGGCGGGCTTCAATAAAGACCCACAGGTGATAATCAATGTGCCGATTTCTCCACTCGAATCCGTGTCCTGGTCGGAAGGGGATATCAGGCGGAACCGGCGCCCATCCTAGATAAATGTCACTGAATCTCCAGACCACCCAGGCCGGAGCCCATTCGACATCAGGCACCCAGAACCACCCGAGGTGAATATCCCACCCCCAGCGTCCATAATGGAATGGCAGCCAGCCCCAGCTATAAAATGAAACCCAGGTCCAGCCATAATCAGTCCAGACCCAGCGACCATGGATATAAGGATGCCAGCGAGCATCAATTCCCCTCGGTACCCAGACATAACCAAAGGGGGAATAATTCACCCATAAGCCAAAACCACTGAGATAGTCGTAGATATACCCGAACGTTATTTCTCCAGACACATATGGCTGGAAAGATGAAGCTGCTGGTTGTCGGGTGGTAGTCTGCTTTTCTTCAGGCGGGACATAAATCAGGCAGCTAGCCAACGATAATGCTACTAAAACGACCAGAATAGCCGATTTTCGCATCTATTCCTCCAGGTCAAATGATAGCCACACCCAAGCCCCGGCCAATTCTCCGCTTAAATCTATTTCAAATTTCCTGGCTCTGTCTTAGTAGAATTGCCTGGAAGATCTGATCTGCTGTTTTTTAGTTCAGCCTTTTAAAAACCTTCTTTATCTTCTTAAAAGCCCAATCCAGCTCTCTTTTACTGATGATGAGGGGCGGGGCAAACCTGATTACATTCTCATGTGTCTCTTTACAGAGCAGCCTTTCATTCATCAGCGCTTCGCAGAAACGCCGGGCGCCACCAGCCTCAGGATAGAGTTCGATGCCAATCAACAGGCCCCGGCCTCTTATTTCCTTAATATGCCGGCTTTTAATTGTTTTTAACTTTTCTAAGAAATAGGTGCCTTTCTCGGCCGCCTGCTCGACCAGGTGTTCATCCTGAATAACCCGCAGAGCTTCCCTAGCCACCGCACAGGCTAAAGGATTGCCGCCAAAGGTTGATCCATGTTCACCTGGTTTGAACAATCCCATAATTTCAATCGTCGACAGAACTGCCGAAATAGCATAGCAACCACCACCGAGGGACTTGCCAATAACCATTACGTCGGGCTTAACACCTTCATATTCGCAGGCGAACATTTTGCCGACCCGGCCCAACCCGGTTTGAATTTCATCAGCAATAAAGAGGACGTTATTCTTTTCACAAATCTCTTTGGCCTTCCTAAGGTAGCCATCAGGCGGGATAATAATTCCAGCCTCGGCTTGAATTGGTTCAACCAGAAAAGCCGCTGTTCTGGGAGTGATAGCCTCTTCCAGAGCCTCAGCGTCACCGAAGGGAACAATTTTGAAGCCGGGAGTAAATGGCCCGAAATCCTGCCGATAGAGGGGTTCGGTAGAAAAGCTGATTATAGTCACCGTGCGACCATGAAAATTGTTGGTACAGGCGATAATCTCTGCTTCATCCTGAGGAACTCCCTTTTTCTGATAAGCCCATTTTCTGGCTAATTTAATTGCTGTTTCAACCGCCTCGGCTCCCGAATTCATGGGAAGAACCATATTGAAGCCGGTCAGTTCACATAACTCCTTGGCCAGTAATGGCCATTGATCGTTTCTGAAAGCTCTGGAGGTCAAAGTCAGCTTTTTGGCCTGATTCTGTAAGGCCTTGATAATCCTGGGGTGGCAATGGCCCTGGTTAACCGCTGAGTAAGCACTTAAAAAGTCAAGATATTTATTTCCTTCGACATCCCACATCCAGATGCCTTTGGCTTTGGTAATTACCACGTCCAGCGGATGATAGTTGTGAGCACCATAGATGTCCTCAATGACGATATAATCTTTACTGTCCATTCAAAACTCCTTTCCCTTAATTGAAGTGGCGGAGAGGGCGGGATTCGAACCCGCGGTAAACCTTTCGGGCTTACACACGCTTTCCAAGCGTGCTCCTTAAACCACTCGGACACCTCTCCTTGTTAAGATTGCCAAGAAAAAAAGGTTATCAAAATATTGGCAGGAAATCAATTTATCAGCCAGGAAAACTAAGGCCGATAAATTGAAATTATGTCTTTTAGAAGAGCGGCAGCCGCACCAGTGGGACTTGATTGCCCTCCTGTAACTGCCACCCAGCCCATAGTATCAGTATAAAAAATAATACCCTTATTTGTTCCGCTGGTCATAGCCAGAGGATGAACGGGATCAAGCAGGGCTAAGCCAACATCAATCTTCCATGGCTCCCCGGCTTTTTCCCGATAACATTTGCCAAAAAGTTTTAGAATCTTATTAAGGCTACTGGCTTTTTCTACTATTTCCTTTTTCAAGCCGCGGATCCCTCTGACCTGAGCCTCGCTCAGCTTGATTTCTGTATCCAGTACTTCATTGGCGATGATGACCATTTTAGCCGCCGTATCCCATCCATCTATGTCCTGAGAAGGATCAGGTTCAGCAATACCCTTTTCCTGAGCCTCTTTCAAGGCAGCTTCAAAATCCAGACCTTCAGCCATTCTGGTCAGGATATAATTACTGGTTCCGTTTAAAATTCCTTCTATAGCCAGAATCTCGGCACCGGCCAGAGAACGCCTGCCCACATCGAGGGTAGGCAGAGCAGCAGCTGCTGCTGCGCTGGCTTTAATGACTGACCCCTTCTCTTCTGCCAGTGTTTTTAGCTCATCTGGCCTCAAAACCAGGGCTCCTTTGCTGGCAGTGGCCAGATGCCAGCCTTTACCCAGGGCCAATCGGGCCAGTGTCAAGCCCGGTTCGCCACTTATAAGATTAGAAGGAGTACAATCAACCAGTACTCCCTGTTGGAACTCTTCGAGCAAATCAGAAATGGTGATAGCTTTTATCCAGTCAGCCAGGTTGTCAAGGTCATCCTGAGCGAAATAAGAGGGGGACAGAACCTTCTGAGTACTGGAGAGGAGGACAATCCCTTTCTGCCGGGCAATAGCTCGGAGTTCCAGCTGAAGGTCATAGCGCTGCAGGCAATCATCATATTTTTCCTTGAGAAGTTCAAAAAAAGCCCGGCCAACCCGGCCAAAACCAACAACAATGATATTTACTTTATCCATCTTAACCTCAAATAAGAAACCAATTGTACTCAGCTGGCGGAGAGGGCGGGATTCGAACCCGCGATTCCGGCAATTAACCGGAATAACGGTTTTCGAGACCGTCGCCTTCAACCACTCGGCCACCTCTCCGTTTCGAGTAATTTACTTTAAGTTCTCTGAGTTTGCAACCCTTCTCCTGATTTTCTGGACTCCCTTTTTGAGCGGAAAAAATTACTTATTACCTGCCTACACTCTACACTTAATATTCCACTACAAACTTCGAGTCGGTGGTTGGCTCTGGCCAGCGGAATAGCTAATCTGGAAACGACCGCTCCCTGCTTGCAGTCTTCTGTTCCATAAACCAGTCTCTTAATTCTGGCTTGAAGGATAGCTCCCAGGCACATCGGGCAGGGCTCGACGGTTACATAGAGGGTTAACCCGGTCAGACGATAATTTTTTAATTTTTGCCCGGCTTTCCTCAGGGCTATAATTTCAGCATGAGCAGCAGGATCAGAACGAGAAATTGATTGGTTATAGCCACGGGCTACAATTTTATTACCTTTAACCAGAACAGCACCAACCGGCACCTCCCCCCGACGAGCAGCCCGATTGGCTTCAGCCAGGGCCTTTTCCATAAAATATTTATCTCTATTATTGTTTTCCAGCATGAACGAAAATATTTTATCTTTAATCGGCGAGTTAAACAACTGCTGGTAGGCAAGCAGCTGGCTGTCTTTACATCATCAGTGAAATAAAATAAACTCTGGCTGGTTAAGGATAAGTGCGATGAACAAGATGAAGTGCTTGTATTGTTATCATGAGGACGTCTTTCAGCCAAATGAGATTTTATGTCCGGTCTGCCATCAACCACTACTTTTTGACTTAATTCAATTCAATAAGGCTAGCTTTTCATACGACGGGGAGATAGCTCTCCAGAAATACCGCCAGTTTTTGCCACTCCCGGCGATTAACCTTGAATTGAGCCTTAAAGAAGGTGGCACTCCCCTGCTGAGATTATTCAGTCTGGAAAAGTTTTTAAACAAGGCCGGACTTTTTGCCAAGTTAGAAATGGCTAATCCAACACTTAGCTTTAAAGATAGAGGGACAGCTGTCGTAGTGCAAAAGCTGGCTGAAATGAAAATAAAGAAAATTGGAACTGTCTCTACCGGTAACATGGCTTCATCCACTGCTGCCTATGCTGCCCGCTGTGGCCTTCAGGCTTTCTTACTGGTAAAGAAAGGAACATCAACCGGGGCTTTAATTTCCTCGGCTGTCTTCGAACCGGTAATTATCGAAGTCGATGGCGATTATGGCCAGCTTTTTTATAAAAGCTACCAGCTGGGCAAAAAGTATGGCCTATATTTTGCCAATTCAGTTGATCCCCTGCGTCTGGAAGGTTATAAATTAACCAGCTTTGAAATTTGCCAGCAATTAGGTCACCAGCCAAATTTCATATTTGTCCCGGTGAGTTCTGGTGGCCATCTGGTTGGACTGTATAAGGGTTTCCTGGAACTAAAGCAAGCTGGACTGATCCAGGCCTGTCCAACATTCATCGGAGTTCAGGCTGAGGGTTGTTCCCCGATCGTTCAGGCCCTGGAGCGAGGCGAAGACAAAGTAGGGAAAGTGGAATCAATCAATACTCTTGCCCATTCTATCTCTAATGCTGACCCGCCAGCCGGTAATCTGGTTTTAAAAATTATCGAAGAAAATAAAGGACAGCTGGTGAGCGTCAGTGATGAGGAAATGCTGGAGGCCCAGAAATTACTGGCCGTAAAGGAGGGCCTATTTGCTCAGCCTGAAGCCTCGACCACCCTGGCTGCCTATCTCAAGTTAAAAGAGACTCTTGATGGCCAGAGTGTGCTGGTCCTGACCGGGCATGGTCTTAAAGCCTCTGAACTTCCGGCCGGCCACCACCAGAAGCACTATGAGTCCAGGTTAGACCAAATAGATGACATTTTTGAACAGATCATCATTGACCGGCAGACAACTGGGACAGAAGATAGTCTTTAAAAGCAAACAAGGCAGGCGTCCCTCCCGTATGGACTAATAAGATCCTGTCATTCGATGAAAAATAATTACGTTTGAGCAGATCTATTAAACCCAGCATAGCCTTAGCTGTATAAACTGGATCAAGAAGCACAGCTTCTGTTTTAAATAGATTTCTGATCGTTCCGGCTATTTCAGCCGTTATCAACCCATAGCCTGCCCCCAGATAATTATCAAAGAGAATAAAGTCCTCATTATCAAGTTGGATTTCCAGTTCAAGCATCTTTACCAGATCAAAGGCAATCTGCTTAACCACCGGTAAAAACTCTTCCTTTTTATCGGAAACGCAGATGCCTACCACTTTGGTCTTAAGTCCGAGGGCTTTAGCCCCGACTAATAAGCCAGCCTGAGTGCCACCTGAGCCGGAAGCAATGACTACATAATCAGGCAGAGCAGACACCGCGGCCGCCTGTTCGTATATCTCCAGCATTGCCTGAAAATAACTCAGGGCTCCCAATGGCTTGTCCAGATGGCCGCCGCAGGTTGAACCGCCAACCGGAACCAGGTAAGGTCGATACCCTTCAGCCCTTTCTCTGGCCGCCAGTTCTTCCAGGAGTTCCAGCGCTTTATCCTGATTAACCGATTTACCGCGTTCTTCTGATTCTTTAATCTCGATCTGGGCGTCAAGAAGATATTCAAGAAAGACATTGCCCTCATAAATAGCCGGGACATCATAGCTTTTAAATAAAAGCAGAACAGGCCTCAGCCCGAACTTCCGGGCCGCAGCAGCCAGCTGCAGGCACCAGTTAGATTGCATGGCTCCCCAGGTGATGATCGTATCCGCACCTCTTTTTAAAGCATCAGCCAAAATGAACTCCAGCTTCCTTGATTTATTGCCACCAAAAGCCAGTCCGGTCAGGTCATCTCTTTTTATCAGTATTTTTGTGCCCCTTGCTTGCTGATTTAATTTTTCCAGAGGATAAAGAGGAGTCGGACGGCAGATCAGCTCAATAGAAGGAAACTCTTTGATTTTTCTTTTCAGAGCTTCAAGACGATACTCTTTCATTTGTTTCCTCAAGCTTCTTCCACTACCCGCCAGTTCTGGGCCTCAGCCAGACGGTAAGCAGCTTCTCTTAAATCACCATAAAAAGTCACTCGATGCCAGCCCCATCGATCCCAGTTAGAAAACAACTTTTCCAGATCGCCAAGTGGCTCGGCCACGAGCTTTGTCCGGCAAGCTCGGTCATTAAAATCATTTCCAACGGCCTTAGCCTGGTGAAGGAGGATTTCCTGACGTCCATCGTCTATCTCCAGACTGGTGGTCAGGTAACCAGCCGGCAAAAGAGAACGGACAGCTGCTCCCTGCCGGTCTTCAGAATGAGTCAGGATTTCATAGGGATTGGTCGGACCATCAGGCCCAAAAACTTTATTTGAGGCGACACAATGGGCATAGATAATCCGCCTTCTGGAAATGTCAATAACCGGATCAGAAATATAACCTGGTCGGCCCCTGGTCATCATACCAAAAGCAGTCATGGTGGCTGTTGACCTGAGGTCAGCTTCACAAGCACCAACTAAGCCCTGATTATTTAATTCGTGGAATCCAAGGCAGGGATAGGCGTGGATATGTCCGCCATAAAATCCTCCGAGGCAATTTACAGTTATTGCCCGTGCCCGGTACTTGTCCAGCAATGCTTTCATGCCTAAATACATGGCTGCTGAATTGATGACTTCCGGCCAGCTAACACCCAGGACAAGAGAAGCTCCTTTCCACCATTTTCTGGCAATTTCTCTGGCCTCTTCCCGGTCTGCCGCCGCCCAGGCCTGATTTAACTCAGCCAGGGGAAGATTCAAAACAGGAATATTCATTATCTGGAAAGGTTGTCCGCCCTTCTCGTCCCTGAAAAGCAGAATAGGTGCGTCCTTTAAACGGTACAGGGTTTCTTCAGCAGAAAGAAGCTTTAATTCATCCGGGTAACAGGTAAGATAGCCTGGAGCCGGTGTCCGGGCAATTCTTATCTCCTCGACCAGCTGACTGAACGACCGATCATTCTGCGGGCTTTTAAATCGGGCAAAGGCCTCAAAGGCAGCCACTACATCATCTAACCTGTCCGAAGCTATGAAACCAAAATTAGGCTGTTTTTCTCTCTTTAAGCGGGAGGTATACACCAGAAAGCCGCCGCTGCCGGCAAAAAGAAAATCAACATAGAGGACTGGCCGGCCAGTAGCTACCGCCGGCTGGACTACTTGATTCCAGCAATTGAGCTGAAAGACAGCATAACCATCAACATTTTGTTCTTCGTCAGCTTTGATAATTTTTTCAGCTTCTTCTGGTCCGCTCACCAAGGAGACCAAAAATGTATAGTGGGGAAACTTCTGCTGTAAAATGCTGATGTACTTCTCAATTACTGGCCGGAAATCAAAACCAAGATTGGGCCAATCAGGCCTATCCTGTTTCAACCGGTGAAGAGCAAAGAGGAGGCTAATTTTGACTCTTTCCTTTCTTGCCTCAGAGGCTAAATCCTTTGAGGTCAACCGGCCAGACGGGCTGAGATCTTTTTTAAGAATTAAACCGCTGGCCAGCCAGGCGGCACAGCGTCCACATTGGCCGAAAAAACTTCGTCGGCTGAGACTCTTTTTCCCGGGATCCATTTTCCTCTCTGGTTTCATAAATCCTATAATTTATTTAGCCAGCTCGCTTCCAAGCCTCCGGTTAAACATCTCAATTTTTTGACCAGATAGATACTTTTACTCAGGCCGGTTTGCCTGTCAAGAAAAATTATGAGGTGACCGGATAAAATCGGTTTTTATAAACAATAAAGAGCTAGCGATGGGACGGGTTGACAGCTAGGCCGATTCAATCTAACATAAATGCTTATGTTTCAGTCAGTTAAAAAACCAAGCCAGCCTGGCCAGTCAGGTCAGATTTTCCGGCTAATTATACTTTTCCTTCTGCTGTTTTTACCATTTTCCACCATTCTTCAGGCACAGGAAACAACTGAACAGGTGGCAGGTCAGGAAGAGGAACTGGCTAAAGTTGAAAAGAATAAGGTCAGTGTAACTGCCCTGCCTATCTTATATTACACCCCGGAAACCAAACTGGCTTTTGGAGCCGGTGGTTTGTTAGCCTATCGGCTCGGGCTGGTTTTTAAAGAAGCCAGACCGAGCACCCTTTTTTTTGCCGGAATTTATACTCAGATGAAGCAGTATACTTTTCAGCTTAAACCTGAAATTTATTTAAAGAACAATTCTATCTTTTTGACAGGAAACTTTCTGGCCGAGCGATTTCCAACTAAATTCTGGGGAGTCGGTCCTGATACTGACGAAGAGCAAGTTGAGACTTATACCCCCCAGACCTATTTTATGGAACTCGGCTATCAGGGAAAATATTTTCATCAAATTCCTCTTTACCTGGGTGTCAGATATCACCTGGAAAAAACTTCGATTGTTGACAAAGAACCAGGCAAGATTCTTGATCAGGGGCTGGTTATGGGTAGCGAAGGAGGGTGGATTTCTGGCCCCGGTCTGATTGTCAATTATGACAGTCGGGACAATATCTTTTTCCCGTCATCAGGCAATTATCTGCAGTTATTTGGTTTCTGGAATAACAAAATCTTTGGCAGCAGTTTTAATTATGTCAATCTTAAGATTGATGCCCGCCATTATTTTGGGGTGAGTCCGGGTCAGGTTCTGGTCGTCCAGGGAATTTTAGATACGGTTAGTGGCGATGTCCCCTTCTATAAATTGCCCAAGATCGGTGGTGATTTGCTCCGTGGCTATTACGGCGGCCGTTTTCGAGATCAGGTAGTCGTTGCTTTTCAAACCGAATACAGATTTCCTATCTGGAAAAGGCTGAGCGGGGTGGCTTTTGCCGGACTGGGCAGTCTAGCCGATAGCCTGAAGCATATTTCCTGGGATCACCTGAAATACTCGGCTGGCTTTGGTTTCAGATTTAAAATTATTCCTAAGGAACAGGTTAATGTCAGGGTGGATTTTGCTTTTGGTCCCAATGGCACTTCTGGCATTTATATGAGTGCTGGAGAAGCTTTCTAGCTTTTTGATTTCTGCTGGAAAGAATCTGCCCGGAAAGTTCATGCTCCTTTTTTAATTTATCTAAGTTTAGGCTTTAGGCAGTCGGCTGGTCGGTTTTCCTCTCATCAGCTTTACGACCGAGCCAGAATCCTGAGGTAATGCAGCCTGTTGGGCAAATTTCCTGACATTGAAGGCACCTGACGCATTGAGAACTGGCCGGGTTCTCATAAATTTTTATATCAACCGGGCAAGCTCTCTGACAGGCATTGCACACCAGGCAGTTATCAAGATCAACTTTTATCTCGAAGGCACTGATTCTGTTAAAAAAACCCAGGATTGTTCCCAGAGGACAAATTGTCCGGCAGAATGGTCGCTGGCTCAGGGCCATCCAGACCAGGAAAAGCACCAGCAGGCTCACCTTCCAGGCAAAGAGAAAACCAAGTTGAGATCTCAGTCCCGGGTTGATTAAAGCCAGAACAACTCCAGCTTCCAGGGTGCCAGCCGGGCAAACCAACTTACAAAACCAGGGTGAACCCAGGCCAAGGCTATCAACCAGCAGTAATGGGAGCAGAATCACCAGGATTAGAAGGACAGCATATCTCAAATAAGTCAGACAGGCAGGGATCTTCAATTTTTGTATCGGAATTTTGTATATTAGTTCCTGCAGCCAACCAAACGGGCAGATCCAGCCACAGGGCAGGCGACCCCCGATAACGCCCACCAGCCCCAGGCTACCAACCACATACAGGCCGAGTTTTTTCTGTCCCAGGTTCAGGTTATATCTTAAAGAATTAAGTGAATTTTGAAGCGAGCCGATGGGGCAGGCCCCAATAGCCGCGGGGCAGGAATAACAATTGAGAACAGGAACGCAAATACCTTTAGTTTTAGCCTGACTGATCTGCCCTTTTAAAAGTGAAGGCAGATCCAGATTGAAACCAATAGCTGCCAGAATCTGTGTTAATCTCCTCTTTCTCAGCCGAGCCACAGTTCACTTTCCTTTCGGTTTTAACCAAGTCCAATACATTCCAGGCAGATGGTTTTAGCTTTTTGCCAGACTGTCTGAAATTCTCCTGCCCTTAAGCCTAAACACAAACAAATAACGGCCAGACTCAGCACCAGCCAGAACCATACATTTTTCCTTTTCATCTTTCCCCTCTTTATTTTGAGGTTTCAACCGGTAGCTCTTTGTAGCCAGACCATTCATTAAAACTGCCATCAAAGATTTTGACTTCAGGAAACTTCAGTACATATTTCAAAGTGAAATAGGTATGCGAAGACATTAACCCCTGACCGCAATAAAGGACAATCGTTTTATCAGGGGTAATGCCCATGATCTTAAGATTATTTCTTACCAGATCGAGGTCTTTCCAGCTTCCATCTTCTTTTAAAAAAGAGGCCCAGAAGAGGTTAATAGCACCAGGTATATGGCCATTCCTTTTCCAGTTGCCGCGTTCGCCTGAATACATTTCTGGCGGTCTAACATCCACCAAAACCGTCCGGTCAGCTGGCCGGTTTTTCACCTCTTCCAGACTGACTCGGACCATGTTATTCAGTTCGAGTTTCTTATTATAAGATGTCTTTCTAATGGTCGGATAATCCCGCGAAATCGGCCGGTTATCGCTTTTCCAGCTATTAAAGCCACCAGCCAAAATGGCCCAGCGATTATGATTTATATAATCGAGTGCCCAGGCCAGGTAGGTGGCACGATAGTTATTTACCTCTGTGTAAAGTATAATCAGAGTCTTCTGCTCAATTCCCAGTTCTTCCAGTAAGCGAACCAGCACATCCACCGGTAATAATTTGCCTGGCACTCCGCCCTCTGGCCAGCGCAGAACCGTTTCTTCCAGATAAACAGCTCCAGGTATATGACCGGTCCAGTAATCACGGATATCGGCTCTCATATCAATGATTCTAAGACCAGAGACATTTAAATTTGACTGGAGCCAGTCAGCTGAAACGAGATGACTGTCAGGCACCGGCTGAGCCGCAGCTATAGTAGCCAAGCCGGTGATAAAAAGAATAAAACCAAGAAGGTTGCCTGATCTCCTGTTAAGAAGAGCCATAGCCTTAATTCCTTTCAACCTCATTTTTCTGACCTGACCCAGGGGAAACAGGTAATTCTCAACCGGGCACAGCCCATTGGAATCAGCCTGACGGTCTCTTCTGGCCCAGCTACAGGAGGTGGACTGGGAGGAACCCTACCAGCCATTTTCCCTTCAGCTACCCATCCCGGACATCTCCTGGCCCTGGCCTCGAGGATAAGGGGGGCATTTTCCAGCGAAAAAGGCTGATAAGCGACTTCCCTTTTTTCGATTAATCTGACATTTTTCGCCAGGTTATCTCGGTCAATAACCAGAGCATAATTCCAATCAGAGCCAGGTAAAACTTCCCAGGCAGGCCAGCTTTCAGTCCCATTATACTTTTCCCAGATTTCCTTGATTTCTAAAGAAAACCACAAAGGTCCACGTCTAATGGAAATGGCCTGGCCAATTCCAGGCCAGAAGTTAAATTGCACCGATTCCTCAAGATTAAGGCATATCTGATCGCCATATTTCCAGCGCCTTTCCAGGACGGCGAATTTGCCCGGTGCTTTGACCTCTGCCGGTTGTTCATCGTTAACTGAAATCAAGGCTTTTTGAGCCCAGCCAGGAAGACGAAGGTACAACGGGAAGGCGACTTCTCCTGCAGAAACTACCGTGAAGACAATTTTCCCAGAAAATGGATATGAAGTTTCCTCTATTAGCCTCACCACCTGCCCCCGGGGACCAACTTTAAGTTCAACACTGGAAGGAGCATAGATGACAGCTGCTACTCCCTGATCAGAAGTAGCCAGCCATAAATGTTCTGCTAAATAAGGCCAGCCAAAAGCTACGTTGTGCTGACAGCAGCGGGAACTCCACGGATCGTAAGAAAGCAGCGTGCCCGAATTTTGAAAGTCGTGTTCCCCGCTTCGGTCACAGGAGATAAGATTGGCAGCGGTCAGATAATGCAGTCCCCTGAGGTCGGGAGTCATGGAAGCTGGCAGCGAATTAAAGGCAATGTCTTCGACTCGATCAGCTGCGATGGTTTCCCCGGTTATCTTGAGCAGAGTTTCCCAGGTAAACATCATCTCGACCATTGTGCAGGTTTCTGCCCCCTGCCTGGGGTCATTATATCCAGGTCTGATATTCTCATCGGCAGCGAACATTCCGCCCGGCTGCTGGCCGTAAGCGGTCATTAATTGTTGGTAATTTCTTTCCACCGCTTCCAATAGTTGTTTTTCTCCGCTCTGCTGATAATAAAGGGCAGGATACTTGAGCCCCATAGCAATATTTACCCCATGATAAAACGAGCTTTCTTCCCATTGTCGGTCCCGTTCCGGGGTTAGAATTGGAGAAGCCCAATCAGCTGTCCGCCGGTAGACTTTTCTGGCCAGGTCTAGCAGCCAGCTTTCTCCTGTTTGATTATAAAGCCAGTAAACACTGTCGAGATTTTCGCCTCCCCGCAGTTTCTGCCAGCTGCCGGGGAGAAATTTCTCTTCAGGCAAATTTAGCTCAAAGCGAAAATACCTGGACATAAAATCCAGTACTCTCTGATCATGGCTAAAATCATAATAACTACGCAGGCAGAGAAGTGCTTCCATATTTGGCCAGAGGTCATTAGCCTCTCTGTTATCTACCGGCCCAAAATACCCATCGGCCTGCTGGCTGCCAAGGATGGCCTCAATCCACTTTCTGGCAGTAGCTATCATCTCCTGATCCTTTAGCAGGTAAGCTAAATCTCCGTAGCCTTTAAGCCAGTAAGGCATTTCTTCCCAGCCTTTTCCCTGCAGGCTCAGCCAGCCTGAATCTTCTTTCAAAAATCTGGAAATTTCTGGCAGATGCCCGACAAAACCAGAGCGCATCAACTGCAGCTGGCTCAATAGCCAGCCTCTAACTTCAATCTGTCCAACTGGTAATTTAACCAGCGGACCGGGCAGAAGCGGTGAACGATTGCCTTGATAATAACCGGCGGCCGGGGTGACTGATGGCCTGTCCTTCAGTTTTACTTCGGTCACCTTATCTTTTCCCTCCAGAAAAGTCAGATGAGCTGAAATCAAAAAGATGATTATAGCCAGAGACGTCTTTTTTCTCATGCTATCTCCGTTTGCTCTCCATTTAAGCATATTACTGGCGATTTTTCCACGCCGAAAGGAGAATCGAGGCGGGCGGCACCCTTTATCCAGCCAGACACACATCGGGTGTCTGAATTATTTATAACATTTCATATCATAAACAACTAAAAAAATAAGTTAGACTGATTTTTCTTCTTACCTTATTTTTTCTTAATTTTTCTTGTGATATAATCCGAATCTTAATTTTCATGGTGAGATTTTTGTCTTGATTTATTCCATCTGGTTTAGACTCAATTCAGACTAAAGGAGTCTCCTTTGATCAATAATCGGCTTTATAAACATCCAATTCTTCCAGTTAGTGACCGGCCATTGTTCAATTTTTATTGGCAAGAAAAGCAACTAGAAGCTCGTGAAGGCGAAACTATTGCTTCCGCCCTTTTTGCCAACGGGATCAGAATATTTAGCTATCATCACAAAGACGGGGCCCCACAGGGAATCTATTGTGCTAATGGTCAGTGTGCCCAGTGCCTTGTCCTGGCTGATGGTTTCCCAGTTAAATCCTGCATGGAAATGATCAAACCAGGAATGAAAATTGAACCATTGGCTGGTTTGCCTGAATTGCCGCCGGTTTCGCCAGAAATCCAGTTCGATTTCCAGCCTATTGAGGAAGTCGAGACAACCGTTTTGATTATTGGTGGTGGACCGGCTGGCCTGGCCGCAGCTATTGAGCTGGGCAGTCGTGGCGTTAACTGCCTGCTGGTCGATGATAAGCATCGGCTGGGTGGAAAACTCGTTCTCCAGACTCATCGATTTTTTGGGTCGGTAGAAGCTGTTTATGCTGGAACACGAGGTATAGACCTGGCTACCAGGCTGGAAAAGGAAGTCAGACAATATCCTTCGGTCGAAATCTGGCTTCAGACGACCGCTCTGGCTGTTTATAGTGACCATAAGGTAGGAGTCCTCAAGGAAGGCCAAAAATATGTTCTGGTCAAGCCACAGGTTATTTTAACCACGGCTGGCGCCAGGGAGAAGTCCCTGGCTTTCCCTGGTAACACTCTGCCTGGAGTTTATGGAGCCGGCGCCTTTCAGACTCTGGTCAATCGCGACCTGGTTCGCCCGACAGAAAAGTTATTCATTGTCGGCGGGGGCAACGTCGGTCTGATTGCCGGTTATCATGCCCTTCAGGCGGGCATCCAGGTAGTTGGCCTGGTGGAAGTCATGCCCGAAGTTGGCGGTTATAAAGTTCATAAAGATAAGCTGGCCAGACTGGGCGTTCCGATTATGACCTCTCATACGGTTTTAAGTGCCAATGGACGGGAGTCAGTTGAATCGGTCACCATAGCCAGGGTAGATGAAAAATTCCGACCAATTAAGGGAACCGAAAAAATTTATACCTGCGATACAGTCTTGATTGCGGTAGGGCTTGACCCGGTTAATGAGTTTTATCTCAAAGCCAAGGAGTTTGGCTATCCCGCTTATGCGGCAGGTGATGCAGAAGAAATTGCCGAAGCTTCAGCCGCTATTTTCTCTGGAAAGATCCGCGGACTGGAAATTGCCAGAGATCTTGGGATTTATTCAGGTGAGATCCCTGCTTCCTGGGAAAAGACGGCTGAAATATTGAAATCCAAACCCGGGCAGACCTTTCCAGAAAGCTACCCGGACAGGGAAAGTGGAGTTTTCCCTGTTATTCATTGCCTGCAGGAAATACCCTGCGACCCCTGCTCGGCTGTCTGTCCCCGTAAACTCATCGAGGTTGATCGGGTCGATATCAGAAAGACTCCTGTTTACCAGGAAGAAAATGATGCGCGTGGCTGCAGCGGTTGTGAACGCTGCGTGGTCATCTGTCCGGGACTGGCTATTACTTTGGTTGATTATCGAAAAGATGCTGATCGGCCAGAGATTACCATCCCCTTTGAGTTTTTAAGGGATTTAATAAACCCGGGTCAGGAAGTTATTCTGGTCGATATTGAGGGCCGGGAACTGGCTCGGACCACGGTCAACTCAGTCAAATCCATTAAGGCTAATGACCGGACGATCCTGATTAAAGCCCAGGCTCCTAAGGAAGTAGCCAAAAGGGTAAGCGGTCTTCGACTTCAGACAGCATTCGAACCGGCTGAAGAGAGCTATGTGCAAAGAATGGCTGACGAAGCTATTATCTGCCGCTGCGAGCGGGTAACAGCCGGTGAGATCAGGCAACTTATAAAGGAGGGCGTCAGAGACATCAACGAGATCAAAACAATAACCAGGGCAAGTATGGGGCCCTGCGGGGCTAAGACCTGCACCCCGCTTATCCATCGTCTCTTCAGGGAGGAAGGCGTACCGGAAAGTGAAATTATCGACCAGATCAAAAGGCCTTTATTTATTGAGGTTCCAATGGGTTTGCTGGCTGGTCTTAAAGCAGGTAATCAAGAAAGGAAGTCAGAACAATGAATAGCCAGGATAGTTATGAAGTTATAATCATTGGCGCCGGTAGTGTTGGCACCCCGACCGCCCTCTTTCTGGCTGAAGCTGGTTTTAAAGTTCTGGTTATTGACAGAAATCCGAGCAGCGGGCAGGGCTCTAATAAAAGAGCCATAGGCGGGCTACGAGCTACCCATTCCGATCCGGCCAAGATTCGTCTTTCGATGAGAAGCCTGGACATTATCTCCAGCTGGAAAGAAAAGTATGGTGATGATCTGGAGTGGTATAAAGGCGGCTATTGTTTTGTTGCTTACCGGGAGGAAGAAGAAAAGACTCTTAAAGAAGTTTTGCCCTTGCAAAAAAGTCTCGGTCTCAATATCGACTGGCTCGAAGCTCAAGAATTAAGAAGGTTCTTACCTGACCTCAATCCCAGAGGACTGAGAGGTGGCACCCTGTCACCAGATGACGGCCACGCCTCTCCCCTGCTGGCCAATGAAGCTTTTTATCGGCGAGCCAGGGCGGCCGGAGCTCAATTCAAATTTAAAGAAAATGTAACAAATCTGGTCATAGAGAGCGGGAAAATAAAAGGAGTTGTCACCGACCAGGGTCGATACGGAGCGGAAGTTGTTATTAACGCCGCTGGAGCCTGGGCGGCAGAAGTGGCCAGAATGGCCGGGGTGGGGATTCCTGTAACCCCTGATTCTCATGAAGCGGCAGTGACTGAACCTGTCCAGCGATTTTTTCACCCGATGATCGTTGACCTTCGCCCGGCTGACGGCTCGGCCAATTATTATTTTTATCAACACGCCACCGGTCAGGTTATCTTCTGTATCACTCCCAGTCCCAGTCTCTGGGGCTTTGATGTCAGAGAAACCAGTCAGTTTCTGCCAATGGTTTCAAAAAGAATGATTGACCTCATGCCCAGACTGAAAAACATCAGGGTCAGGCGAACCTGGCGCGGATTATACCCCATGACGCCTGACGGTTTTCCTATTGTTGGCTGGACCAGGGAAGTCGAGGGCTTCTTGCTGGCAGCTGGTATGTGCGGGCAGGGCTTTATGCTTGGGCCCGGTCTGGCCGAACTCTTAACCAGAATTGTTGCCGGCCAACCTCAACCCGCTGATGAAGAAATTCTTTCTTATCTTTCGCCTTACCGTTCTTTTGTCAGTGAAGAAAAGTTAAAATAAACAGGTTTATTTTTTAAGACTGTTAAACAACAGTTCTACTCCGGGTAGAACGGCCAGTTCACATTCGGCCACTGGCTTTCTGGCTTCTTCTAAAACTTTTTGCCTGGTCTGAAGCCGCGCCGGATCAATTTTCTTGCTATTCAGAATGAGTCTCAGTGCTTCCAATCCAATGTCTGAAATGGAAGCCAGATTTTCTGACAGCGGGATTATTTCCTTAAGGACAGGTGAGCAGGCAACTATGGCCATTAATTCCTGATGATTGGCCTGCCAGAGTTGCAGGTAGCCTTTAATTTCTTCAGCCTGCCTTCGATCCCGACTTTTAAGAAAATTTTCGACCAGCCTTTTAAAATCTCTAGCCTCGAATGATTCTGAATAGCAGGCATCGACAAAACGGGTTAAGGGCGAGAGTGAACTATAAGGTTTACCCTGGCTGTGACGGCTATAGCCTTTAATCGGTTCAGACACCGCGGCCAGAACTTCCAGACTTTTAATTTGCTCGGATTGGGCCAGACGGCGCAACATCATCGGTTGATTTTTCAGGTGATTGACACCGTTCTCTTCTAACCTCAGGTTGATAACTTTTAAACGCCTGTACATCTCATCGACATCTCTGATTTCTACTGGTGACCACAATCTTTCAGCGATAGCTCCGGTTCGGGGCCAGATTCTGGAATCAACTGTTTCAGGGCTGACCAGCTCAGCCCACATGGTAGCCTCACCTCCCAGGACTAACTTTTTTTCTTCAGCGGTTAGCGGAGAATCAGGAGGAACAGGATCGTTAAGATAATGCTTTTCGGCACTTCCCATAAGATCTATATAATAGCCATTCGATAAGAGACATTGATAACCCTTTCTGACTGCGTCCACCAGCGCCTCCTGCCCCCGCCAGGATTGGATGACAACATCCTGGGGCAAGCCGGGTTGATAAATTTCATCCCAGCCGACCATTTTTTTCTGATATTTAGTCAGTATTTTGAGCAGGCGGCGGTTAAAATAGGCCTGTAAAGCAGGTTCGTCTGGAATGTTATTTTTTTTCATAAATTTCTGGATTTCAGGATTCTCTTTCCACTGCCTGGGGTCAACCTCATCTCCACCAAGATGAAAATAAGGGTCTGGAAAGAGAGCCGTCATTTCTTTTAAAAAGCGGTCAAGAAATTTATAGGTCTTTTCCAGGGTTGGGTTAAAGACAGGCAAACTGACACCAAATTTTCTTTCGATCTGATATGGACCGGGAGCACTGGCATATTCGGGATAAGCAACAAACCAGCTGGTTGAATGTCCTGGCAGATCAAACTCAGGAACAATCCTGATTCCCAGTTCTGAAGCCAGCTGAATTATCTCCTTGATTTCTTCCTGACTGTAATAGCAGCCATCAGAACCTAGTTGATGGAGGCGCGGAAAAACTTTGCTTTCGACTCTAAAGCCCTGATCATCAGATAGATGCCAGTGTAAAACGTTAAGTTTAACCGCTGACATCGCCAGCAAGTTTCTTTTAACAACATCAACCGGCATAAAATGCCGGCTGGAATCAATTAACAGGCCACGCCAGGTAAAACGAGGAAAATCTTCTATCCGCAGGCAGGGAAAAAAATATCCCTGCTCGTCTGAAAAAAGCAGCTGAAGCAAGGTTTCAAAGCCCCGCAGCAGGCCCACATCAGTCTTAGCTTTCAATTCAATTTTCTCTGGATAAATTTCAAGTTGATATGATTCATCTTCACCTGGTACCAGTCGACCGGGTTGGTCGAAATGGTAGAAAAACTTTGTCCTGTTGCTTATCTCCTGAGTTACGAGGTAATCCTGTTCAAAAAACAGCCCGGTGCGGCCAGCCAGCCTGGACATAAAACGGGCCCCGGCTTTAAAAACCCTGTGTCCTGGCTTAACCTCGCCTCCCAGATAGAAGTTTTCAGTCAGGCGAAATTGTCCATTGGTTATCTCCACTTTGACCGGCCAGGGCATAAGATTAAGGCTGGTGGATTTTAGTTCCTCCTCAGCCGCCCCTAGATGAAGGCAAAAAGAGGCAACAATTACCAACAGCAGCAGTTGTAGCCGAATACTAATCTGCCAGGTATAATGACCGGCTGAAGACCCTTGATCTTGACTGACTTTTCTATAAAGCATTAAGCTTCTCCTTTCCTCCCGCTTAAGAACACTAAAATTTATAAAATACAGCCGATTTCGCGGTCACGATCATTTATAATTTCCCCATCCAGGCTGTTGACTTATCCAGGAGAGGAAGCCTGGAGTCTTAAGCCCTGTTATCGGTTTTTCCCCGTCGATTGGTAGAGATACCAAAGGGAACATAGAGAGGACAAAAGCCAATCAGGCTGGTGATAAGCAGGATGGCAATCAGAACAACCAGAATATAAGCCAGGACTCCCCTGACCACGTTGGTCAGAACCAGAACGGCCAGAACTATAGCCAGAATTGTACGGATAGTTCTGTCCATCGCCCCCATGTTTTTTTTCATACTGCCCTCCTTAACATTATTTCTATTGTTCTCTTCTATCATTTTAGGTCATCTTTTAAATTTTAATCAACAGCTGTCACTCCCCCAACCCCGATTTCTTTAATACATAAACCAAACAAATTAGCTGCCTTTTTAAGCTACAGCGACACCTCAGATTGATAGATACATCTATCTCATTCATCAGGCTCGCTCATTGTGCTGATTTCTTAAACAGGCTTTTCATTCCTTTTGTTCTTCTCCCTCCTTTTTCTCCTCTCTCTCCACGACAATGGTCAAATTAGAGGCCAGGGCGGCTATCGCTCCGATAGCTGCCCAAAGCGGCGCAATCAAGGTGCCAGCCAGTCCCACGGTCAGGGGGATTTCCATAAAAGTTCGCCCGTCCTCTGTTTTGAAAATAATCCGGAGAGCATTACCCTGTTTGATTATCTCTTTTATTTTTTCCAGAATTTCTGAACCAGAAACTTTAAATTCTTCGGTTCTTGTTCTTTTTTCATCCATTTTTTCCTCCTTGATTTGTTTAGTTTTTGATCAGAATTTTATTTTTATAAAATCTCAAACATCTCAACCAGCTGAAACTCCGCCACCGCCACCTCCTCCCCCTACCCCGCCGCTGAACCCTCCACCGTGACCAGAGGAATAATGAGCTGCTGACAGGCTGGCCTGATTGATAGCCGCCGCTGCCCTGTCAATAGAATTAATAGCTCTGGAAATTGAATTGATATCTGGACGGGAAGCGGCTAAAGCCAGATAGCCTCCCAGCCAGGCAGGTTTGAC
>JAKPCG010000157.1 GCA_029553365.1 Acidobacteriota bacterium | reverse complement strand
CTGTTATCTTTTACCTGTTTCTTTTTTGGCATACCCTTTTACCCCTCAAGAAGATTAATCATTCCGATAAAATTAATATAATATAAAGAGCCAGGTGTCAAGTTAAAAGCTTGCTTTTCTCTCTGATAATGGTGGTAATTAGCAAAAAAAGGGTGGAGAAAAAGGCTTTCGAGTAAGCTTCAGAAAGAGATCAGGAACAATTTGATTCGAGCTGCGATGAACAGGTTTGAGAGCGCAGCTCAAATTTATGATCAAGCTCAACCGTGACCAGCTGATGCGGTTTTTTTTGTCCGTCGAGTTCCACCCGGGCTACCTGACCTTTAAGTTCAAGTCTTAAAGGGTGAATCAGGAGGGCTGTGGCTGGTATATTTATAGCTATTTTCAGAGGGCAACCTATCCTGACCGGTGCCTTGAGGAGAAATGTTACTACCCTTGAATTGATGGCTATTAGCTCAGTCTCTTCGCGGAAGCTCTGGCCGGAGGCTTTTTCCCCCTGGACCAAAGCTGGAAGGGAGAGCGGAAGTAAACGCTCTCCCCGCCAGTCTCCGGTTGCGTCTTGGATGGAGGATTTATTTTCAGTTCGTCTAAATTGTTCTTTCATGACGTGGCCATTATGTCCTCGGTCTGTCCTGGCAGCAATCGCTCACCGGGATGAAAAAAAGGGTGATTTTTCTGGCTCATTTCTCACCTGCAGTTACTGCAGCTGCCACCGCCTGCTCTCATCCTGTTTATGAAGACGTGCGAAGTGCAAATATTTCTCACCGGCCAGTTTTAATATTTAATTTTCTTGCGCACCAATAAAATATCTTGATTCAAGTTTCAGTCTGACCCTCGTCCCCTGTATACCAGCCAAGGCTGATTGGACTGCCTGCAGAACTGTGCCTCTCAGAACAAGATTTAATGGCTGGCCATCAGCCAGTTTAGGGGGGAGGGGAATGACCAGTTTTAAAATTGATTGCCGGTCAACTTTGGTCTTAAGAAAAAAGACGGCTTCTTCGCTGCTGATCGAAGCCAGCCTGGATTCCTCACTGAATTCATGCCCGCAGGAGTCAAGACCTGATACTTTCAGGGGCAGGGACATGGCAAATTCCTTCTGGCCAGTATTTTTCAGGCTGACTCCGCCCCCATCCGGAGCGGTGGTTTTCTTCTTCATGATAACCGCTTCCTTTTCCTTTAAATTTTATTCTTGTTATCAAATTAGCTTATTAAGTTTTATTTTCAATCATCACTCGGGATGAAAAAAAGGGTCATTTTGGCCTCACCCCCCGACTTCCTATCAGTCAGGGCCGGGCCTTTTCCTTGACAAAAAATCAGTAGCTGGATAGAATTAACCGGAGCGCTGGAGGTAAGACTAAATTGGAAGAAGAACGCTTGGTAACTCAAATTACTCCCAAAAGTGAGGATTTCTCTCGCTGGTATCTCGATTTAATTCGTCGCACTGAACTGGCCGATTATGCTCCAATGAAGGGGATGATGGTCATCAGGCCTTATGGTTATGCCATCTGGGAAAACATTCAAAGGCTGCTGGACGAAAGGATAAAAGCTACTGGCCATGTGAACGCCTATTTCCCTCTTTTTATTCCAGAAAGTTTTCTGCGTAAAGAGATGGAACATCTGGAAGGTTTTGCCCCGGAAGTGGCCTGGGTAACCCACGGCGGTGATGATGAACTGGAAGAACGACTGGCGGTTAGACCGACTTCCGAAGCTATTATTGGTTTTATGTATTCCAAATGGATTAAGTCCTGGCGTGACCTGCCCGTTTTAATCAATCAGTGGGCTAACGTCGTCCGCTGGGAGAAAGTGACCAGACCCTTCCTCCGGACAACAGAATTTCTCTGGCAGGAAGGGCATACCGCTCACGAATCTTATGATGAGGCTCAAGCCGAAACGCTTCGTATTCTTGATATGTATCGGGAATTTGTCGAAACTGAACTGGCTATACCTGTTATTTCCGGGCGCAAGACTGACCGGGAAAAATTTGCTGGAGCAGTGGCTACCTATGCCATCGAAGCTTTGATGTCTGATGGCAAGGCCCTTCAAATGGGAACATCCCATAACCTTGGTCAGCATTTTGCCCGGGTTTTTAACATCAGGTTTGAAGATCGCAATCAGAGCCTTCAATATGTCTGGCAGACTTCCTGGGGTGTTTCTACCAGGTTAATTGGTGCTCTGGTGATGGCCCACGGAGATGACTCCGGGCTGGTTTTCCCGCCCAGGGTGGCTCCATTACAGGTGGTGATTATCCCGATCTCAATCGGCAACTGGAAGGAGAATGTCTTACCAGCAGCAGTTGAACTGAAAAATAGGCTGACCAGGGTTGGGCTGAGAGTTTTCCTTGATGACCGGAGTGAATATACGCCGGGCTGGAAATTTTCCGAATGGGAAATGAGGGGAGTGCCGCTGCGTCTTGAAATTGGTCCGCGGGATGTAAAAAATAGTCAGGTGGTTGCTGTTCGCCGCGATCGCCAGGAGAAATCAGTCATCAGTTTAGATGACCTGGAGGAAAAGATAAAAGAAATTCTGACCGACATCCAGGCATCTCTATTCAACAAAGCCCTGGCTTTTCAGACAGAAAATACCCGGCAGGCTTCTTCTTATGAGGAATTTAAGTCCGTTCTAGAAAATAAAAGAGGGTTTGTCCAGGCGGGCTGGTGTGGCTCGGAAGACTGCGAAGCCAGAATAAAAGAAGAGACAATGGCTACCATCAGGGTCATCCCGCTGGATGAAGAAAAAAACCAAAAGGGGAAATGTATTTTTTGCCAGAAAGAAGCCAGAACATCAGCCGTTTTTGCCAGATCTTACTGATTGTTTTTTTGTTAATAACAGTCGATCTGGCCAAAAATATGGAGGGGAAGGGCGTGGTAAATTCTGATTATGAACAGGCCCGCCGCAATATGGTTGAATATCAAATCAAAGCGCGGGGCATCAAGGATAAAAGGGTTCTGTCAGCCATGCTCAAGGTGCCCAGGCATTTATTTGTTCCGGAAGAGATGAGAGATCTGGCCTACCGCGACGAGCCACTGCCCATAGGTTATAGCCAGACTATTTCCCAGCCATATATTGTCGCTTATATGACTGAGGCCTTAAAATTAAGGCCAGAAGATAAAGTGCTGGAAATAGGTACCGGCTCTGGCTACCAGACGGCCATTCTGGCTGAACTGGTCAGGGAGGTATATACAATCGAGATTATTCCCGAACTTTCTCAGCGAGCCGAAGAAACTCTAAAAAATCTTGGCTATACTAATATCGAGTTTTTGATCGGTGACGGCTCCAAGGGCTGGCCCGAAAAGGCTCCTTTTGATGCCATCCTGGTCTCGGCGGCGCCGGCTGAAGTGCCTCCAGCTCTGGTTGATCAGCTTCAGATCAACGGTCGTTTGATTCTTCCCGTTGGAACTGATTCTCAGGAACTGGTCCTCATAAAGAAGACCAAAAAGGGTCTGGAAAAAACCAGTCTTATCGGGGTTCGATTTGTGCCCTTGATTATAAAGGATTGATTGGGGATAATAAGCGGGACTCAGGTTATGCAGGTGAAAAGATGAAAAGGCAGTTCTTCCAAACAATTCCCGTTAGCTTGTTCTTATTCAGTCTTGTGCTTTGGACCCAACTTTACTGCCAGACCGGTCGTCGTGATAAATATATTAAGGTCTTCTTCCCTAATGGAGAAGCAGTAACGGCTGAACTGGCAGTCAGCCCAGCGGAAAGGGAAAAGGGTTTAATGTTTCGTCAGGAACTTAAACCTGATCAGGGTATGCTGTTTGTTTTTGAAGAAGAAGACCAGTATACCTTCTGGATGAAAAACACGTTAATCCCGCTCGATATTATCTGGCTTAACTCCCACCGCCAGATTATCCATCTGGAGGAAAATGTTCCACCCTGTCCGGCTGATCCCTGCCCGAGTTATGGCCCGGAAAAAAAGGCTCTATATGTTCTCGAATTAAGGGCTGGACGAGCCAGAGAACTGGGACTAAAACTCTATGATCAGCTGGAATTTATCCTTCCCGACTGGGTAAAAAAATAAGTCCGGATAGAGAATTCTATTTTTCTGTCGTCTGATAGATAAGCTGGGGCTTTTTCCCCGGTACCTGGCCGTAATAAAAAAGCCATTTCTGGTAATATTCTTCTCCATCATAGATCCTGACCGACTTTTCCGGCGAAGAACTCACTACTCCAACTATCTGAGGTCTGGAAATCCTTTTAAGCCCGGCAGGAGTGACCACCAGTAGCCTGTCGGTTCCACCGCCGCCCACCTGAGCAGAAGCAGTTGGCCCCGCAGTCACCGGCGGAATCAGCAGCAGATTCCATTCTCCACTCTCGGACATCGGATCGGGGTACAACCGCCGCAGGCACTTGGCTTTGATTAATTCCTCCAGGGACTGAGGGTAAGAACCGGGCCTTTGCTGCTGATAAAGCCTGATTGCCTCCACGTATTGCTGACCTCTAAAAATGAGCTCTTCTTCGTTTTCTCTTTTCAGCTGAGTCTCGAGGACGGGAACTGCTACCAGTAAACCGACAGTCAGAGCGAAGATAATAATCAACAAAAAAATCAAGATATAACCGCTGGTCTGGTTTACAGGCTGCCTGATTATCTCCGGTCTCAGGACCTGCCTAACATTTGCCCCCTCTTTCTTCATTCTGTCTTCTTTGCTCACTTAATTTTAAACTGGCTTTCTAACCAATATTGGCCCGCCGAGCAGGGCTCATCACCAGGTGTTATAGTAGGAACCATCAAGGGCTCTGGCCTCCGAACCGGATTTAACATCAATCACCCCCAGGTTTTCAGTCGGAACATATTCATCAGCTGGTGGCATCTCCCTGATCTCAATCCAGGTCTCATTTGAGCCGGTAATTGGATCAACTGGCAGGGATTTCAGATAGTTTTCTTCGACCAGGGATTGGAGACTGGGTGGGTAGCGGTGTTTATCCTGGTAGTACTGATCTATTAACTTGCGCATGATGAAAAGATTCTCTTTTAAGACTGCTTCTCTGGCTCTCTTGAC
>JAKPCG010000186.1 GCA_029553365.1 Acidobacteriota bacterium | reverse complement strand
CCGACTTCGCCATTTATGGTGTTAATTGAGCCTGAGGCATGGGTCAGGTCTCTTACCATCTGAGGCTTGATGACGAGCTTTTTATAAGCAGCTGAGTCGGGTGCAATGTTTATGCCGGCCAGGGCGCGGTAGAACCAGGCCCCTATGCTTCCAAACATTGGATGATTGTGAGAATTCATGGATGGCCCCTCTCGCTTCTGCCAGATCTCCCAGAGGGTCGTGGCTCCATTTTTAAGCATATAGCCGTAGCTCGGGAAATCAGTTTTGGTCAGGATATCGTAGGCGAGGTCGGAGTTGCCGGTTGAGGTCAAAACATCCAGGATGTATTTTGTCCCTATAATGCCAGTAGTTAGATGTGAATCGTGTTCATAGACCAGGTCATTAAAGAGTTCACTCCAGGCGGGACCGCGTTCTTTATCAGTGGCCAGGCCGATAAAGAGGGGGAGTGCGTTGGCAGTCTGGGTCGGGCCATAGCTTCGAGTTTTTGGGTCAAAAAACTCGCGGTTAAAAGCAGCCTTGATGTCAGCGGCCAGTTTGTCGTAGGCCTGGGCCTCGGCGGGTTTGTTAATAAGGCGAGCCATATCAGCCAGCACTCTGGTGTCATAATAATAGTAGAAGGTTGAAACGAGGCTCCCCGGGCATTTTTCAATCGCCACCCAGTCACCATAGTAGCTGTATTTGAGGAGGCCGTTTTCTGATTTGCTTCGGAGGAATTCGACGTATTTTTTGAGCGAGTCATAATAGTCTTCAATCAGCCGGCGGTCACCATAATATTGATACATATACCAGGCTATGAGAGGGTAAGCAGTACCCCAGGCCGGATCAGCCGGACGCTGACCCCAGATATGAGGCACAGTATCGGTGATAGAGCCATCGGCTGCCTGTTCGTCGCGGATATTCCGCAGGAAATTGGTGTAAAAGGCGGCCATATCAAAGTTCATCATGGCTTCCTCGGCTGTGACCTGAGCGTCGCCCATCCAGCCCATGCGCTCATCACGCTGACAGCAATCGGTTGGAATGCTGTGGAGGTTGGTTTTCTGTCCCCAGAGGATAAGGTGCTGAATGTCGTTGAGGATTTGAGTTGAGGCAGAAAAATTGCCGGTGGGTGAAACGGCCGTGTGAACTACCCGTCCGCGGACCGAATCGAGCCTGGGTGTTCCAGGAAAGCCGGTCACCTCGATGTAGCGGAAGCCATGGTAGGTAAAGCGCGGTTCCCAGACTTCGGTCGTCCCATCGCCGCGCAGAATATAGTGATCTTCAGCCCGGGCCGAGCGCAGGTTTTCCTGATTGATCATTCCGTTGTCGTAGAGAAGTTCGGAAAAGCGGAGGCGGACATTGGTTCCGGCCGGGCCGCTGACCCGGAGCTGGGCCCAGCCGCTCAGGTTCTGACCGAGGTCAAAAACATAAACGCCTGGTGCTGGATTCGTCATGGTGAGAGGAACAATGGTCTCAATTACCTGAATGGCCGGCATCATCTGAGAGGACAGAACCCCGCCGGGTGCTTCGACAGCGGTGGCCTGGTGCCAGCTGCCGGCTGCGGTGGCAGCGGAGGCGGCAGGCGCGGCAAAATCAGGGCGGTCCCAGCCCGGTTGCTCGAGGCGGGCATCATAGGTTTCGCCGTTGTAAATGCTGTCTTCAAGGACAGGCCCGCGGGCAGTTTGCCAGGAAGTGTCAGAATGAATTTCGGTCACGTTGCCGCTGGCATCTTCAATATAAAGCTGAAACATCAGGCAGCGAGATTTATACCAGCCCTGGCCGAGCATCACGCCAATGGCGTTTTTGCCCTTCCGGAGAAGGCGGGTTACGTCGTAAGTCGCATAGAGAACTCTTTTCTTGTAGTCAGTCCAGCCCGGATCAAGCACATGATTGCCGACTCGGCGGCCATTGAGGTGGAGCTCATAGTAGCCCAGACCGGAGATATAAGCTCTGGCACGGCGCGGCTCTTCCGGCAAAGTGAATTCGTGGCGAAGGAGACCATCGCTTCCAATCCACTGTCCTTTCCAGTCTGATGGCGAGAGAAGCCCGGTATCGAAGCGGGCTACTTCACTCCAGGGGCTGGGCTTATCGTCGGAGTCGTAGATGCGGACTTTCCAGTAGTAGGTGCGGTTGCTGGCCAGGGGTTTTCCCCCATAGACAATTTGAATCGAAGAATCACCGCTCGTTTTACCTGACTCCCAGAGATCGCCGGTGTCAGCGGAAGGAGATGAAGAGACAATTAACTCAAAGGCGGTTTGGGATTGGCCGCGTTCGCTGTGCCTGTTTTTCCAGAAAAAACGTGGTTGTGGCGTGTCCACGCCGAGCGGGTTGGTGAGATACTCAACGCGGAGGTCGTAGGGGGCGAGGGCACCTTTGGGCGGGGCGGCGGCATGAGAAGGCTGAGCGAGAAGCGGGGAAGCCGCCAGAAACAGAGCGAGCACAACGACGGCTGATATTGTCAATATTGCCGATATTGCTGATATAGCCCCAGACCTTGAGGCTTTAGTAAAAAAGCCACGCGCTTTCGATCCGGTATGCTTGAGGCTCAACTTTGAACCGGACGAAAACCGGGACAGAAGCCTGGAGGAAGGCCTGGGTAAGCCGGCCGGGCTGGCTGAGAGATTCATTCCTGTCTCCTTTGTGTTTGTTTTTTATTTTTTTTATCTATAGTTTGTTCCATTATGTATCCACATGTACGTATCCACATGTATCCAGAGTTGACCATTGCCCTCAATTTTTATTAATTTC
>JAKPCG010000184.1 GCA_029553365.1 Acidobacteriota bacterium | reverse complement strand
AGACCAAAAGGAATAAGCCAGTTAGTTTTAACCGCCAGAAGTTTTCTTAAAGCCGGCATAAAAAAGGCGCCGGATAGAACTACTGCTCCCCAGGCGGCTCTGGTGGTCGGCCTGGTTCTCTGAAAGGCCAGGGCATAAATAAGAACCGAGACAGCCAGACAATGGATGATTCCGAACAGGATAGCTGAAGCTGGGTCAAAGAGGTAGGTTACAGCGGTGATCAAAAGGGCGACCACTGCGAATTTAACAAAACGACGGAAATTGTTTCGGCTGAAGGTAGAGGAAATACCGGACAGGACAACAAAAAGCCCGGCGAAAAAGTTCTGGGCTATCAGCCAGGCAGGAGAAGAAAGATCAGTGGAAAAGCCCAGGAATTTTTTAATCCCGACAAAATCTCCCAGATCATAGAGAAGGTGGTAACCGACCATCAGAACGATGGCCAGGCCGCGAAGAAAATCTATTTCCCAGATTCGGCTGGCTGGCTTCTTTTTTTCCATAGCTGGAGTATATCCCGGACGAGCAGAGCCGGTCAAATGAAGGTCAGTACAGAAAGAAGATAATTTTAGCTTCTTCACTTCAGAGCCGCGGGTTGAATTGACTTCACTTATTTAATAGAATCCTCACCAGAAATAAGACCGGGAGGAGAAGATTAATGTCTCCGAAGATAATAATGAAAAAATCAGGGCTGGCCAGGCATAGACAATCCAAAGTTGCCAGGACAGATAGAATAGCCTCACGTTTTCAAAGAACGAGGATTAGAGGGCTGTTAAGCATCGCCGTGCTGTTCTTTCTTTTTCTACTACTGGACATTACTGCCTTTAGCTATGAGTTTCCAAGAACCAGGCCCGAAGAGGTCGGATTATCTACAGAAAGACTCGAACGCCTGACGCGGGTGATGCAGAACTACTGCGACCGGGAGGGTGCGCCCGGAATGGTGCTCCTTGTAGCCCGCAACGGACGGATTGCCTATGAGCGCGGGGTGGGGAAGTTTCGGCTGGATAAATCTGAGCCTATGCCGGTTGACGCTATTTTCCGTATTGCCTCTCAATCGAAAGCGGTGACTTCGGTGGCCGTCATGATGCTGATGGAGGAAGGCCGGCTTCTTCTTGATGATCCGGTGAGCCGCTATATTCCCGAGTTTAAGGAAACTTATGTGGCGGTAAAGGCTGAGGGCCGGGAGGTTAAAGGCTACAGCCGGGTTCCCGCCAGGAGGCCGATTACTATTCGCGATCTCCTGACCCACACCGCCGGTATTTCTTATGGCGATGGCCCGGCCCGCGACGAATATCTTCAGGCTGGAATTCACGGCTGGTATCTGACCGATAAAAATATGACCATCGGTGAAGTGGTCAAAAGACTGGTCAAACTGCCTTTCGATGCTCAGCCGGGCGAGCGGTTTGTTTATGGCTATAACACCGATATTCTCGGCTA
>JAKPCG010000169.1 GCA_029553365.1 Acidobacteriota bacterium | reverse complement strand
GCTCGCTGCCCAGGAATTAAGGGAAGCGCTGGCGGCCAGCTCTCTGCCACTTAAATCAATAGAGTTTTACGATCCTGGAGTTGAGGAAGAATACAGCCAGCTGACCGAATTTAAAGGCGAAGCTAAAGTCATCCATCATCCCGATGCCTATTTGCTGGAAGGGCTGGATCTGGTTTTCCTGGCTGCTGATCGGCAGACCAATCTTGAATTTGGTCATCTGGCCAGGGATAAAGGCTTCCGGGCCATTGATCTGGTTGGAAGTTTTAGTGGGGAGCTGGAGATCCCGGCGGTAGTCGCTGGCGTTAATGATCAGATTCTTGACAATAAAGAAATCTGGCTGGTAGCTAATCCTCAGCCGGTGTCCATAATTCTCTCTCAGGTCCTGTTTACTCTGGCCAGCTCACTGCCGGTGGTTAGAGCTCTGGCGGTCGGGCTCCAGCCGGTCTCTGTTTTCGATCAGGGTGGGCTGGAGGAACTGGCTGAAGAAAGCTTCGCCCTGTTGTCTGGTGAAAATTATGAAAGGAAAATTTTCTCTGAACCAATTGCCTTTAATTCTTTTCCTCTATCAGAGAAGCTGGCTACAGCTGGTCAGGTCTGGCAGGAAGGGCAACTGGAGGAACAGATAAAAAAAATTCTGACTGGTAAAGATATAAATTTCACTTTATCTGTGGTCCAGGTTCCGGTTTTTCATGGTTATAGTTTCATGCTTTACACCGAACTGGCCGAAAAGAGAGAGGTAGCTGATATTGAAAGTGCCTTGAAAAGAAATCGCCTTTTTAAATATTTTCCTGCTGATAGTTCCCAGCTGATATCAAATAGATTGGTGGCTGGCAAAAATGAAATATTTATCGGCCAGCTGAGAAAAGCGGTAGATAAACCAGAAGGTTTCTGGTTATGGGTGGCAGCTGACAATTTGAGTGCGGGCTCAGCTTATAACGCCCTGTCTCTGGCCAGAAAAATGCTTGGTATCGGCTGAATCTAACTAAAGTGGAGAAATCCAGATGATTCGCAGCATGACCGGCTTTGCTGAAAAGAGTTTTAATTCCAGCAACTTAAGGGTCAAGATTTTTATCAAGACCTTGAATCACCGTTTTTTTGATTGGGTATTTAAGGGACCTGGTCTGGGTGAGCTAGAAAATGAACTCCGAACAGTCTGTCAGAAAAAAATCTCGAGGGGCCGGGTGGAAGTTCTGGCCGAAATTGATTTTCTCTCGCCAGATAGCTGGCAGTTTGCTGTTAACCGTCCCTTATTAACAAAAATGATAAGCGAGCTTAGGGCCCTGGCTGACGAAACCGGGCTGCAGTTCAACCTGACTCTGAGTGAACTCCTGCGGCTCCCGCCAGTTATTACCATTAATCAGCGGGAATTGACCAGAAGTGATAAAAACTTCATTCTGGCTGCCTTCGACGAGACGCTGGAAGAGATTTTAAAGCAGAGAGAAAAAGAAGGCCGGGAGATCAGCCGACAACTGCATCGTCACCTTAGCCGGATAAAAAAATCATTGAGGGTTATTGAAAACCTGTTTAAACGACAGCCAGGCGAATTGCGGCAAAAGCTGGTCAAGAAGCTCAAAGATCTTAACCATAATGCTCTCTCCGAAGACAGGCTATCGGAAGAAGTGGCCTACCTGATGCAAAAATTTGATGTAGTGGAAGAAATAAACCGGCTGAAAAGCCACCTCAAAGCTGTGGCTGAATTGCTGCTTCCCGGAGTGGATGAGCCGGTTGGTAAGAAACTTGATTTTCTGGCTCAGGAGTTATCAAGAGAGGCTAATACGCTAAACGCGAAGGCCCAGGACCCGGGGATCATCGAGCATTGTCTTTTGATTAAGAACGAAATCGAAAGCATGCGCCAACAGGTTCAGAATTTAGAATAAAAATCTGTTAAAATAGGACAAAAGGAAAAGAAAGGCCAGCCTACAATGATTTTTGTCATTTCAGGACCTTCCGGCTGTGGTAAGTCTACTCTGATCAAGCAGCTTCTAGCCGGTTTGCCTGGACTGGATTTTTCTGTTTCTCATACCACCAGAGCTCCACGGCCGGAAGAGGTTAATGGCCGCGATTATTATTTTGTCGGTCGCGAAGAATTTCAAAGGCTGCAGGCAGCCGGAGCACTGGCCGAGTCAGCCCTGGTTCACGGAGAATGGTACGGGACTTCTCTGGCCGAAATTGAAAATAAATCAAAAAATAAGGATCTTATTCTCGACATTGATGTTCAGGGAGCCAGGCAGATTAAAGCCAGGCTGAAAGAGGCCAGTCTGATTTTTGTTGTTCCTCCCTCCTTTTCTGAACTGGAAAAAAGATTGAGGGAACGAAAAACTGACAGTCCTCAGGCTATTGCTCTTCGTCTTGAAAATGCCAGAAAGGAGATTCTACAGTCTGACATTTTTGATTATCTGGTTATTAATGGAGAACTGGATAAAGCGGTGGAAGAGTTGCGGTCAATTATTATTGCTCACCGCTGTCAATTCCAGGCAAGGCAGAAGGAATTCCGGGAAATTTTGAAAAGTTTCGAGGCTGGCTCCATATCTTAAAAGCGAGGAGAGGAGATGAACAAAATAGCTCTGGGCGTCACTTCTTCCATCAGCATTTATAAAGCGGCTGATATTATTCGCCTGTTTCAGAAAGAAGATCTGGCTGTTCAGGTTATTATGACTGAACGGGCGACCAATTTTATCCAGCCTGAATTTTTTACCGCTCTGTCCGGACAGCCAGCTGTTGTCAGGCTTTTTGACCAGAAGCAGCGTCCGATAGAACATATTACTCTGGCTTCTGAAGTCTCGCTGCTGGTCATAGCTCCAGCTACAGCCAATATAATTGCCAAACTGGCTTCAGGGCTGGCTGATGATTTTCTCTCGACTTTTTACCTGGCGGTTAAATCGCCGGTGCTAATTGCTCCTGCCATGAATGAAGCTATGTTTCTTCACCCTCAGACCCAGGCTAATATTAAAAAATTAAAGGATCTGGGTGTGGTCTTTGTTGAGCCGGAGTCAGGCTATCTGGCCTGCGGACAGAAAGGCAGCGGCCGGCTGGCCTCTCCGGAAAAAATAGTTCAATTAGGTTTAAGACTTATTCGCCAGCAGCCGGTTTTTAAGGATAAGCTGATCGTGGTTACTGCTGGTCCAACCAGAGAAGCTCTTGATCCAGTCCGTTTTCTATCTAACCGCTCTTCCGGTAAGATGGGTTATGAACTGGCCCGCGAAGCCTACGAGCGTGGAGCTGAGGTGGTTTTGATCAGCGGGCCGGTGGAACTCCGACCTCCAGCCGGGGTTAAGGTGGAAAGAGTTATCTCCTCTGAGGACATGCGACAGGCTGTCCTTAAATATTACGACCAGGCCAGTGTGGTCATCATGTCAGCTGCTGTTTCCGATTTTAGGTTCAGCCAAGCTGGTCGGGAGAAAATAAAAAAAGAAAACTTACCCTCGGCTGTCAGGCTGGAAAAGACGCCTGATATCCTTGAAGAACTGGGCCGTTTAAAACGAGGGCAGCTGCTGGTTGGTTTTGCCGCTGAAACATCTGAAGCTAAAGCCAGAGCCAGAGAAAAGATGGAAAAGAAAAAGCTCGACCTGATAGTGGTCAATGATGTCTCCCAGCAGGACATCGGTTTTGAAAGCGATGACAATGAAGTCTGGTTGCTCTGGCCGGATGGCAGGGAGAGATTAATCTCTAAAACCACAAAGAGAAAAGTGAGCCAGGAGATTCTGACTGAGATCGGAGCAATGTTCAATGGAAGAAAAGGAAATAATTGAGAAGCTGGAAAATTTAGAGAACGAACTTCGTTTTTATCAGCAGTTAGGAGCAGGTTTTATGGTGGGCAGGCAGAAGAAACCAGCTGATGAGGAAAAGCCGGCCGGAGAATTAATCGGGTTAGAAAAAGAGACGGAATCTCAACTCTTTCAGGCTGAGGAATGGGAAAAGCTCATCAGACGCATTCGAGACTGTCGTTTCTGTCCGCTTTTTCAGGGCAGAACCCAGGCTGTTCCAGGCGAAGGCAATTGCCAGGCGAGGTTGATGTTTGTCGGTGAAGCTCCTGGCCGGGATGAAGATCTGCACGGCCGGCCTTTCGTCGGCCGGGCTGGACAGCTCCTGACGAAAATCATTGAGGCTATGGGCTTTAAACGACAGGATGTTTATATTACCAATGTCGTTAAGTGCCGACCGCCAGAAAACCGTACCCCTCGACCGGATGAGGTCAAAGCCTGTTCCCCTTATCTGCTCCATCAAATTGAACTGATCAATCCCAGGGTGATCGTGGCGCTGGGCAAAGTCGCCGCTGAGTTTCTTCTTCAAACTAATAAAAGTATGTCTGAACTCCGCGGCCACTTCGGTCAGTTTAAAGATATTCCGGTCATGCCGACTTTTCATCCTGCCTATCTCGTCAGGAACGAAGGTAACAGGGAAATTAAAAGGATGGTCTGGGAAGATATGAAGAAAGTCGTGAAATTACTGGAATCTTCATGACTACCTATTGTCGTCTGTCTTTTCCTTTACCTGTTAATCAAACTTTTCTCTATCATTTACCTGAAGAACTGAAAGGTCGGGTGAGGCCGGGTACGGCCGTTCTGGCTCCGTTTGGGACAAGAAAAATTAAAGGCTATGTGCTGGAAATAACTGAATTGCCAGCAGCTCCTGGCTTTCAGGTTAAAGATATCTGTGA
>JAKPCG010000137.1 GCA_029553365.1 Acidobacteriota bacterium | reverse complement strand
TCAGCGAAAATAATTGCCACGGATGTTTCAAAGAGAGCCCTCCGGCTGGCGGCGGTCAATGCCCGCCTGAACCAGGTTAACAATGTTAGATTCATTCTGAGTGACCTGTTTAAAACTTTTGAGGAGAGTCAGCTGACTTTTGATCTTATCGTCAGCAATCCCCCCTACGTAGCCCGGGCCGACTGGCAGATCCTGGACAGACCGGTCAGGGATTTTGAGCCGAAAAAAGCTCTGCTGGCCGGTCAGGATGGTTTGAACTTTATCAGACGGCTGGTGAAAAAAGCCGGTCAGTTTCTACAACCGGCTGGCTTTCTGGTCATGGAAATCGGCGCCGGCCAGGCCAGGAAAGTGGTTGAATTATTAGAGACTGGTTGGAGTCAAATCGAAATAATTAATGATTATTCCGGCTTACCCCGGGTTGTTTCTGCCCGAAAAAAATCTGCTCAGGCTTGAATACTCTGAGCCTGAGTTGTTTCAGGTTAATTTTTATTTTTGAGGAGCGGCTGATATTCTTCAAAAGAAGGAATCAACCTGGTTGTTTCGTAGCGGATTCTTTCCCATTTCTCAATGTCAAGTGAGCAGAAAGCTTCAACTACCTGCGGGTCGAAATGGGAGCCGGCATTTTTAATGATTTCTTCTCGAGCAGTGTGAAAATCTCTTTCTGCTCGATAGGGGCGATGAGAGGTGATAGCATCCAGAGTGTCGGCCAGAGCAAAAATCCTGGATTCCAGCGGGATTTCTTCCCCTTTAAGACCACGTGGATAGCCTGACCCGTCATATTTTTCATGATGGTAAAGGATAATGTGACCAACCTCAGCCAGCATCTTCATCTCTTTGATTAAACCAAAGCCCAGGGTCGGGTGAAGCTTAATCTTGGCCCACTCATCGGAAGTTAACTGTCCCGGCTTTTTTAAAATCGAATCAGGGATGGCAATCTTGCCTATGTCGTGGAGTAGTGAACCTTTCCTGATATTGTCCAGCCTGGCTGCCTGGTTAATGCCCAGCAACCTGGCCAGAACCTGGCAGTACTTGGAGACAGTTTGAGAATGGCCGAAAGTTTCGACATCTCTCAAATCGAGAGCAGTCATCAAATTTTCCACAGTCGTATCGTAGATCTCTTCCAGCTCCAGCCTTTTCCTGATATGACGGGAGTGCTCGAGTTTCAACCTGGTCAGATTTTTTAAATAGATTTCATTGTCGTGCTTTAGCTGACGACGGGAGATTTCAGCCCGAACCGCAGAGAAAACCGAGGCGAGGTTATGGCGGGAACAGACATAGTCGATCAAACCTGCTTGAAGGTAGGTAAGATAGTGGTTAGCAGTAAGTGAAGAAGTCAGCATGATGATTGTTAAATCGCGGCCAGCTGATTTTAATAACCGCAGCTGGTTGATTTTATCTGCTTTATCCGGCTGAGGCGAGACAATCAGGATGGTGTTTTTCAGCCATTTATCAGCCTGGCTGGGGGGAGGTAAGTCAGGCGAGGTTTCCACCTCGACTTTCAGGCTCTGCAGGTAGTCGAACAACCGCTGGCGGTATTTCTGATCAGCATCAGTTATCAATACTTTTAGCCGGCTATTTTGATTATTCTGATGATTATTATTCAAATCAGTACCCGCGTTTATCTTATCTGTATACATTATTTAGAGCTAAAGAGCAATAGAGAGTTTGCTGACAGCAAAGTTAAGAGGAGAGGCTGGCTGTTAGGTGGAAAGGTGAGAAAAAGCCGCTTTCTATCACCCCTGATGCCTGATCTTGATCACCTCGAACAGCGAGCAAAATACTGTCCGGTCTCACCTGAAATTTATCTTGACACTGCCCAGCGGTGATTTTAGAATGGAAGAGCCAGGGTCGGAGGAAAGGTCAGTGGATATAAATAGCAACACCGAAAAAAAACCATTTTCAATTATTCAAGAAATCGAAGCCCAGCTCGAAAACTATCTGCGGCGTCAGCATGAGGAAATTGAAAGAAAATTAGAACAGAGGATTCAGGAAGAGCGGGAATTGGCCAGACAGCAGCTAGCTCAGATTGAGGAAGAAGTGAAGAAAGAATGGCAGGCCCTCGAAGAATATAGCCAGCTTTGGGAGCAGTTTGAAGAGGAAAGAAATCAGATCCTGCAAAAAATGAGAGAATATTATAATAGCATTGTTGAGCGGCAGAAAAGGATTGAAGAGCTGGCCAAAGAGACTGCCGAGGATATAAGAGCCATTAATGAGCTGCAGAACAGGCTGGAGGAAATCCGCGGTCAGTCAATGGAAAAATCAGCTTTTTTAAAGCGTCAGCTGGAAGAAAAATTCGGATTGAAGCCAGAATTGCTGGAAAAAACCTCCGAGCCGGTTGAAGATATAGACTTGAGCTCTGAACTGGAAAAGCTGCAGAAGGTTAAAGAACTGCTGATTCTGGAAGCTAAAAGCCAGGAAGAATCAGCTTCGGCCAGCAGCCCGACAGAAATCAGGAGCGCTGAAGCTGATGAAGCCCGAAGCGAGCAGAAAGAAGAGTCCGGGGGAAAAATAGAAGTCCCTGCAACCAGTAACTCCGATCTATCCTCGGATAAAGAGCCAAGCCTTGAAGAGAAGTTGGCTGAAGAGATAAAGAGGGGTCTGGTAGAAAAAATGAGCAGTGCCAGAGCAGCGGAAGAAGACCAGGACAATAGCCAGGAAGATGAAAGTGGCAAAGCCGAAAGCCAGGAGCTAATTCTCTGTTATCATCAGGAATCAGCTAATGGCTCGGGCCGGATCGGTTATTATCAGAAAGATAATCATTGTATTTTTGAAGTCCAGGAAATTCTCAATAGAATTAAAAAGACGGTGGAAGAAGCTAAAAAAGCCTATTATAAACTGAATCTGGTCAGCTCGGTCAAAGAACAGTTCTTTTTAAAAAGAGAATTGATTGCTGAGCAGGAGGGACTGAGGAAATACCTGCAGAAAGTCCTTTCGCTAATAGATAAGAAAGGATTTAGTTTTCCCCTGCTGGCTCAGGATATTTTAAATCGGGCAGTGGTAGAAGAGCTGGTCGAATTACTGCGCACTCAAAACTGGGGAGCACCTGAGGATCTAAACCACTTTGAACAAAAAGTTCTTACCATCATCTCAAGCTTTGAGGAACGATTGAATCCACCCTCGGTTTATTATTCGACTCTGCGCAAGGAACTCGGCTTATAAAACCGGCCTGGAACCGGCGATTTCTTATCCCTATCTTAATTATAATTTTCTTTTTGAATTTCCTGAAAATAGTCCTGAAGGAGACCGAGATCTTCCGGGCTCAGGTCTTTAAATCGCAGGCCTGTATAGAAGGTTGGGGTTTCAGTACCTGCTTTTTCAGAATAAACAACTTCTGTCTGCAACCACCTGGCTTTTTTGCCCAGAACCAGAACAACTTCTAATGGTCTGGAGACAGGCAGAGGTTTTTCTGAAATTATTTTCGTTCCGCCCAGACTGAGATTAATGGTCTTGCTGACCTTGAACTCAGAGTCTTCCTTATAAATTAAAAAGGTAGAAGTAAAATATCGCTGGAAATGTCTTTTTTCCCGGTAAAGTTTCTCCTGAAAACCAATAGCAGTGGCTGGTTGCTCGCCACTTTCCCAGTCGCGGGAATAGGCGACGACCCTGTTTTTCAGAACAACTTTGGGTTGACCTTCAGACGGTGGCAGTCTCCAGGTCTCTTTACCTTTGGCTGCGGCCAGAGCCAGGTCACATTCATGGACAAGATGTTTTAAATCATCTCTGGTCAGTCCTTCGCTGCTCATCATCTGCCGGCGAGGATAAATAGTCACACCGAAAGACATGGTCAGATTATTTCTCGGCTGATATTCTTCAAAGGGAAAATAATGTTCTTCAATATTTTTTCTGATTCTTTCCGTTAGCTGGCAGGCCTCTTCCAGGCTGGATACCCCTTCCAGGAAAAAGAGAAATTCCTCCCCACCATAGCGGCAGATTAAATCTTCTTCTCGAACAGACTGACGCATGATAAGTGCCAGCTCCTGTAGCAGCCTGTTGCCGGCCTCGTGACCATTCCTGTCATTATAGTGCTTGAACCAATCGACATCACCCATGACCATGGCGAAAGACCCTTCTTCTTTTTTTCTCTTGCTCATCGAGTTAACCTTTTGCAGAATACGGTCAAAGAAAGGGTCAGCTCGCAGCAAGCCGGTCAGGGCATCATACTGAATCAGATTGAGCTTGGTCATGGCGATGCCGATATGTTCTGAAAGTCCGCGTAGAATCTCCTGATCTTCCTGGCTAAAACCTTCTGCCACCAGTTCACCGGCCGACGATTTGTTATACACTTCAACCACTCCGATAATCTGGTTTTCATAAATGATAGGTACAGCCAGAATACTCTTCAGCGGTTCTTTCAGATTATGCTGGTAACGGATAGAATATCTCTGGTCAGAAGCCGAATCGGCCAGATTAATTTCCAGTCCATAAGTAGCCACAGCCGAGGCAAAGTCCGGGGCTCCCAATCTGGCCACATATCTGTAAGTCTCTGGATGGGTAATAAAGGTATCATCCCAGATGATCGGTTTGAGGTGCTTGCCCAGAGTTTCATTTTCTTCGATGAGGTAAATAGTCAGGCCTCTGGCTTCCAGCAATTCTTTGATTTCCGGGACGACACCCAGCAGGCTGCTGACATCGTTAGCCAGGTAAATTTTTCTGATAATGCCTTCTGTTTTCTGCCGCTCTTTTTGAAACGAGATATAGCGGGTCTCAATCGTCAGGCGCTTTTCAAGTTCCCTTAAATAATTTTGATTTATTAGCTGTTTTATTTCCTTGATTTGTCTGAAAATTTCTCTGGTATTTCTGGCTGACAGGGATAGTGATTGCTGAAGTTCAGCCCATTCTTTTTTGATGCGGCTGACATAAACCGCTCTCTGCAGAAGAAGGCTGAGTATGGGTTCCAGGGGCTGGCCGTTATTGTCCAGAACATAATCCAGATAGTACTCCTGCGGCCAGGTCAGGAGCATCTGATAGACCTCAGCCTCATTGCTGCCAACGATTATGACTGAAACATCGGGCTTGATCAGTTCTTTCCAGCGGTCATAAGCGGCATAGCTGCTGTCAACCACCATCGCCCAGAAATCGTGGGTGTTCATCAGGGCCTTAAGCTCTTCCGGAGAATTAGCGACGATGGGCTGAAATTCACGCTCGCAGACTCTGACTATCTTAAGAGCCTGTTCTATCTCGCGCACCAGCACCAGAACGCTAACCTGTAGCATGTTGACGGGAAAATAATTTTTTCCCTGAGTCCTCCTATATAACCTTAGAAACCTTAGCTTCCTTATAATCTACTTAAATTATTTTATAGAGTCAACTTATTTTTATAGGCGGCTCAAAAAAAATCGAGGGGAGCAGACGGCCGCACTCCAGGTCTGAATTTTGAATAACCAGGGCCAGTATGCTATATTTTAAACGTCCTAATTCTTATTCCGGACAGATTTTTAATGGTTAAAGTTAGATTTGCTCCCAGCCCGACCGGTCAACTCCATGTTGGTGCTCTGCGGACTGCTTTATTTAACTGGCTTTTCGCCCGACATAATCGAGGTTTACTTGTCCTCCGCATTGAAGACACTGATGTCAGCCGGTCTTCTGAGGAAATGACTCAGTCTATTTTGCAAGCACTGCAGTGGGTAGGCCTGGACTGGGATGAGGGGCCGATTTACCAATCACAGAGATTTGATATTTACCGCCAGGCTGCACATGAGCTCGTCTCTCGTGGTCAGGCCTATTATTGTTTTTGTACGCCTGAGGAAATAGAAAAAAGAAGGCAGGATAAGATAAAAAGTGGTCAGCACTGGAAATATGACCGCCATTGCCTTCATCTCTCGGCTGAGGAAAAAAAGGAGCGGCTGGAGAAAGGTGTGCCAGCTGCCATCCGTTTTTTAATGCCGGATGGAATCACTGAATTTGACGACCTTATCCACGGTCATATTGCCGTCGAAAATAAAAATCTGGAGGATTTCGTGCTGCTGCGTAGCGACGGCTTCCCAACCTATCATCTGTCGGTGGTCGTCGATGATATCGAGTCTGGTATTACTCATGTGATCAGAGGCGATGATCATATTACCAACACGCCCAAGCAAATCCTTCTTTATCGCGCTTTTCAAAAAGAAATTCCTCAATTCGCCCACTTGCCGCTCATTCTGGGGCCGGATCGTAAAAAATTGAGCAAAAGGCATGGCCATACGGCGGTACTGAGTTTTCGTGAGCAGGGCTATTTACCCCTGGCTTTTTTTAATTTTGTTGCTCAGCTCAGCTGGTCACCGGGCAAAGAAGAAAGGATATACAGCCGGGAAGAAATGATTGAAGCTTTCTCCCTGGAACATATCAGCAAAGGTAGTCCGATCTTTGATCTCAACAAGCTGCAGTGGCTTAACAGTCGGTTAATAAATGAAATGCCGGTTTCGGAGCTCATCAGTGAGCTTCGCCCCTGGCTGGAAAAGAAAGGACTCTGGGCAGATGCTTTTCTCACAGAAAAAAAAGAGTGGCTGGAAAGACTGGTAGCACTGGTCAGGCCCAGAAGCAGAACGCTGCTTGAGCTGACCGACATGCTCGCTCCTTTTATTTCCAATCAAGTTGACTATGACCCTGAAGCCGTCAGAAAACATTTGCTTGATCCCTGTCTGGAAGAGTTACTGCCAAAGTTAAAAGCGGATTTTGAGCAACTGACAACCTTTATGGCCCCTGAACTGGAGCAGGTGGTGCGGGGCCGGGCTGAAAAGGAAGGGGTCAAGGCGGCTGTTTTTATTCATGCCCTGCGCGTGCTCTTGCTCGGGCGGGCGGTTGGGCCTGGAATTTTTGAAACTCTCGAGATGATGGGGAAAGAAAAAACACTGGCCAGGCTGGGAAGACTGGCCGAGGTCAGGAAATCAGTACAGGAAACAGGGGAGGTAAGAAATGGTTGATCAACCAAAAACAGCTTATAAACCGGTTAGAGCACCGCGCGGTAACCGCCTTCATTGTAAAGGCTGGTCGCAGGAAGCGGCCATGCGGATGCTCATGAATAATCTTGATCCGGAAGTGGCCGAAAAGCCGCAGGAACTTATTGTTTACGGTGGGACAGGGAAAGCTGCCCGCAACTGGGATTGTTACCATGCTATTGTTAACAGCTTGAAAAAACTGGAAAACGATGAAACACTGCTCGTCCAGTCGGGCAAGCCGGTTGGCATTTTTAAGACGCATCCTGATGCGCCACGCGTTTTGATTTCCAATGCCATGCTGGTCCCGAAATGGGCCACCTGGGATGAATTCAGGCGGCTGGAAGCCCTGGGGCTGACCATGTACGGCCAGATGACCGCCGGTAGCTGGATCTATATTGGGACACAGGGCATTTTACAGGGAACTTTTGAAACGCTGGCTGCTGCGGCTCGAAAACATTTTGGCGGCTCGCTCCAGGGCAAACTGGTGGTAACAGCCGGGCTGGGAGGAATGGGCGGTGCTCAGCCCCTGGCCATCACGATGAATGGTGGTGTGGGCATCATTGCTGAGGTTGACCCGGCCAGAATCAAACGTCGGCTGGATACCGGCTATGTTGACACCATGACGGACAGCCTGGATGAAGCGCTGAAAATGGCTGACGAAGCTTTAAAGAAAGGAGAGCCTTTATCCATTGCTCTTCTGGCTAATGCGGCTGATTTTCTGCCCGAGCTGGTCCGGCGAGGAATTACACCTGATGTGCTGACTGACCAGACCTCGGCTCATGACGAACTTAATGGTTATGTGCCGCGTGGTTTGCCTTATGAGGAAGCGCTCGAATTGAGGAAGAAAAATCCGGAGGAATATATCCGCCGTTCTTATGAATCAATGGCTGCCCACGTCGAAGCGATGCTGGAACTGCAGAAAAGAGGAGCCAGAACTTTTGATTATGGCAACAATATCCGTGGTCAGGCTCAGAAGGCCGGTGTGGAAAATGCTTTCGATATTCCAGGTTTCGTTCAGGAATACATCAGGCCGCTTTTCTGCCTTGGCAAGGGTCCTTTCCGCTGGGTTGCTCTGTCCGGCAAACCGGAAGATATTTATGTGACCGATGAGGCCGTGCTCAAAATTTTTCCTCATGACGAATCTCTGGCCAGATGGATTAAAAATGCCCGGCAAAAGGTCAAATTCCAGGGACTCCCGGCCCGCCTCTGCTGGCTGGGCTACGGGGAAAGAGCTTTGTTCGGTGATGTGATTAACACCCTGGTCAAAAAGGGAAAGATCAGTGCGCCAATAGTCATCGGGCGAGACCATCTGGATACCGGTTCGGTTGCTTCTCCTAACCGCGAGACAGAAAAAATGAAGGACGGCTCCGATGCTATCGCCGACTGGCCGATTCTCAATGCGCTGCTCAACGCTGTTAACGGTGCTTCCTGGGTCTCGGTCCACCACGGTGGCGGGGTGGGAATTGGCTTATCCATTCATGCCGGCATGGTGATCGTGGCCGATGGGACGGCGGCCATGGCCAGACGTCTGGAGCGAGTGCTGACTGTTGATCCGGGCATTGGTGTTGTCCGCCATGCTGATGCCGGCTATGAAGAGGCGATAGCGTGTGCTCGCCGTAATAATATTAAGATGCCCTGTCTGCCCAGGAAGGGATCGAAGTAAAAACTATCCTGTTAGAGTTGATGTGCCCAGATTTAATCCGAAGAGCGGCCGGAGTGAAGCAAGCTCGGTGAGTCGAGCTCACCATTTCATGATAATATTTTAAGCAGGCGATATTCTGGCTCAAAAATAAGTTTTTTGGGTTTTATCGCCGTCTCCAGCGGCACAAGCTTAATCTGTTCGTCCTTCAAAGAGACACATTTGTCAGTTTCACCGGCCAGTAGTGCTTCCACAGCGGCGCTACCCAGCTTGGCACCCAGCAGCCGGTCAATAGCTGTCGGACGTCCT
>JAKPCG010000110.1 GCA_029553365.1 Acidobacteriota bacterium | reverse complement strand
GTGGATCAAAGTGATGCCCGGCCTGTTCCCTGATATAGTTAAGAGCTTTTTCCTGCGGCCAGGCGGCGCGATAAGGCCGGTCAGAGATCAGGGCATCCCAGACGTCTATGACTGCAAATATCCGGGCGGCGAGAGGGATTTGTTCGCCCTTTAATCCTTGAGGATAGCCTGAGCCGTCCCAGCGTTCATGGTGGCAATAAGGAATATCAATTGCCGGGTGAAGATATTTGATTGGCAGTAGAAGCTGGCGGGCATAAATTGGATGCTTTTTCATGATTTCCCGCTCTTCCATGGTCAGAGGTCCGGGTTTAAGTAAAATTTGATCAGGAATACCCATCTTTCCGATATCATGGAGAATAGCACCACGGCGGATATGAACCAGTTGCTCAGCCGGAACATCCAGTGCCCTGGCCAATCTGACGGTTAAATCAGCCACTCTCCTGGCATGCCCCTCGGTTTCCTGATCTCGAAGTTCGAGAGCCTGGGCCCAGCCTTCGATCGTCGTATCATAAGCCATGGTCAATTCCAGATGGGATCGGTTCAGCTCTTCAAACATGCCGATATTATCAATGGCAATGGCCAGCTGCCCTCCTATGTTGGTTAAGAATTCATTCAGATCTGCAGAGGGGTGAAGAGGCGACCGGTGAAAAACTATCAAAGCTCCTTGAGTTTTGCCCTTGGCTTCCAGTGGGATGGCGAGAAGAGACTGGAATTGTTCCTGCTTGACAAGAGGAAGAAAAGAGGCCAGCGGTTCTTTTCTTAAATCGGCAATAAACAGCTGCTTTCTTTCCATAACTACAGAATCCAGCTTTCCATTGCCGAGCCTGAGTCGGACCGGTATGGCTTCTGGGTGAAGAAATCCGAGACCAGCTTTGTAATGCAGCACTGAGGAGGAAGAATCGATCAAATAGACACAGCTGGCATCAACTTTCAGGTGATGCATGGCCTCCTGCAGTGTAAAATCAAGAACCATTTGTAGATCCAGGCTGGAGGCGATGGTTCGTTCGATAGAGTACAGGCTCCTCATCATCTCGATGTACCTCTGCAGTCTGGAAAAAAGTCTGGCCTGCTCACCAGAGGTAATTATCTGCTGAACAAAAGTCTGAACAAAGGCTGACAAGTCAGAAGACGAAAAACCCGGTTCATCCACCAGCCAGATTAAAGCTCCCCATGGTTCTGAAGATTTTCCGAGAAGGAAGGCCTCTACCGCTTTCACCGGTAGTTTTTTAACTGTTTCTTCTAACCGGGGATAAGGAGATGGTACGGTTAGATTAACTTCCAGTGGAGAGTCTCTTTGCATCAAATCGGTTACAAACCGGTTCTTTTCCTCCGTATTGAGCCAGCCTTGAAGTGCCTGTGAAAATGATTCGGGAAAGACAGAAAGACTCTGCCATCCTTTTCCCTCATTTTGAACCAGGAGAAAAGCCGATCTGGCGCCAAACTCCTGGACCGAGTAGCGGACAGCCAATCCGGCCAGTTTCTCTAAATCGAGAGTTTCAGATAGAGTGCGAGCTCCTTGATAAAGCCGACTTAGCATATCGACCTGAAAGGCGATCTGTTCTTCGGCCAGTCTGAGGTCAGTCATATCCATCAAAGAGGCTATTGATTGCCTGGTTTGAGGAATAATATCCACGCTGACCAGAACTTCCCTGATTTTTCCTTCTTGATCCAGGAGATGAGAAGTATATTTTTTAGGAACGGCCTCAGGATCTATCCGCCGCTTCTGATGGTATTCAACCATCCGGAACACATCAGGAGGAATAAAGAATTGAGTAAATTTTCTTCTACCTTCAATTTCTTCTTTGGGCAGGCCAACTATCTTTTCAAACTCACGGTTGGCCAGGGAAATAGTCATATCTTCTTCGATTATAATCGTCGCTGAACCGGTATTTTCAAAAATTGTTCGATACCTCACTTCAGATTGAGAAAGTCTTTCCTGAGCCTTTTTTAATTCGGTAATGTCTCTGATTAGAACCACCCAGGCTAAGACTTCGCCCGATGCCTTCTGGATGGGAGAAAGCGAGGCTTCAAGAAAAAGCTCTCTGTTGTCTTTCAAATTAAACGTAAAGGAGCACTTGGCCCTTGAACCGTTGTCCAGTGCCAACTGAATTTCTCTGGAGCTAAAAAGGCCCGGTAAGATGGTTCGGGCTGGGAAGCCTTTTAACTCATCTTCTTTTTTCTCCAGCAGCTGGCAGAAAGCGGGATTGACCAGTTGAACCAGTCCTTCACGATCGAAGACCAGGAGGGCGTCGCTCATGTTATTTATGATTTCCTGACTGGCAAAAGCCGGGGTAATATCCACCAGATGATATCGCCAGATAACCGGGGCACCGAGAAAAGCGAAAGAGAGAATAGGGATAAAGCCCAGAGGTGGAACATTAATTCCTAAAGCTGGCAAAAAATCAATTACAGCCAGACCAGCCGTTGAGAAAGCGCGAGAAAAGAGCCTTGTCCTGAGCTTAACCAGTTCGGAAGTTGCTTGTCGGCTCTTTTGGTAGTATTGCCAGAAACTGGAAACAAGCATAAA
>JAKPCG010000108.1 GCA_029553365.1 Acidobacteriota bacterium | reverse complement strand
CCTTTTTCCCAGCCAGCTTATGGCCGTTTCTCGCCAGGTAAACACCAAAGAAAATAACCGGCACGCCCGCTACCTGAATCCAGGTGATGCGGTCATGAAGGAAGATACAGGCCGTCAGAACGCCGAAGACCGGCGTCAGGTTGCTGAAGACACCGGTTCTGGCTCCGCCTATTCTCTCAATTGACTTATACCAGATAATCGAAGCCAGGACGAGAGCCAGTAGAGCCGAGTAAAGAACCCCGAGCCAGCCTCCCAGGGAGACGCGGCTGAAATCTGTTCGCACAAAATGTTTCCAGCCGAAGGGCAGGTAAAAGATGGTACCCAGGATATTGGTCAGAGCTGCCATCTTGAGCGGCGACATATTTTTAAGGGCCGGACGGGCATAAATGGTATATAGAGCCCACAGAAAACAGGAAATAAGATTGAAAACGACGCCTGAGACCTCAGAACCTCTAAAATTAAAGCCATCCGGCCGCCCGAGGATAACGGCATAGAGGCCCCCGACCGAGAGCAAAATTCCGAACCAGCCGGCCGGTCGCAATCGTTCAAAACCAAGGACAGCGCTCAAGAGGGCAATTAAAATAGGAGTCATGGCATTGGTCATGGAAATAAGAGAGGCCGCGGTCCGGCTCAAACCGGCAATGAAGAAGACCTGATAAAAGGTGATTCCGGTGAGCGAGAGTAATATCACCCGCGGCACATCCTCGCGTTTGATTCTAAAGCCTTCCCCGCTCCGCCAGAGGATAAGTGCATAAAGGGCAGAGGAGATCAAAAACCTGGTCAGATTAAAAGCCTGAGGTGAAAGCTGGGAAAAGGAGACCTTGATCACCGGCACATTGGCTCCCCAGATGAAGGTGGTCAAAATCATGAGGAGATCGGTGAGGCCAAAGGGTGCCGGCCGGTCAACAGACTCGAGCTTTCTGCTGGCCTTATCTTCAGTGGAGAGAACAAAAGTCCCCACTGTCTGGTCGGAGACATATATCGCCGGCCCTGCAGCAGCCAGGACCGCGCTCGAGGAGTAAGCGTCGCATCTTCCGGCCGGCGAGTCGCTCCCTGTCCCGAACTCGCCGACGGCAGCTGCATTAATTTTTATGCTGAGATCAAGTCCGGAAGCCGGGCCAGCAGCTGTCAGATCAGCCGGCTTCTCAGGGCTGGATAAATCTGAACTGGTGCACCTCGTTGACTTTGCTTCTCCCCGGCCAGCAAAATCTGAACTGCCTGCGCTGCTTGCTTCTGCTGCTGTCTCGATAAAGTCCGGTCCGACTTTGACTCCAGTTTTCCGGCCGTATTTATAAAATTCCTCATTTCCCATTTTTTTTCTTTTTATTTTTGCTGACAGACTGAAATTTTTTATTCGCCACGCGGATAGCGGGCTTCAACGACTGAGCTCAACCCACCCCGCGGCGTAAATTCTCCTCTGACCAGAGCCTTTTTCGGCTGGCAGGCTTTAACCACATCTTCCAGAATGCGGTTGACGGCATTCTCATAAAATATTCCAAGATTACGGTATGCCAGGATATACATTTTAAGCGATTTAAGCTCCATGACTTTTTTGTCTGGAATGTACCAGATCGTAATAATACCAAAATCAGGCAGGCCGGTTTTCGGACAGACAGAAGTGTATTCTGGAATTTCAATGGTTATCTCATAATCAGGAAACTGATTGGGAAAAGTCTCAATTTCAGGCAACCTGGTCTTAAGGCCGGCCCTGGCTTCCTTTTCGCCATATTCAGCGGTTATTACCTTGTCTTTTTGAGCCATTTTTTTCTCGCTTAAAATTTTATTGCTATTAATCATAGCCCAAAAACAGACCTCCAGCAAGACAGCTGCCATCAGATCCAGGCTCGAGATTTCTGGCCGGGAGATTAATAACAACCGTCTGACGGTTAACACGTTCGAAGCTGAGTTTGGTTGGAAGACAGGCTAATAGTTCTCAAGCCTGCCAGATATCTTTAATTTTTTCGAGTTGGTGATAGAGAAAAGTTAAAGGCCTGCGCCTCGAGCTGGGCAGCTCTCTGGGGAGTAATAAAACTGGCCAGAAGTTTAGAAAAACCAGCCAGAATAGTCACCGTCTTTCCTGATGGTGCTTCTCGTTATTTGAGTACCATTTTTAATGAGGCCTGGCTAAAAGAAAAAGGCTTTCTTTAGATGATAAACCCCATCCGCCTGATGATGAAGTAAAACTAAAGGGAAATAGCGGGCAGGCATTAAAAACATCTTGTTTCTACAAAAAAGAAAAGATAAATAACATAAAATCTCTCCGCAGCTAACCTGTATAATTCGCTATAACTCGCCAACAACTCAGGCCAACTTATTTTATTGTCAGCCTCATAGATTATTCCCAGGAAAAATGAGGGATACGAACAGATTTAATAAAATCGTCTCATATCCTGATTTTTTATCAACGTTAATTAAAAATCGCGAAACATTTTCAGTTTTATGAACAAAGCAGGCTAAATGTTTTTGAGCTTTCATTTACCCCATTAATAAATCGTAAGCTTCAGCGTTTAAGAGAGCACAGCCTGCCGCGCCTCTGATGGTATTATGCACCAGGGCGACAAAACGTATTTGCTTTTCTGAAATCTGAGTCAATCTGCCGATGCTCACACTCATACCGCCACCCGAATTCCGATGTAATCTTGGCTGTGGAGCTTCGAGATCAGGCCAATAGATTACCGGCCTTTCCGGGGCCGCCGGGAGCTTATGGCTTTTAAGTGGAGCGAAATCTTTAAAGGCTTTAATCACTTCTTTGACGGTGACTTTTTCCTCTGTCCTGACGAAAACCGAGAGCAGGTGTCCGTCCACCACCGGCACCCGATTACACTGGGCTTCAAGGCTGAAGCTGGCCGGTTCAATTCTGTCCGGCTTTCTCTCGCCAAGAATTTTTTTTGCTTCGTGTTGAATTTTTTGCTCTTCGTTTTTTATGTATGGATTAATATTGTCCATAATATCGAGTGAACTAACGCCGGGGTAGCCTGCACCGGAGACAGCCTGCATCGTCACCACCTCGAT
>JAKPCG010000087.1 GCA_029553365.1 Acidobacteriota bacterium | reverse complement strand
CGCGGTCTGGGGATCGCCAGCAGCAGTGGCCGTCTGTATGTCGTCAAAATTGATGCTGCCACCAATACTATCTATATCGGAGAGGAAAAAGACCTGCTCGCTACAAAATTTTATGTCGATGGGATAAACTGGGTTGGACGGATTGCCGCCGGTGGCGAAACGATTGAGGCTACAGTCAAAGTGCGTTATCGATCGCCCGAACTCGAATGCCGGGTGATAATGGGTGATAATCGAAGCCGTAGCGACGACAGTCAGGATGGAGGTCAGAGCGCCCCAGAAAATTCAGCCGAGGTCATCCTGTTGACTCCCTATAAGGCGATAACGCCAGGCCAGGTGGCTGTCTTTTATGAAGACGAAGCTGTCCTGGGGGCTGGTTTTATCCGGTGACGTGATACTCTGTCCCGGGGACAGAGTATCACGTCCCCAATTTTTAACTTATTAATTATCAAATAGATAGGTTGGGGAAAAAGAGGGACAGAGTATCACGTCCCCATATGGAAGAGGTGAGGGCATGAGAACAAAATCGGGTTCAAGACCCACGGCATTAAACTTCATCAGGATTAAGTCCCTGGATTGGATGCGGCGAGCTTTAATTTATGGTGTGAGCTTCATCTTTGTCCTTGGACTAGTCCCGTTGGCAGCAGGAAATTTTCTTCTATCGGCCAGTGCTGCCGAGGCTAATGACCGCAACAGCCACGATCAAGCATGTGAAGGCAAGACCCAGTTGGTTGATTTGTCCAGCCCAAGAGAATTGACAGAAGCTTTAAGGCTGGCCGCTGAACTTCAGCCTCATGGTCAACTGAAACCAGAAGTGCGGACTCAGACGCTACCCCAGGCTAAGATTCTGCTTCAGGCTGAAGCGCGGGCTCAGGCCCGGGCCGTGCAGGCCGCTCAGGTTGAGGCCGAACCTCCAGCCTGGCAGGTCTGGCGCCAGTCTCAGCTTCAAGGTCAGGCTCGATCTAAAGCACCAGCCGCACCGACAGCAGAAACCAGAAGCACCCCTGGACCTGAGACCAGCACTTTATTCGCCCGACCCTCGCCCCCACCGCCATCTCTGCTTCCAGCTCAGGCTCAATCTAAAACAAAATCGCAAACGAAAAAAACAAAAACGTCAGCCCGGACTGAGGACGAGGACGCCTGGATCAGCGGAGTCTGGATGCATCCAGGCATGTTTGGTCCAAAGCAGGCTGAAGCCCTGTCTAAGATGAGAACTGTGCTCGATGACTATGCTAAGGCCGGTATTAATACGCTCATCATGCTGGTCAAGGACACCAGCGGCTACCTTTATTATCAGAGCGACATCGGGGTTAAAGATCCAGCCTATGACTGGGATTTCTTCGGCGTCTTCCTGACCGAAGCCCGCCAGCGGAAGATGACAGTTCATCCCTGGTTCTGTGTTTTCCCGGAAGGGGCACTCCTCGGACAGGTCAGGCAGCATCCTGAATGGCTGATTGTTGGCCCTGCCCGCGAGATGGTCCGGACGGTCAATCCGGCCCTGCCCGAAGTCCGCGCCTATGAAATTAGCTTGATGACCGAACTGGTCAAAAAATATGGCGTCGATTGGGTTCACCTCGATTATATCCGATTTCCCTGCGAGCCGACCGAGCCCTATTTCAGCCATGACCCGAAGACTCTCCAGCTTTTTAAGGACGAAACGGGCATCGATTTTAATAGCCTTAAGGCGCGTGACTCCGGCAATCCCCACTGGAATGCCTGGCTCGAATGGAATCGCCAGCAGGTCACAGGATTTGTCAAAGAGTTGAAAGACGA